>CAYQSO010000005.1:22047-50004 GCA_964420205.1 uncultured Candidatus Saccharibacteria bacterium
CCTAAAATCATCTACTTGAATATTGTCTGGTGTAATTTTTTCCTCATAGGAAGTACCAGAAGGAGATCCATTTATTAGTAAAGTCTTTTTTCTTACTATTGAATGGCTGGCTGAATCATAACTATACATTATTTGATATTCCTGATCTTCCCCCTCAACGCCACTACCCTCAACTCTATTGAAATAGAAATTATTAACAAAATTGTTCGGGCCAGAAGACTGAAAATCACTTCCTACTCTAACTTCTCTTGAAATCTGCTCTAATGGAAATGTCATTCCATCTGTAGCAGACATAAGTTTCAGAATTAATCTTTGACTAGATAAGCTTTGTATAAAGCCCCCTATTGCTATAGCAACAAAAATAGCAAAAATACTCATAGCAACCAGAAGCTCTATCATTGTGGACCCATTCCTTTTTTTGTAATTTAAATTAATTTGCATAAACTATCTCCAATTATAAAATATATCCTCTACACTTATTTCGTTATCAACATTACCCCTAGACTTCCACTCAACAGTAGATACAACATCTAAACCAAAAGTCCCCAAATCGCTAGTAACAGGAGTTATTTTTATAATTCTTTCAAAAGGAGTCTCCTCTCCACTATCGTATGAATAAACACCAGAATTAACATCCAGTCTCAATTTAGTCCCAGGTGTAATAGAGGTCATTTTTTCAACAGAATTATATTGGAAAAAACATCCACCAGAGCAATTACTTATTCCGTTATTAAACTCAACACCCTGAGCTGTATTTGAATCTATTATATTTTTTACTATTTCAATTCCTTCAGATGCAAGATAAGAGGCAACATACTGATTAGCTATAATTTTATTTATAGCCATAGAATTGGAGAGTAAACTTAATATTCCTAATAAGCTGATCACAACCATAGCCAAAGCAACCATTGACTCAACCATAACTTGACCTTTTTGTTTTTTTATAAAATTCATTAAAAAATACTTTTTGTTACTATCTGTCCAAACCTATTTACTTGCAAATAGATACTTGAATCTAATTTTGGACTATAAATCTCAATATCTAGTGGGAAGTCTAGAGAGTCTGTATATACAACGGGGTCTGGGGGAATAAATAACATAGATGTAAAATTAGCATTCACTTCAACATTGGAAAGCTTAACAACTTCAAAATTTTCACCTTCGTCGTAATTATATAAATTTTGTTGATTTATAAAATCTGTATAAACTTTACAAGTGCCGTCAAAGTCTGGTAAATCCTTGAAGATTATAATTTCTGACACAGGGGATTGATAATCTATCTTATTTAAATATATACCATACCCACAAGGCACATCCTCACTATTTTCTGTTCTTGTATATGTAGAAATCGCTAGAGATCTAGCTTTGTATATTAAATTTATTATCTTACCCTGCTCTGTATAAAGTGCTATTTGGTTATTTGTAGACCTATTAGAAGTTGCAGCAAAAGCAGTAAAAAGAACAGTTAAAGAAACCGTTACCATTAACTCAATAAGAGTGAATCCTAGATCTTTAAAATTCTTATTTTTATTACTAAAAAGCATTATTTTTCTATAAAATAGTACGTGGCTAAAAATCTCCTACATACCAATTATAGCAAAATATGACGACAATAATCCAGAACCAAAAAAGAACACTACAATAGCAGATACAGCTATAAATGGACCGAAGGGTATTTTGTCTTTCATTGTTTTTTTATTTTTTAGCATTAAATAGAAAGCATAGAAGGTTCCTATTATAAAAGGTAGAAAAGATATTATTAATATGTCAGGCCATCCGAATAAAAAACCGAGAGCTCCAATCATTTTTATATCGCCTACCCCCATAGCTTTGCCTCTAGTAATTAAATAGATTATTAGAAAAATAACACTTCCAAAAATAAGTCCGGAAAAAGCATTTGCCCAAGCAGAATCAAAAGTAAAGAATAATTGAGAGTATTGATGTAGAAATGAACCCTTATAAACAGAGCCAGACACCATAAATTTACTCATTACAAAAACCCAAACAAAGCCCACGACCAACAAAAGAGTATTCAAAGAATTAGGAATAATATAATATCTTAAATCAATATAAGATATTGCTATTAAAGCTAGTATTACTAAAATCCAAAGTATTGATATAAAAGAAAATAAATAAAGTCCGTAAAATAAAAACCAATATGTGAAAAATTTACTCACTACATAGGGGACAAAAGTAAAAACTAAACCGGACAATATTTCAATAAAAGGATTGACTAAAGAAATTTTATTTCTACATGAGCGACATTTGCCTAATTGTATAATAAAACTAATAACGGGTATGAGTTCGTACCATTTTAATTTTTTCTTACAATTATCACAATAAGATCTACCACGAGCTCTTTTAAGCGAAAAGAAATTATCTTTTTCTGGATTATACCTTGAAAGTAAAACATTCAAAAAACTACCTATAGATATACCAAACAAAAACAAGATTACCCCTAAATAGCTAATCGGATTATAAAGCATAAACTAATTTACTTATGGAGTTATGCAGTAATATCCAGAACTATCTTCACAATTAATACCGTAGACTATCCCATCAATATCATTATCAAGTGATTTGTTTTCTGTATCACTTAATTTAGCCCTCAAAACATAGCTTTGCAATCCATTTGCCTCATCTACACCATACTCATAATTTTCTGTAACACCCGCACTAAATTGAGGATCATCAGGAAGTTTAGTTACTCCAACCCCATAAAGAGCGCCAGCTAAAGCATCCCAGTTCTGAGATGCATTAGGATAAACCCCATACTTATTGTAATAAAGCTCAAGAGATCCCTGTATTTTCTGTAAATCAGACAATCTTCTTGCATCATAAGCACTTGACCTGAAACCTCTTAGCCCAATAAGAAAAGAACCAGATAAGATAGCTATTATAGCAACCACAACCATCATTTCTATAAGCGTAAATCCTTTATTTTTAGTCATAGATTTTTAATTTTTAAATATAATTTAATAATTTAAATAATTATACTACACCTTGAATGTTTGCGCCAAATTATATATTGGCATAAGAATTGAAGCGAATAGAACTCCAACCAACAAGCCTATTACAAGAATTAACACTGGTTGAATTAATTCCCCTAAATTAGCCATCATGTCATTAACTTCTTCATCATAAAATTCAGAAATCTTTGACATCATTTGCTCCAGTCTACCAGTAGTCTCACCAACAGCTGCCATCTGACCAACCATAACCGGGAAATATTTAACCTCTTTAGCTAACAATTTAGAAAAAACAGCCCCCTCCCTAACTCCTTGTGCTATATGATCTAATAATTCTTTATAAACCTGATTTCCTATTGTATCAGCCGCTATCTCTATTGCCTGAGTCATAGGAATTCCTCCCTTGATAAGAACACTGAAAGATTGAGCAAATCTAGTTATATACATTTTTTTGAAAAGCTTCCCAAAGACAGGAGTCATTAAAAGTATCTGCCCTCCTACAGCCTTACCTTCTTTACTACTAAAATAATCATAGATTATAAACATCAAAGCAACTATAATAATTCCTGCTAACCACCACCAATTAACCAAGAAATTTCCCATTCCAAGTATAATTTTTGTAGTCCACGGCAAAGAAGTTCCTGATTCTTCAAACACGGGGACTAATTTAGGGAATACAGACACAATCATAATTCCAGCCACAATAACAAACAACCCCAAAAGAACAGCAGGGTATATCAAAGCATTAACAACTTTAGCATGCCATTTAGCTTCTTTTTCCATATAATCAGCTAGGAATTTCATAGTCTCTTCTAATTTACCTGTTACTTCAGCGGACCTTATCATGCTTATATAAAAATCTGAAAATATAGGCCTTCTCTTTTCCAAAGCCTGTGAAAGTGAAAGACCAGATTCAACATCTTGTATTATCTGAAAAGTAGCTTCTTTTAATGTTGGATTTGTTATCTGCCTGTAAAGAGAATTTAAAGAATCGCTCAAAGGTATTTCAGATTCCACCAATGTAGCTAATTGTCTAGTAAATATCATTAAATCCTTGGATTTTACTCTGTATAGAAATCCTAACAATTTTCTCTGTATATTATTGGTTTTTTCAGATTCTATACTCAAAATAAACAGATTGTGATCTGTTAATATCTTCATGGCGGTGTTCTTATCAGGCGCGTTAACATAACCCATCTGCAATCCTCCACTCTGATTTCTTGCTTGATATTTAAATTTCATAAAACTAAATTATTTTGATAGAAGAATCTTTAATTCTGAAGGATCTAATGAATACATAAGAGCTTGCTCCATATTTATTTCCCTCCTTCTAACAAGGTCTGCCAAAGATCTATTTAGCGTTATCATCCCTTCCTGCGCATTAGTTTCAATAACAAGATCTATTTGATAGGTTTTCTTTTCTCTAATCAAATTTCTTATAGCAGGATTTACTATCATAACCTCACAAGCGGGGACTCTTCCACCATTCACTTTAGGAATTAATCTCTCTGAAACTATACCCACAAGAGTAGCTGCTAATTGTGAAGATATCTGCCCTTGTTGTGAGGATGGAAAACTATCTATTATTCTATCTATTGTTTGTGATGCAGAATTTGTATGTAAAGTTGAAAACACTAAATGCCCAGTTTCCGCAGCAGTTAATACAGTAGCAATTGATTCGTTATCTCTCATTTCACCTACCATGATAACGTCCGGATCTTGTCTTAAAATAGATCTCAATCCATTAGAGAAATTTATTGTGTCATCTCCAACCTCTCTTTGAGAAACAATGCTTTTGTCTTGAACAAACATATACTCTACAGGATCTTCAATAGTTATTATATGTTCTGTCCTACTGTGATTTATTTCATCCAAAAAAGAAGCAAGTGTAGTTGATTTACCATGTCCAGCGGGACCAACAACCAAAACAAGTCCTTGTGATAAACCGGTAAAATCATGCAAAACAGATGGCAACGCCAATTCCTCAATAGTGCTTATTTTTGCAGGAATTAATCTCATAGCAATAGCTACATTCCCCCTTTCAAAATAAACATTCACACGAAATCTGGCTTTATCCTCAAAGGTATAAGACAAGTCTAGCTCTCTTTTTGCTATTAACTCCTTCATTCTAACATCCCCCAATAAAGCATTCCCCAAACCAACAGTGTCTTGCGGAGTTAAGATACTTTCATTAGTTAGTGGAACTAAAGCCCCATCTATTCTCAATGTTGGATACCTACCAGCAATTATATGAAT
Source organism: uncultured Candidatus Saccharibacteria bacterium (assembly GCA_964420205.1). Classification (GTDB taxonomy): domain Bacteria; phylum Patescibacteriota; class Minisyncoccia; order UBA6257; family JAGOQP01; genus CAYQSO01. The sequence continues at coordinate 27,273 of CAYQSO010000005.1, forward strand.
ATCTGAAGCATTTTGTTTAGCTGTTATGGTGAGTAAATCTCCTAATTTCTGTTTGTAATCCATCATAAAATTATTTTTTTAATACAGTAATACACCTTAATTATATAATATTTATATAGTTTTTCCCAATTTAACAAATTATATTTCCTCCGTCTCTCTCATTATGGTTTCAAAGGACACCAAGCCTCTTAATGATTTGGCTATGCCGTCCTGTCTTAAAGTTACCATTTTCTGCGTGCTAGCCTCTTCTATTATTTTTTCTTCGGTAGGAGAGCTTCCTACAATATTTCTCAAGCTGTCTGTCATTTGTAAAGTTTCAAATATAGCAATTCTTCCCGCTATACCCTTCCCATTACATGCATCACATCCCTTAGATTTATAAATTTTATAAGGCTTCTTTATATCAAGCTCTTTTATTGTAGCTTCATCCATATAAGACAGCTCTTTATCTATAATAGAAGATATTTCTGCGGTAACATTCTCCTCAATCAAGCACTTCTGACATAATTTGGGCACAAGTCTTTGTGCAAGCATAAGATTAACAGATGCAGGAAGTAAAAATTGTTTTATCCCCATATCAATAAGACGAGGCACAACGCCAATTGAATTATTTGTATGCAATGTGGATAGAACTATATGACCAGTTAATGCGGCATGGATTGATAGCTCAGCTGTTTCATTATCACGAATTTCACCTACCATGATAACATCGGGGTCTTGTCTAAGAATTTGCCTAAGACCAGAAGCAAAAGTATATCCTATTTCAGGCTTAACCTGAGATTGATTTAGTCCATCTATATAATATTCAACGGGATCTTCTAAACTGACGACATTAACTTCATCTGTTGCCAATTTCTGCATAATCGCATAAAGAGTCGTTGTTTTACCAGAACCAGTAGGGCCAGTTATTAAGACCATTCCATAAGGTTTATGTATTTCTTGTTTAATCATTTCAAGATTTCTACCAACTAATCCAAGTTCTTCTAATCCCTTCAATCCAACAGTTGGATCTAGTACACGAATAGCAACCTTTTCACCAACAGGAGTAGGAAAAGTAGAAACACGGAAGTCTATATCTCTTCCATTTATTAAAGACCTAAATCGTCCATCTTGAGGGACTCTGGTTTCATCTATTTTTAAATCTGAGAGAACTTTAACACGAGAAATTATAGGTTGGTGAACTTCTATCGGCATTGAAGCGACTTCTTTTAAATTGCCATCAATTCTAAATCTAACTCTCAATCTATTTCTTTGAGGCTCTACGTGTATATCAGAAGCTTTTTCAAAAACTGCCTCTTTTAAAGTTGATGCTACTATTTTAATTATAGGAGCATCCTCCCCCGCAGACCCAGATTCAATTTCTGTAACCTTTTGTTGTGAAAATAATTTTTTAGACCCAACAGCTGTAACAGCTTCAACAGCCTTAGAAACATCGCTTCTGTAAGGTGAGTATCTTCTTAAAACATCTTCCCAGAACTCTAATGATATTAAATAAACTCCTAAATTTAATTTATTTTGCTGAGCTATAAACTTTAAAGCTTCTTGAGCTCTCTCATCATCGGGATTAACCATACCAACAACCAACATATCCCCATCCTTAGAAACTGGGGCAACTTTAAAATTTTTTATCGTTTGCTCTGGTAAAAATTTTAACAATTCATCACTAACATCTTCAGCTTCAACTTCAGCAAAAGGAATCTGCAATATCTTGCTTTTTTCTTCAAGTAATTTTTTTTCTGGAATAATTTTCCTCTCATGAATTATTTCATAAACATCTCTCTTCGCAAAAGAAGCCTCTTGTAAAAGCTTCTTTCCAGTTTCTTTGTCCAACAAATTATCCTCAACTAATTTGTCAATTAAAACTTTATTGGTCATTTTTCTTATATTTAAAAGACACCAAATGGCGATGAATTACCAGCGGGGCCAGGTTCATATTCTGGAACATTTTGATTTAAGCTATTAAAAAATTCTCCATTAAATACTTCTGATGGATCAAAATTTATATTAACAATGTTATCTATCGATTGTAGCTGACTAGGAGTAATATTTTCTATAATTTCAGGCTTAACAAAGAATACATAGTATATTGCAACTCCTATTATTATAAGGATTACAAAAGTAGCCAACGTGCTAAACAAGCTACCCTTTGATCCTTTTTCTTCTTCTATATATATTGCCATATTAATTACTTGCTGATTGATAATAACTTGTTATAGACATCGTATAATTCAATTTACTATCGTTAGATGTTAATTGATGATCTGCATTCAATTCATTTATATTCATTATTAATAAATTGTTATTTATTTGTCTCACAAAAGACTTTAATCCAGCATAAGTTCCATTAGCCTTAACACTTGCTGTCATACTCCCTATATCACTAACCGCACTGTTATCAGAAGGCATTAATGGGTTTAATTTTAAGCTTAATGCTTCTATAGTTATTCCATTTATCCTTGCTAACTCTATTATTTGATTTGTAAAATATCCCGTCTTAGCTTCACCAGGCAACATTAATGAAACCTTGCCTTTAACATCTTCATTACTATTTATCTGGGACATAAAAGACTCAACTTTATTTACTGTATTTTCGTAGTAAATTAAATCTTGAGACTTAGAAAGCAATACACCTCTGGAATACTTTACTTGTTGATACTCATCTTTAACAAAATAAGAGTAAACAAAGACAGAAGCTATTAACATAATTAATGCTATCATTATAGAAACCAATCTTTTCTTTGTTCCTTTCATTTTATTTTATTTGAAAAAACTTGTATTCATAATAACCTTTATTGAAAAATCTACTCCTCCACCTTCATCAACATCTCTTGCTCTTGATGAATCTAAAACAACATTCTCCACATTAGAATATTTTTTATAAGAATAGATTTGATCTGATAATGTATTGTAATTTACAGCAACCCCATCTATTTGGGCTATTGATTTTTCAGGCTGTATCCTTATTCTAGTCAAAATAACATTTGGGTAAGTTGCAGATTCAACAAAATCAAAGAAAGTAGGAGTGTTGTAATGCATGTCAGCAAGTAATTCAATATTATATAATTGGGAATACAGCTTTATAAAATCACCCCTTTCTTCCTTGCTTATTGAAGATGATAATGTATTTAGTTGAGAATCTACATCATTTATTTTTGAATTTAGATATGCCTCATAACCAAACTTTAATCCTGCCCACAACAAAACAAACAAACCAAATATAATTGTCATTACCACAACCAAGCGCCACGCCATTTGTCCGCTACCCTCAGACCTAGACCCCCCAGAAACTGGAGGAGAAGGAGGCTTAGGTGCAGATGGCGCACCAGGACTAATTGGATTGGGTTTATTTTTAGATATTTGAAACATTTTTATTCAGTAAATTTTTTTATTGCCGATCCTATAGATGTAGCAAATCTTGTTTTTAAATCTTTTGAAACCATTTCTAGGCTAGGAGGATAGGAAACATGAAGTAATCCATTACCAACAACTGTAGGTATTTCTATCTTGCTTTCAATATATTTATCTATCCCTATCAATTCCGAGCCTCCACCAACCAAGACAATTCTTTGGATTTGAATATCAAATCTACTTTGAAAATTTGCCTTTTCTTTTATTACTTCATCTATTATAACATCTAAAAACGGTGTTTGTAATGTGGATAACTCATACTGACCGCCTCCGCCAGAAAGTCCTCTAGCCCTCTTTAACTCTTCAGCTCTTGTATTGCTAACCCCAACACCTTTAGCTATAGCTTCTGTCAAAAAATCTCCACCATAATTTATATGATTGTTGTATTTTACAAATCCACCATCAGATACAATAACATTAGTTGACCTAGACCCTATGTCCATAATAATTGAAGGCGTTTTATCATTTCCTATAACAGATCTTGCACATGAGAGAAAATCAACCTCTAGGGCCTTTAGACTCAATCCTGCATTTTTAAATATTTCTCTATATCTTTGGATAATGTCGTTGGGGATTGCAACAATAAGTATGAATTGTTTTTCATTGCCATTTTCATCTGTTTTACTCCCAACCCTCATCCAATCAACAGCAACCTGAGATATTGGTAATGGAATATTTTGCTGAATTTGAAAAGACATAGCACTTTTAGTTTCCGAATCTGTCATTTGTGGCATTTCAACAAGCGTTGTGTAAGAAGCGAAAGAAGGGATAGACGCAATTGCATCATTAGTATTAAAAGAAGATTTTTTTATAATTGTCTTCAATAAAGAAGAGGCTTGCTTAACAGATATTTTCAAAGAGTCAGACTGTATTATATCGTTAACTCTCTCAAAGTGCTTAACAGTCTCCAATAATCCGTAGTTTACTAATTCCGGGGCCTCGCCAGTTTTTTTTAATTCAACCACCTTTATTGAAGTAGTCCCAATATCAACTCCTAAAACAGAAGATGAGGATAATAGTTTTTTAAAAAAGCTCATATAAGACTTGGTTTATACAAAATAATAAAACTTAAACAGTTTATTTTAATATTATACTATATAAAGATGATAAATAAAACGAGAGAAATCCTAAAAAATTTTTATGAATTTATCAAAAAAAATTAAATCAATAAAAAAGAACATATTGGATTCCATATATCCCCCAGTTTGTATTAATTGTAAAAAAAGAATAGAAAATCAAGAAAAATTATTGTGTGATAACTGTTTTAATTTAATACATATAAATAACTCCTTTATGTGCCCTAAGTGCAATGCTAGAAAAACAAATTATAAAATAGAATGTCATAATACAAAATTTATACTAGCGCCTGCTTGCTTTTATCATGAGCCCATACCTGCGCTGATACATTCTTATAAATACAAGAGGTTGCAATCGATTAAAAAAATCCTTTCTTCGTTAATAATTGTATATATAAATAATTTAAATTTAGAAATAAAAGATTTTTATATATCCTATATCCCACTTCATCATAAAAAAGAAAGGAGAAGAGGATTTAATCAATCAAAAGAATTAGCAAAAATAGTTTCAAATTATTTTAATATTCCAATTATAAAAACCCTTGAAAAAATAGAGGATAAAGAATCTCAAACAACAATCAGGAATAGCTGGAACAGATTTACTAATGTAAAAAATACAATGCAATTAAATATGGGGGTTGAAATAAAAAATAAAAAAATATTACTAATAGATGATATTTCTACATCTGGAGCCACGTTAAATGAAGCATCTAAAATACTAAAATCAGAAGGAGCTAAAAAAATAATAGGTTTAGTAGTTGCAAAAGCAATATAAATTATAAAATTAAAGTATTTAATATGCTTCAGTATTTTTATGAAAATATAATTATGCTAATATATATGCATGGCAAAAAAGAGCAATAAAAAAAGGAAGAACAATAAGAAAATATCTGACAAAAACAGACTAAAACAAGAAACAATACAAAGCATTTGGGGAATAATTTTCTTATCAATCTCCATAATATTAACACTGGCTGGATTTGGAGGAGCAGGAGCAATAGGAGAAACAATATACAATGCATTGTTTTGGCTTTTTGGGTGGGGTTATGTATTTCTACCTATAACGTTTATAGGTGGGGCTATAAACTTTTTTATAAATAAAGTTCGCTCAAGAATTTACAGCTCAACATTCATAGGTTCTATTATATTTTTGTTTAGTGCGCTTGGGTTTATGGATGTTTTATCTCCATCTTCTGGGGGAGTTATAGGAGATATTTTTGGATACCCAACAACTTGGTTCGGTAATTTAGCTTGGGGCATAGTTACAATATTATTAGGGATAATAGGAATAATAGTAACCCTAGATCAGCCAATATATCTAAGGAGGGAGCCTAGAGAAAATAAAGAAGAAATAAAAGAAATAAAAAAAGAAAGGAAAGAAAGTGTTATCCCATCAATTCCGGAAATAGAAAAAGATATTGAAAAAATAGAGAAAGAATCAAAGAAAGAAATGAAAGAAACAAAAAAAGAGAAAGAGGAGAAAGACGAAGAAGAATATGAAAAGATGTATAATGAAAGAACTTATTCTCAGGCTCTTGATAAAGAATACTCTGCTCCTCCATATAACTTATTAAAGAGTAAAGTTGAAAAACCAAAAGCAGGAGATTTGAGAGCAAGCGCCAATATAATAAAAAGAACATTGGAAAGTTTTGGGATACCTGTTGAAATAGGCGAAATAAATATAGGACCAAAAGTTACAAGATATGCACTAAGGCCAGCAGAGGGTATAAAATTATCTAGAATTATTGCATTAAACCAAGATTTATCACTTGCATTGTCAGCTCACCCAATAAGAATAGAAGCACCAATACCAGGGAAGCCTTATGTTGGGATAGAAGTCCCAAACAAAGATGCATCTATTGTTAGATTAGGGGAATTAATTTCTTATCCAGAATTTAAGAACTCGCCCCCTCTAACAATTCCTCTTGGAAAAGACGTTACTGGGAAACCTATCTTTGCAGACATAGCATCTATGCCTCACCTATTAGTAGCCGGTGCAACAGGCGCAGGTAAATCAATCACATTACACTCATTATTGATTTCATTGCTTTATAAAAATTCACCAGCAAACTTGAATTTGGTGATGATAGACCCAAAAAGAGTCGAATTGTCTCATTATTCTGGTTTGCCCCATTTAACAGCGCCCGTTGTAACAAGCGGTAAAAAATCATTGGGAGTATTTAGATGGGCTATATCTGAAATGGACAGGAGATACGACCTTCTTTTATCCGCAGGTGCTAGAGACATTCAAAGCTACAATAAGAAAAACGGCAATATAATGCCTTACATAATAATTGTTGTTGATGAAATGGCCGATCTTATGGCAACATACGGACACGATATTGAAAATGCAATTGTTAGATTAGCCCAGATGGCAAGGGCAACAGGAATACACCTAATACTATCAACACAAAGGCCATCGGTGGAAGTTATAACTGGATTAATAAAAGCAAACATAACATCTAGAATAGCCTTACAAGTTGCAAGTCAAATAGACTCAAGAACGATACTTGATACATCTGGAGCTGAAAAACTTCTTGGAGGTGGAGACTTCTTATTTACATCAGCAAAATTGTCAAAACCAAAAAGAATTCAAGGGGCATATATATCAGAAGAGGAAATAAAAGACGTTGCTAGCTACATAAAGAAAAATAACAAAAACTATGTTAATGAAATTAATATAGATGGCTCAGAAGAGGTAGAAGACGGAAGCAATTTAGGTCCAGATAATTTATTTGAATCTTTTGAGGTAGAGGACGAAGAAGATGACTTAATTCCAGAGGCAATAGAATTAATAAAAATTCAACAAAAAGCATCCTCTTCCCTACTACAAAGAAAGTTAAAAGTGGGGTATGCTAGAGCAGCTAGAATATTAGATATTCTAGAAGACAAAGGAGTAGTTGGTCCGTCAAATGGGGCAAAGCCAAGAGAGGTATATATAAACGAAGAAGGAAAAGATAACCTTGAAGAAGAATAAATAACATTTAAACAATATGGGAGAAATACAACACTACAACGACATAATTAAAGAAGGAATGCGTGCAAAAAATATCAGCGTGGAAGAATTAGTTGAAGAAACAGATATAGTCCACGAATATTTAAACGCAATACTTAATAGAAATTTCGACAAATTACCACCAATGCCGTATGTTAGGGGGTATTTAAGAACAATATCAGAAGTATTAGATTTAGATTTTGATTTATTATGGGAAGAGTTTATAAATGAAGATAAAATAAAGAAATCAGGGAAAAAAGACTTAATGCCAGCTAATAGATACGAGCCTAAAAAAACTAGGAGAAGCATAATTATAATTCCAATAACAATAATTGGATTAATAATATTTCTAATAACAACCAGTTCAATATTTACAGGGAAAACAAGTTTAGAAATAACAACCCCCTCATCAGAAGAAATGGTGTATATGTCAGATAGATTTACAATTAAGGGAAATGTTGGAGATAATAAAAGCAAAGTCCTAATAAACGGAACTGAGGTATTAACAAATTCGGAAGGAAATTTTGAAAAAGAAGTGTATTTAGAAAGAGGAATAAATAATTTTGAAATAACTGCAAAAAGACTACTTGGAAAGCCAGCAGTTAAAAACATAACTATTACATACAATGAAATAGAAGAAGATTTTAATACACCAACTTCAACTTCAACAGATATTGAAAATGAAAATATTATAAATTAACAATAAAAAAATGCCTAAAAAATCTACAAAAAAAGAGAGCAGGAAAACAGAAGAAATGGATGATATACAAAAATTAATAGATAGTCTTCAAGATAAATTTGGAGAAGGTTCAATAATGAAACTTGGGGATCAAAAAGCCACTAAGGTTGAAACAATAAAGACAGGATCCTTTTCATTGGATTTAGCACTAGGAGTAGGTGGAATACCAGAAGGAAGAATAGTTGAGATATATGGACCAGAAATGTCAGGAAAAACCACTTTGTCTTTATCAATAATTGCCGAATCCCAGAAGAAAGGCGGTAAATGCGCATTTATAGACGCAGAGCATGCACTTGACCCAGAATATGCTAAAAGGATTGGAGTAAAGGTTAAAGAATTACTAATATCACAACCCAACAGCGGAGAAGAGGCTCTTAATATATTAGAAAATTTAGTTAGATCAGAGCTTATTGATGTTGTGGTTGTTGACTCAGTAGCAGCACTAACACCACAAGCAGAAATAAATGGAGAAATAGGCCAACAACAAATAGGGCTACAAGCTCGACTTATGTCTCAAGCTTTAAGAAAACTCACGTCAATAGCATCTAAAACAAACACTGTAATAATATTCATAAATCAATTAAGATCTAAGATAGGAATAATGTGGGGAAGCCCAGATACAACCCCTGGAGGCAGAGCTTTAAAATTCTATTCATCTGTAAGGCTAGACGTTCGAAAAATAGCCCAGATAAAAAAGAAGGAAGATATAATAGGAAATAGAGTTAGAGTTAAAGTAGCAAAAAACAAGGTAGCAACACCATTCAAAATTGCAGAATTCGATATAATTTATGGATTAGGTATATCTTATGAGCACGATATAATAAATGCTGGAATGAAAAGCAAAGCTATTGAAAGAAGTGGGAATACATATAAATTCAAAGATGAAAAATTAGGCGTTGGGATGGATGCAGCCTCAGAATATTTAAAAGAAAATCCAAAAGTAGTTAAAGAGATAGAAAAAGAAATTTTAGCAAGCCAAGAAGATTAATTCTTATTTATTAAGTTTTGAATATATTCCCTAATTTCGGAATAATTTCCAAAACCAAGCACTGGCACAACTATAGATATTTTAGTTGAGCTTGAATTTATACTGGAGATATCAATTTCAGATATTTTAAGGAGGTTTGTGCTTGGGTCTAAGACAATACTTTCTATAAAAACTTTTTCTTTGTCATTATTAAATAAAAACGGCGTCGCATCAGAAAAATCCACCCTTACATTATCAAGAAACGCAGAGTCTAAAATAAAATATTTAGCAAATTTTAATTTGTCTTGAGTAGAAAGACTTATAAACTCGTCTATAATAGATTCAATTATTTTGTGTTGATTATTTTCTCTAAAAAAATCCCCTTTTTCATTATATCTGTTTCTTATCAACCAAACTGCATCTTCACCATTTAAATGATGAACCCCTTCCTCTAAAGTATAACCACTAACCCAATCTATTGCCGGTTCGTCAAGAAATATATCCACCCCTCCAAACCAATCCACAACATCACTTACCATATTAAGATCCACAACAACATAATTATTTGTATAAACTCCGGTAATCTTTTCTATAAGATTTAAGCTAAAATTAATCTTATTTCTTATTAAAATCTCGTTTAACTTAAAAGACTCATCTTTATCAGACACCCATAAATCTCGTGGAATTGAAACTAAAAAAAGCTTACTATCATCAACATTATATCTAGCTAAAAGTATTGTATCTGCTAGCAAACTAGCTTTGTAGCCTTCTCCTGGAATTCCAAAAACGACAGCATCAATATATTCCTTATCTCCACCAAATATATTCCTTATATTGTTTTTTAATTCGTTAAAATTAAAACTTTCAACATTATTCAAATTCTCATTTCTGTCTAAAGTAATAGTTTTTGATGGTAATTTGTCTACAATAAAATAGCCCATAAGAAACACTCCCACTAAAAGCAAGGAAACAGAAAACCATTTTATTAACTTATTGCTCATCTTTTAAATGATAGATAAAAAATGAATGATATTCAAACATCAAACAAAACATAAGATACATTGACTAAACAAATATATTATGCTATTATATAAGCAGCATTCTAAATCCTGGAGGATAAGATGAAGATTCTGAGGAACCTTTCTCGATTTCTGCTTTTGAGGGACATAAACATTCTTGTTTTTACACTTTGCGGAGGTTTGATTTCTTTCATGTACTATTCCCTGTTTTCTGTCTTCGTCAAAGAAAAAGATGTGGTGGTATCAATATCTTTGATGATATTTATCGTATTTGCATTCATGGCAAAGATAGGACTTAGATTCCCTAATCACCCAGACTAACAGAGCCCCGAAAAACTTTTCGGGGTCTTTTTTTATTTTAAATTAAAAATTCTTTCTGTATTCTTTTTAGTTATCTCTGCCATTTCTTCAAAATCAATTCCCTTTATTTTTGAAAGTGTCTCTAAAGTTTCTAATATAAACAAAGGTTCGTTTCTTTTGCCCATTTTGGACTTAGGTGAAACAAAAGGGGCATCTGTTTCAATTAAAATATTTTCATTAGGTATAAAATTAAGAACATCATCAAACTCACAAGTTTTAGTTATAAGCCCTCCAAATGTAAATGAAAATCCTAAATCTAAAAATTGTTTAGCTAAATCTATATCGCCAGTAAAAAAATGACATATACCAGGCTCATCTAATAAGTTATTTTTATTTTCTTTAAGTATTTCCAATACATCATCAAAAGCATCTCTACAATGTATTATTATTGGCTTGTTTGTTTTATGAGAAATCTTTATTTGCTCTGAAAATAAATATTTTTGCTTCTTTTTCTCTTCTTCATCTTTTAACTGAGAATAGTCCAGACCACATTCACCTATCCCAACTACGTTATCATCACTAGCAAGTTCTTCTAAAATTTTTATATCCTTATCTATATCTTCAAAGCTATTGTATTCTCTTGCATCATGAGGATGAATTCCTGTAGTAGCCCAAACATTATCATTTTCTGAAGCAATTTCTATCGCTTTTTCTGTCATCTCAATATCTGTCCCTATCGTAATCATTCCTATCCCACTTTCATGGGCTATTTTAATAACCTCTTTTCTGTCTTTATCAAATTGAGGAAAATTTATATGAGTATGTGCATCTATTATTTTTATATCGTTCATTTTATATCTTACATCCTTGGAAATAATTGCTCTTTAGAATCTATCTTTATTTCTTTTTTATTAAAATCCAAAGAATCTGAAATCTTTTCAGATGTCTCTGGTAAAAATGGCTTTATAAACACAGAAGTCGCATTCAAAATAAATAGTAAATTTAATATTGTCTTTTCCTTCTCTGCATCTGTTTTATCATCCAACCAAGGCTTTTTCTCATTTACATAAGAATCCCCGAAAGCAATTAATTCCCATATAGTAGCAAGAGCATCATTAAATCTAAACTCTGACATATATTTATCTAATCCCTCACTTGTTTTCCTAATCTGATTTTCAACCTCAAGATCTATAGATGATGAATTATTATTTATAATTCCAAAATTATTGGCTAAAGATAAAGTTCTAGAATAAAAATTCCCCAAACCATTCGCAAGATCGCCATTATATCTCTCAATAAATCTTTGTTTTGAAAAATCGCCGTCATCAAAAGATGAAATTTCTCTCAAAAAATAATATCTAACAGCATCAACTCCATATTCATCCGTTAATTCTTTTGGAGAAATAATATTACCCAATGATTTAGACATTTTCTGTCCTTCAACAGTTATAAACCCATGAACAAAAAGAGTTTTTGGCAATGGTAAATTTAAAGACATGAGCATTGATGGCCATATAGCAGCATGAAATCTCAAAACGTCCTTACCAAGCACCTGGACATCAGCAGGCCACCACTTTGAAAATTCTTTCTCTTCTCTACCATACCCTATTGCAGAAATATAATTAGTTAAGGCATCGGCCCAAACATAAATAGTTTGAGAATCATCTCCAGGAACAGGAATCCCCCACTTTAATTTATCAGAAGGCCTTGAAAAACTAACATCATCAAGTCCTTTCTCTATCAAGGCAAGAATTTCTTTACCCCTCCAATCTGGAACTATTTTCATCTGACCACTCTGAATTTTTTGTTTTAATGTTTTTGAGTATGCAGACATTCTGAAGAAATAATTTTCTTCCTCCAAAACTTCCGGCTCTTTCCCATGTATTTTACATCTACCCTCTTCATCTAAATCCCTTTCAGATAAAAAAGCCTCACAACCAACACAATAAAGTCCACCGTATTTCTTTTTATATATATCTCCTTTTTTCTCTAACTCTTTCCAAACTTTTTCAACTCCAGGAAAATGATTTTTTTTATCAGTTGTTCTGATAAATAAATCCCATGAAAGATTTATTGTATCTTTTACTTCTTTTGCCAACTTACTATTCTTATCGGATAATTTTTTAGCCGTTGTTCCTAATTCTTTAGCCGTTCTTTCCATTTTTATCCCATGCTCATCCGTCCCAGTTAAAAAAAGAACTTTTTCTCCCTTAGCTCTATGATACCTAGCAAGCGCATCTGCTTGAAGAAATTCTAAAACATGCCCTATATGCAATTCAGCATTAACATAAGGAATTGTAGTTGTTATATAAAATTTATTTTCCATATTTTTTAAACAGAAATAATCCTGGCATAAATAGGTTATTTTAAAAAGACTAATTTACGCCACTTCTTTGACTTCTTCTTTGTGAATCTTTTTTGACAAATCATCCATTACTTCTTCTATAACTATGACCGATGGGACTGCCAATAAAAGACCTAGCATTCCTGCAAGTTGAGATCCAGCCAAAAGAGCTATAACAACTGTAACTGGGTCCGTATCAACCGCTTTACTCATAACAAGTGGAACAAATAAATTATTTTCAAGCTCTTGGATTATAAAGAATATCAAAACAACAACCAAGGCCGCAGCTAGAGATTCTTGCAATGTAAGCAAAAATGCTATGACCCCAACTATTATAGGCCCTATATAAGGTATAAGTTCCAAAACAGCAGCTAACACAGACAGAAGTATAGAGTATTCATTCCCAACTATAGTAAGCCCAACAAATGTAAGTAATCCGATTATAACGCTGAGGGTAAGCTGTCCTGCCAGCCACCTCTCAAGCTTTCTTCTTGTTCTAAGATACAAATTAATAACTCTTTTTTCTGAAGTTGTTGGAGTAATAGCTTTTATAAATCTCTCCACTCCATCTTTGCTTATAGATAAATAGAAAGACAAAACAATTGTACTAACTATAAAAAATATATTAGAAACTATTCCAGAGAAAATATTTACTATTGAAGCTCCTCCGCTCAGAACATTCTTAAATAAATCGTATGCCTCTGTTCTTAATTGGCCAATAATATCCGAGAATCCAAAAGCTTCAAATATAGGAGACTCTATTGATGCAAGGTTGTTTAAAAGATACTGAAGCTGAATTAATGCTATTGGCAATAGTGTATACAAAACAAGAACTAAAATTGCTCCGATTAATAAAAATAATACAAAAACACTAATGAATTTAGGTATCCCCTTCTTTTCTAAATATTTTACTGGGGAATATATAGATGAAGATAAAATAACAGCAGCAAAAACAACCGCCAAAGTCTCTCTAATATAATAAAGAGCCACCACGAAAAGAACCATTGCAAACACCTTCCAAAGTGATGACCAAGAAATTTCTATTTTATTTACACTCATTATAAAAATAATACTATATAAGATTATTTTTGTATAGTGTAATTATTTTATAAGTTTTTCTATCCCCTCTAATCCTTTTTTAGGACCAACTATAGCAGTCCTCATAGCTCCTTTTTTGAAAATTTCTTTAGCAACACTTTGAATATCTTTTTTTGTAACAGAATTTATTTTATCAATGACAGAACTTATTGTTTTAATTTCACCATATTTTATAATGTCTTTCCCAGCATCCATCATTATCCCCCCAGTTGACTCATTGCTCAATATTATATGCCCATTTAGATTTTTTTTCGCTCTATCAAGCTCTTTTTCGCTAGGGCCATTTTTTATAATATCGTCTATTTCCTTATATATAGCAGATACGGATTCTTTTATCTTGTCTTTTGCTATCCCCGCATGTATAGCAAAAACTCCATGATTTATATTTGAGGAATTACTAGAATATATAAAATAAGCAGCCCCTAATTTATATCTTACAGTTTTTGACAGACGAGAACTTAAAGACCCACCCATTATTACAGACAGTAAGCGAGCAATGTGAGACCTATCATCGCTAGCAGGAAAAGACCTTGCGCCCATAGACAAGCTATACTGCCCTAATTTTCTATTAATTATTTTTAAATTATTAAAAGATAATTCAACTTTATTTAAATCCTTTACTAAATTTCTATCCCCCGAAGAAATCTTGGAAAACTTATCTTTGATTATTTTATTCGCTAAATTATTATTAAAATTACCAGAAACCACAACGAAAACATTCTTTCCTGTATATTTTTGTTTTTTATATTCTTTTAAATCACGTGGAGTAAATCTTAATATGTTAGATTTAGTCCCAAGAATATTTCCCCATTCATTAAAGAGAAGCTTCATTAATTCATCGGATGATTTGCTCTGTGGGTCATCTTCATACATATTTATTTCCTCAACTATAATAGCTCTTTCTTTTTCAAATCCTGGCGTTATTAAAGAATTTAGAAACATATCAGATAAAATTTCTAAATTTTTTTCAAAGTGAATATAGGCGGAATTGGAATAATATGCAGTATAATCATAAGAAGTAGAGCCATTAAAAGAAGCCCCTATCCCCTCAAGAGCAGAAGAAACATCTATATATGTAGGTCTACTTTTAGTCCCATTAAATAATGTATGTTCTAAAAAGTGAGATATCCCACTTTCATTTCTTGATTCATAAGAACCACCCGTTCCAACAAATATACCAATAGATGCTGCCAAGCTAGATTTTTTAGGCATTAAAATAATTCTAACTCCATTTTTGAGAGTTGTTATTTTTGGTTTTATTTCTTGTATTTTCATAGGAAGAAATATAACAATTTTTAAGCCTAAAATAAACGGCTCATACTTGTGAGCCGTTTATTTTGTTTATTCTAAATCATATTCTAGCTTTTTAAGAAAGCCAGCTCTCCTGAATCATCTACAGAAACCCTAACTACGTCTCCTTTTGAAATTTCTTTAGATAAAATTTTCTTTGATAAAGAGGCTGAAACGTTATCATTTATAGCTCTGTCTATTGGGCGAGCGCCAAATTTGGGATCATATCCGAGCTCAGCTATTCTATATTTAGAAGCTTTATCAAATTCAATACTAATGCCTTGTTCCTGTAATTTTTTTATAAGTGAATTTAATTTTAATTCTGCTATTTTTTCAATTTCTCCTAAATCTAATTGTCTGAATATAATCACTCCAGAAAATCTATTTAGAAGCTCTGGCTTAAAATCTTTTGATAATTTATTTTTCAAATCTTCTGAAAAGTCTTTTATAGATCTGCCATTGCTTATTTCTTCCTGTATAAACAATGATTGAGAATTAGAAGTTGCAATAATGATGGTATTAGAAAAATCAACTATTCTACCCATTGCATCAGTTATTCTGCCGTCATCAAAAACCTGCAAAAATAAATTTAAAATATCAGGATGAGCTTTTTCAAATTCATCCAAGAGAATCAGACTATACGGTTGATGTATTATATCCTCCGTTAAAGAGCCGGCTATTTTCCCGTCCGCAGAGCCAATAAATCTAACAACATCTTTTTTTTGCTGGTATTCAGACATGTCAAATCTCACCATTTCGTCCCTAGAACCAAACTGTATATCTGCAAGAATTTTTGACAACTCAGTTTTACCAACCCCAGTAGGCCCAACGAATAGAAATGTTGCTATAGGGCCCTTCCCATCACTTAATCCACTTCTATAAGACCTGAGAGCATCGGAGACAGACTTAACAGCTTCTTCTTGATTTATGTAGTGTTCATGAATATAGCTTTCAAGATTTAACAATCTTTCAGATTCTTTCTTATTAACTTTATGTATAGGGACATTTATTTTTCTTTCTACTATAGTCTCAACATCATTTACAGATATAATCTTTATCTTTCTTTGTGTAGAATAAGCGATAACTTCACTCAATATATCTTGAGCGCTAGAAGGAAGTGGCTTATTTTTTATATATCTAGAAGCTAATTCAACTACTCTTTTTACCGCAGGAAAGCTAGTTATAATCCCATATTTTTTTTCTGCAACCATAGCTTCATAGACCAGCAACCTCATTGCCTCATCTTTAGAAATTTCATTTACTGTTATCTCTTCAAAAGAGTTGGAGAATTCGGGATTAATCTCAACAAATTTATGGAAGAGTTCTGGAGTTGTAGAACCTATGACTGGGAACGATGAATTATGTATTATTGGCAAAAGAAAATCCGCTAAATCCATACCAATTCCCGTTGAGCTTTTAGAAAAATTGTGTATATCGGGTATATATAAAACTATATTCCCAGCATCAGAAATCTCATTAGAAATTCCTTGGATTGTTTTTGGCAAGTCTTCATTTTGAACAGCAGAAATCATATTTTCCAAACTAAACTCAACTACTCTTTTATCAAACAGTGGTCTTGGGACATCATCAGAAATTATATTAAACGCTAATCTATACACTATTGTTTCTTTGCCTAAGCCTCTATCTCCAACTAGAATGGCATTCCTTTTACTTTCTTTAGATAAAACATCAACTAATCTACTATATTCTTGAGTGTGTCCTATTAAAAAACCACCCATCCCAGATCTGACAATATCTGTTATATCTTTTGAAAATTTATTTAAAATAGGAGTTGGTTTTGAGGTAAAAGACCTATTAACTCTATGGGATTTTATTTTTTTAGATTTTATTGCAAAGCCATGAGTAAATTTAGGAATTTTTGTCCATGAAAATAAATACCTTCCCGTTATCATAGCTAAATCTATATCGGATTCATCTATATCGAAATAATCTAAAACCTTACCAGCGCCTTGAACATCGTTGGAAATCGCAGTCGAAAAAATATTAAAAGAATCAATTCTATCATGCCCATGCTTTATGGATTTATCTAAGGATTTTATTAGTAAATCTAATATCTTTTCCATTAATTCCTCTTTATTTAACTTGACCGCAACAGGCTTAGATCTATAGAGTTCTTTTTAAAATTGGTTATAAAACTTTTCTGGCTCTAAATCTAAACGCTTTAGAGTCTTTGAAATATTTCTTTCATTTAACATTTCTAATATAAGATATAAATCGAAATCCCCTCCCAATGAAATTACTTTATCAAATGCATTCAAAATATATCTTGTGTCTTTGGAAGTTATACAAAATGCCAAATTATTATAAGGAACCCTTCCATTTTTCAAATCATATATAGAATAAAGTGGTTTGCTTATATGTAATAAATAATCCAAAAACATGATTAAAATTAATACGCTAATCCACCTCAAATACTCAAACTCAGATAAAGCAAGAGAGATTACAAATCCTATGCAAACTATGAAGAAACTATAAAATAATATCCTTATTACCGATCTACTGAAATGCCCTAATTTAAAAAATGGATTATAAAATATAAAATCTTCAATATTTAATTTTTTATTTTTTTCTTTCATATAAATCAGAAATTAAAAATTCTGTAGAAAATATAAATTGGTATTAATGCCCATATCGTATAAATAGCTCCCCAAAACAAAAAAGTTATTAAATGCAACAAAGCGCTAACAATAATAATAAATAATCTAAATAAAAACCCTAATACATACCCGACTATATTTCTCTCTTGATACAGCGGTTCAAACAAAAAATGCAAATTAATTCTTATTGAATATTTTTTTTCTATAAATCTTGAGAATTTTAAAATTCTTCCATATGTAAAATACCAGGAATCAATATACCAATGTTTAAAAAATAAAAAGACTCTCAAAAATGTATTATAAAATATATACCAAACCATATAATCTAATTATATAAACATTGTACAAAAAATAAAATCCCCATCGCGCGATAGGGATTTTATTTGAATTAATTAATTCAATATAATTACATTGATTGTGGTTGCTCAGGAGCTTCTGGAGCTTCTACTGAAGCACCTCCTTCTGATGGTAAATCAGCTGGTTGCTCTGTTATAGGAGCTTCTGGAGCTACTTCTGGTTGAGCATCCTCAGCAGGAATTTCTGGTTGAACTTCTTCTGCTGGTGCAGCTGGTTGCTCTGTTATAGGAGCTTCTGGAGCCGCCTCAGGAGCTGGGGCTGCTGTAGGTTGTTCCATTTCAGGTGCATTCTGACCTTGCATTTGATCATCTGTAGGATTTTGATTCATTGTATCCATGATATTCTAATTTTTAATAGTAATAATGGGCTAGCAGCTTACGACATTACTACGTCATAATCCAAAAAAATCATATCAAAAAAGAGAGTAAATAACAAGAAAAACTATTACAATTTCCTATCTTTAAAAAATTCGTAGATACTCAAAGCTGCATTAACCCCATCACCTATTGCTGGGTTTATTTGCTTATACAAAACATCTGTAGAGTCTCCAGCCGCCCATATTCTATTGTGAGATGTTTTAAATGTTTTATGATCTACCACAATACTACCCAATTCATTTATATCAACCAATCCTTCAACTAGCTTAGTGTTGGGCTTATACCCTATTGCAACAAAAACACCACTTAATTCAAGTTTTTTCTTATCACCACTAGACAAATCTTCATACTCAAGCCCCTCAACCATAGGATCTCCGTATATATTCAAAGTCTCTGCATTAAGCACAATTTCAACCTTATCTTCCTTTCTTATCCTTTCTTCATAAATCTCTTCCATTTTTAATTTATTTGAATGTTGAAGTAAATATATTTTCTTTGCATATGGCAATAAATCAAAAACCGCCTCTGCTCCACTATTACCTCCACCAATGACAGCAACTTCTTTATCTCTCATTAAAGGAGCATCACAAATTGAACAATAGAAAACACCCCTACCCTCAAGTTCAAATTCTCCAGGAATATTTATCTTTTTATAATTACTACCCAAAGCATATAATATTGTCTCTGTTTTATATTTTTCTCCATTCTTCATCTCAACTTCAAAGCCATTTTCTATTTCCAATATATTTATTACTTCTCCTGTTTTAATATCTATATGATCTTGATCTTTTAAATGTTCTTCTAACATTTTTGAAAAATCCAAGCCAGAAATATTTTTATGTCCTATAAAATTTTCTATTGAGCCAGAATTGATTGATTGTCCGCCAAATTCTTTTGTAATAAAAAGAGAGTCAATCCTCTTTCTTGAAGCATAAACACCTCCCGCAACCCCCGCAGGACCACCCCCTAATACTATAGTTTCGTATACCTTATCCATAATAAAATCTATTTTTTACTTTTCTTTTTATTGTCAGATTCTTCCGGGGATATAGCATCCACTATACCAGTCTCTCTTAATATAAATAAGATGACAGATATTATAGCTCCAATAGCTACTCCGTGCCATATAAGCCCGAGACCAATTAATATACCGACAGCAGCAGAAGCCCAAACAAGCGCAGCTGTTGTAAGCCCTTGTATACTATCATGGTCTTTTTCATGAGTTTTCATTATTACGCCAGCACCAAGAAACCCTATCCCAACAACTATATTGGAAATAATACGGGATATATCAACATATCTGGCACTACCCCCATACAACCCTTCTGAAAATTCAGGCATTAATATAGATATCATTGTATATAGTGAGGCGCCAGAAGTAACAAGCATTATTGTCCTTATGCCCGCCTTCTTTCCTAAAGACTCCCTTTCTAATCCTATAAAAACACCAACCACTATGGCTACAATAAATCTAATAAAAAATTGTTCTATCGTCATAATTTATTTATTTAGAAATTAATTCATCTAAAGTTTCCCTATCAAACCCAACTATAACCTCTCCATTAACATCTATCACCGGAACGCCCATTTGCCCAGATTTTTTTACCATCTCTTCAAAAGCTTCCTCGTCTTCTTCTACATTAATCTCCTTATAGTCAACCTTCTTCTTGTCTATATATTGTTTTGCTAATTTACAATACGGACAATGATGCGTTGAATATATAATTATCATATTTGAATAATATTACTTATTTTATTTTTCTAATAAGTTATCTATTATGTTTTTGTATACGGAAAAATCTCTAGCCCCAGAAATTTTTTGTCCATTTATAAACAAGGTTGGAGTGGACATCCCAGTTGGTGCAAGAACTTGAGCATCATAACTGTAAGAATCTAGTTGTTCTTTATACTTTTCAGAGTCTATACAACTTTCTAAAGCATCTACATCCATATTCAAATCAGAAGCAACTTCTTTAAAGAAGCTCATATTTAAATTACCATTATTTTCTGGGCTTTCGTCAGAATTTACCAATTCTTCATACTCTGCTTCATATATTTTATTATGAAATTCCCAGAATTTTCCCTGATCTTTAGCACATTCAGCAGCTAAAGCAGATAGATAAGATTCTCCCGACGTTCCGCCCCCATCCAAAAAATGCAAGGACTTAAATACAAATTTAGCTTTCCCAGTTTTGACATAATTATCAACTATTTGTTTGCTTGCATTTTGGTTAAATAAGGCACAATACGGACACTGAAAATCTGCAAATTCAACTATTGTAATAGGTGCATCATCATTACCAAAAACAGGCGCCTCTCCTATCTCTAAACCACTTCTCCCATCGTTATTTGCTAAATTATTAGTATTTTCTGTATTTGAATGATTATCGTTTTGAAAAATCCCTATAGCAACTATACTTACAGCTATTATCGCCCCCGCTATTATAATGCTAAACGCTAAAACTAATGTATTTTTATTCATATTTTCTATATCAATTTTGTAATCACTATAACCTTTTAAAAACAATACTATTTGTTTATACTATTATATATGAGCGTCAAGATAAAGCAAACACTGCTATTTGTAGGAGATATCATACTTTTATACGCATCTTTATTTGCAATGCTCTTTTTTAGGTATGGCAATGATATAAATTCATTTATATCAATACACATAGGTCCATTTACTTTAATATTTATACTTTGGGCTGTCCTTTTCTACATAATAGGCATGTACGATGTATATTTGTTTGGAGATACTCTAAAAATAATTCAAAACCTTGCAATATCTGTAATATCTGGGATAGCAATATCTATAATATTCTTCTACGCAATACCATATTTTCAGATAACACCTAAAACTAATTTAATTATATTTTCAATAATTTTTGGAGTATTAGATCTGATATGGAGGAAAGTATTTCAAATTATCTTCAAGGCTCCTCAAAGAATAGCTGTTGTTTTGGGGGGAAATAAAGACGCCATAGAGATGAAGGAGAAAACTATTAAATATCCTCAATTAGGATATAAAATAGCATTACATTTCCCAGAAAAAGAACTTCCATCAGCAAAAGAATTAGCAGATATAATGAAAGACTACGATATAAATACAATAATTTTAATGAGGCAAATAGACCCGTCTGATGAATTGTTTGATACCATATATAACAACATAACAGAAGGTATTGAGATAATAGAATTTGCAAATGTATATGAATTGTTATTTAAAAAAGTACCTATTTCAGAAATTCGTCATATGTGGATATTAACCTCTATATCAAAAAATCACCGTGCCTACGATGCTATAAAAAGACCTTTTGAATTTATTCTGGCATTAATATTATTAATTACATTATCTCCAATTTTCGTTCTAATTTGGCTTGCGATAAGATTAACATCAAAAGGAAAAGCTATATATTCTCAAAAAAGAGTCGGGAAAAACAATAAGGAATTTATTTTATATAAATTCAGAACAATGAAACAAAATGCTGAGAAAGACGGGGCACAATGGGCACAAGAACAAGACCCTAGAGTTACGAAAGTAGGAAAATTTTTAAGATTCACTCACTTAGACGAACTTCCTCAGTTAGTAAATATTTTAAAGGGAGAAATTTCCTTTGTAGGACCAAGACCCGAAAGACCTGAATTTGTTAAAACCCTATCAAAAAGCATTCCTTACTACGAAATAAGACATATGATAAACCCAGGAATAACTGGATGGGCTCAAGTAAATTATAGATATGGGGCATCTATAGAAGACGCATATCAGAAACTTCAATACGATATGTATTATCTAAAACATCGCTCATTAATGATTGACTTTATTTCTATACTAAAAACCATAAAAATGTTTCTATTTAATTATAAATAGAAGTCAAAAAATCTTTAGCTTGTAAATTTACGAAATTCAATTTAATATGTCGTTATTAAATAAGCTCAATAAAAAGATATGTCATCAGCTATAAAAAAATTCTTTTTTGAAAATCAGAGCACGAGGCAAACAGTTGCAAAAAACACACTCTGGCTTGGAATTGGGACAGTTTTAAGTAGATTAATAAGAGCAACTTTAATAATTTATGCTGGTAGAGTGCTCGGAACTGCAGGCTACGGTATATTTTCTTATGCATTAAGCTTAGCTGCATTC
>CAYQSO010000006.1:0-33604 GCA_964420205.1 uncultured Candidatus Saccharibacteria bacterium
ACGATGGAATTTTTTTACATAAAATAAACGGCTCATATCTGTGAGCCGTTTATTTTACGCCAGCCTTATTTATATCTTCTTAACAGCCAACCAGAGAGGAGAGCCATCTATCCTAGTTTCTGTCTCTGCATCAAACTTCTTAACATCTTCATTTAATATTATTTTTCTTGCGCCAACTAATTTTTCTAATTCTTTTTCATTTTTTTCTATCAATGATTTTATAGGGTCTTCTGCTTTTATCCATAGATCAACATTGTTAGAAGGAATATAATGAGCATCCTGCCTTAAGCCCTGGATTGTTCTTACCAATTCCCTCATCCTCCCTTCCTCTTTCAATTCTTGAGTTATCTCTGTATCCAAAATAAAATCTTCTTTTATGTCTTCTTTTAATACTATTTCTTTAACGTTTATTTCATCTGCCAATACATCCAATAACTCTTTGTCCAATGACAATCCTCTTTTCTTTTTTATTATAAGCTTAGATAAAGGTTGTCTTACCTTTATGCCCTCCTCGGCTCTTTTTGAAAGAACTTCGCTAGCAATATTTCTGATTATCTCCATCTTTTCTATTAGTTTTTCAGATTTTGTCTTTTTAATTTCTGCCCAATCTTCTAGGTGAACTGATTCCTTGCTATCAAATTTGTAATCTTCTTTTAATGATTGATATAAAGCTTCAGCAAAGAAAGGAGTAAAAGGGGCTATAATCTTTGAAACCTGAAGTAGCACATAAGCCAATGATTCAGACGCCTCTTCTAATTCTTTCTTTGTGTCTGGTTTTTGGAATTTTTTTCTAGACCTTCTAATATACCAACGAGAAAGATCGTTTATTAACGCCTCTATAGATTGACATGCTTTCATAGCGTCATAATTTTCCATCGCCTCAGTAGTTTCTTGTATATACTCTTCTGTTTTCATAACTATCCACTTATCTAATAAATCTCCTTTATTTGGTTTTTTCTTTATCGAAATCTCCTTCTTTCCATACAAGTTTAAGAATGAGTATGAATTATATAGCATCAACATAAATCTTCTAAATGTTTTTACCACTTCATTTGGATCAAAGTTTTTCGGTTCCGCTGGTGAAGTTATTGTATAGAAATACCACCTTATTGAATCAACTCCGCTTTTAGATATGACAGACCAAGGATCCACAACATTGCCTTTTGATTTAGACATCTTCTTCCCGTTTTTATCCAAAACAAGCCCTAGAGAAATAACATTTTTATATGGAGTATCAAATCCTAATAACGTTGAAGTTGCCATCAAAGTGTAAAACCAGCCCCTTGTCTGGTCTATCCCCTCAGATATAAAATCTGCAGGGAACCCACTTGGTAATTCCTTATTGTCTTTTTTTACAATTGATTTCTTATCAAATGGGAAATAGTTGCTTGCATAAGGCATAGCACCGGAATCAAACCAAACATCTGCCACATCAACCACTCTTTCCATTTTTTCTCCACATTTATCACATTTCAAATATACATCATCAACATATGGCCTATGTATATCTATTAACCCATATGAATCTGCTGGAAAGTTATTTAGTTCAATTTTTCTAAATTCTCCTGTTTTAATATATTTAATCTTGTCAGAATCTTTAAATTCCATATTCTTTACAGCTGATTCCAACATCCACAAAGCATCTCCGTGAGCAACTATTAATATTTTTTTATTTGAATACTTTGAATTTATATCTTTTATAAATTCAAATACTCTTTTTCTAACATCTGCTAGCGTCTCTCCTCCCTCCGGAGCATTTTCAAATCTAAATTCTGTTGTTGGGTATTCTTTGTGATATTCTTTTACTTTTTTATTATTAAAATTACCTGTTTTTATTTCTGATAATCTTTTGTCTGTTATTACCTTGACGCCGGTTTCTTTACTTACAATCTCGGCTGTTCTTTGTGTTCTTTCAAAAGGAGAAGCAAAAATTATATCTATGTCTTCTTTTGATAATTTTTTTGATGAATCCTCAACTTGTTTTATTCCTTTTTTTGTTAGATGAGATATTTTGGCCCCCTTGCTTTCTTCTGAGGCTAACCAATCCCCTACGTTTGCATCTGCCTCGCCATGACGCATTATTAGAAATTGATTTTTATTAAATCTGTTTTTGTTTAAATATTCCAAGCTGTCTGCAATACTAACATTGTCACATTCAGAACACCTCCATATAGGCAATGGAGTCCCCCAATACCTTTCTCTTGATATAGCCCAATCTCTTGCTTGCGATATCCATTCTCCAAACCTTCCATATTTAATATAATCTGGAACCCAATTTACTTTTTCATTTGATTTAACTAAATCATCTCTAAGTCTAGACATTTCAAAGAACCAGGATTTTCTTGCTGAATATAGCAATGGAGAATCACACCTCCAACAATGAGGATATTCGTGCTTTTCTTTTTTATTAGCAAAAAGTAGATTTCTTTTAGTTAAGTCTTCTAAAATTATTTTATCGGCTTCCTTAACAAACATCCCCTCACCGATAAATCCTTTTGACACCTTGCCTTCTTCAGTTATTGTTTCTGGTATTTTGTAGTCTCCAGATATACCATCCTTAAATATTAAATTGAAATCATCTTCACCAAAAGTTGGGGCAATATGAACAAAACCAGTTCCGTCTTCTGTAGATACAAAATCTGCACTATGCATTGTATATAACTTCTTAGGTAATTTGATATCACCATCTAGTTTATATAATGGCTCATACTCAATCCCCTCAAACTCTTTTCCTTTTTTCTCTTCTAATATTTTTACCTCTGAATCTCCTAATAATTCTTCTGGAATGTTATATGCCCAAAATATTTCTTTATTGACTTTATATTTTTTATATCTGATGTCTTTATCAAAAGCTATCGCAACATTTGCAGATAAAGTCCAAGGAGTAGTTGTCCAAACTAAAATATATTCATCTTTCTTTCCCTTTATAGGAAATTTTATAAATATTGAAGGATCTTCAACTTCTCTGTATACGCCAGGCTGTCCAAGTTCATGACTAGAAAGAGCTGTCTCACAACGAGGACAATAAGGAAGTATTTTATAAAACTCTTTTAAGTAGCCCCTGTCGTTTATTTTTGAAAATGTCCACCACAAACTCTCAATAAAATCAGGAGTATATGTCATGTATGCATTGTCTAAATCCAACCAATATCCTATTCTCTCGGTCATTTTCTCCCACTCCTCTTTGTATTTAAATACAGCTTCCTTTGCTTTTTCGTTAAATTTTTCTATTCCAATTTCTTCAATAGCTTTTTTATTATCAACTCCTAAAGCTTTTTCTGCCTCAATTTCAACAGGAAGTCCGTGAGTATCCCAACCAGCTTTTCTTGGGACAACAAATCCTTTCATTGTTTTATATCTCAAAAAAACATCTTTAAATACCCTTGATAAGACATGATGAATGCCAGGCCTTCCATTTGCATAAGGAGGCCCTTCCCAGAAATTAAACGTTTTTTCTTTCCCCTCTTTTTTAGGTTTCAATGTTTTTTTGAAAATGTCTTTCTTTTTCCAAAAATCAAGGACTTTCTCTTCTATCTCCGGCGCATTAAAAGATTTTATATTATTTAACATACCAATATGTAACTGAATTATTTAATTAACGTGATTTTTAATTTTATATCATTTCTAACCGCTAACGCAAATAATACAATAAAAAAAGCCCCGTCTCAATGAGATGGGGCTTCAGGCTGACCAGGTTTGCGCTCGATTACTTGGAACTGTCTTTCTTCTTCAGACTGCTCCCCCTCTTCCTTCTCCTTGCCGCCTGGCGGCGAGCCCAGGAAGAGGTTGATTTATTTTCCTTGCTCATACAAGCAAGGGCAACTCGGATTCTCCGATCACGCTTCTTGTTACGCTTTTTCTTCTTCAAAACTCCCTCCTTTTTACATAAACAGCTACACGAATAATGATAACCATCAGGGCGTATGTCCCGAGCAGGAACCAACCCAATCCGATTTGGAGACCAAAAACTGCCCATACAGCCCATCCGATAAAGAACGCGCCGACAACCCATACGATTATGATGGGCCAAAAGTGAAACATTATTACTCCCGGCGTCACGATTGATACTGCCCAGAGCAGTATGTTCCCTATACTTTTCTTGGTATTATTTCCCACATCAACCTCCTTTTTTTTGTAGTTCTGTTTGAGAATATAACACTATTCCAATGCATTGTCAATGATGTATTTATATTTTTAAATAAAAACAACCCTATTTAGAGCTGTTTTATTTAATGTGGAGATGGTGGGAGTCGAACCCACGTCCAGAAAAGTTTCTTATAAACATCTACGAACATATCTCGGATAATCCCAAGCGATATAGTGTCTCATTTAATTTAATCTCTTTTTGGTGAAACAACCTCCAGAGACGATCTCCATGTATTACACCAGCTATTCCCTATGGAGAATCAAGAAGCTGATGGCCTACTGCAATATTTTAAGCGTAGGCAAGTGCCATTTTTTGATCTGCACCTATGATTTTTGCAAGTTTAATGACTTAGCGGTCAGATCGCAGTTTATAATACGCTATCCTGTCGATGCCCGGCATCCCCATTAACCTTTTAACTTTCTCCCTATCTGCCTTTCTGTGTCGCGTTTTTTTATAGTTTCTCTTTTATCGTATTTTTTCTTAGATTTTGAAAGTGCTATCTCAATCTTTATCTTTCCGTGATTATTATACAATTTTAATGGCACTACTGTCAATCCCTTTTCATTTAGTTTCCCGCTCAAATATTTTATTTCTTTTTTATGTAATAAAAGCTCTCTTGATCTTTCAGGGTCGTAATTCATAGGAATATTTTTCTCTTGATATGGAGATATTGTTGCTCCAACCAAATAAACCTTATTTCCATATATTTTCACATAAGCGCCAATAAGACTAGCTTTCCCGCCTCTTACGGCCTTAACCTCATTTCCGGTAAGAGAAATACCGGCTTCAAATGTTTCAATTATAGAATAATCAAAACGAGCTTTTCTGTTTTCAACTGTTGCCATATTAATATATTACCTTTTTAAAAAGGGTTTATACAATAACAGAAACTTCTTGTATAGACAAACCGAGTTTTTTGTTCTATTTTATATGATAGAACAAATTAAATACTGGAGGTTAAGGTGAAAATCATAAAATCTCTTTGGTATAAATTATCAGAAAGCACAAGAAATGAAATCGTTGATTTTGTTGGGACAATGTCAGTATTTACATTGATAATCTCTGGTATTATTGTAATTTTTATAATAATCTCATTCACTGTACGTGCTTTTATTATTTTAATTTAGCGCCACACGGCGCTTTTTTTATAGACAGATTATACTTTTTAGTGATACTATCCACACAGGACTTTACTAGGAGGAGTAATGAATCAAACCAATCCCGTTTCAAGTTTTTTTGAGCGAGAAGGTGACTTTCTTTCCCCTGGCGCAGCTGACGTTATAAAAAAATCCAGCATAAAAGAAATAAGAGAAGCTGCGCTAAATATAGAAATATTCAATGCTTTATTTAGAGCTTTGAAAGAAGTTAGAAGTGAAGATATAAAATGGAAGATACTGTCCTCGTTAAAAGGGACCGTCTCTCCGAATTAACTTCTACAATACCTGCCAAATGGCAGGTTTTTTATAGACAAATCAAGTTTATGGTGATAATATCCAAACCAGAACACAAGGGATAAAGGAGGGATATATGGGGGCCTCAAAAGCTGGACTGAATCGTTTTCGTTCATTTCCAAAAAATGATTCCGCAAGAACATTCTTGGCAGCGCTAGCATTAACTATTGTAGCTTTAAGTATTATTTGCCTCTCTTTCTTTGCGGGAGCATATGGATACAAATTGATGTCATCTGCATTTTCCCTGATTAAGTAGACTCTTTTTGCGCCTTATGGCGCTTTTTTATTATAAAAAATGCCACTGATTAATCAGTGGCTTAAATTCATCTTTGGAGATTGATGATATTCCAAGCAACAAACACGAACATTCCGATTGTTAATACAATACCAACAGCCTTCCAGAACATCTCTTTTCTCTTCATGCTCGCCATTTTTTCCTCCTTATTGTGTATTCAGAACAATCAATATAAAATCTATAGCTATCGCCAACCAAGTTGCAGTTGCCCATTTTTCCTTTTTATCATTTTCTATATGATAGCCCTGAAAATCTTCTTCGAAATACAATTTTGTTGCAAATACATGTTTTTTTATTGTTATGCAAACTAATATAACAAGAATTACAGTGACAACAGTAATAGTTGTATTCATTGCACTAAAACCTCCTTTTAGTTTTCTGGTTTAATAATAAGATATAAAAAAACGATTTTCAAGAAAAATCTTATTTAAGAGTATAATAAACCCCTCTCCCAGTATCTCCATTCTGGTCTATTATCCCCGCTTCCTCCATTTCGCTTAGATATCTTGTAGCAGTAGAGTCTGAAACTTCTAGTAATTTTTCAACATCGTTATTAGTTATTTTTCCTTTTTCTTTTAGAAATTCTATTATTTTTTCTTCATTTTCTCCTGTTTTCTTGGTTTTTTCATAAACAGCTTTTTTTATTCTTGTTATTGCAAATTTTCTTCCCAGCCAAAACCCCAGAACGCCTATTAATGCTAAAGTTAAATAATCCATATTTATGTTAATACACTAATAATATCAACCCCACTAGTATCAGTATAAATGATAGTATTTTTAATACAAAATGCTTCTCATGAAAATACACACTTCCAGATAGAATTGACCATAATATTGAGCTCGCTCTTTTTCCGGTCATTATTATTGACGCAGGAGCAAACATATATGCGAAGCTAATAATTGCTCCTGAAACCCCACCTAATAAGGACTGGGTAAAAAATATTGGTTTTTTGAAAAACTTTATAGGATCTTCTTTCTCTACAAAAAAAGCCATTAGAAAAAGATATACCATTAATATAAAACTTATTAGTCCCTGCTCCGCCTCTACTGAGTTAAAATTCGTAATATCGTATTTATATAAAGATGTTGTTATTACTGCATTCACAGCACTTATCACAACAAGAGCCACCCCACTCTTTTTAATACCGTGGTTCATAAATAATATTATTAAACTTATCACAATCAACAACATCCCAAAGATTTGAGCTGGATATATAGAATATCCTATAAAAATATCCACCAATAAAAGCAACGGAATAGTTATTATCCTTAAAAACCCCATTGTGCTCCTATCCGCTACCCTTACGGCAAATATAGTTACTGTTATTTGAAATATCTCAAGAATGACCCTGGCAGAAAAAGTTGGCAATGAATCTAATGAAAAGATAAAACTTCCTTTTATTAAGCCGAATAAGACTATGAACACCCACCCAAAAAACAAACTCAAAAACCCAAAAGTATATACACTTTCTTTTTGTTTTTTTATCTCGTCTTTGCCTATTGATGCAGAAGCCTCTCCAAACAAAGTTGCCACCAAAACCAATAAAAGCCCCATCATATTTTATGAAAATTTTTAAAAAATAATTCAGTTATATTATTAACCAAAATCTAATAAATCTTGATTTTATAAGGTGTTTCTGATACTATAACATAGTTTTAGAATTAAGAACAAACATATACAAAAGCGATATTTCACAAATAATCAGATTAGAGACAGAGAATTACGCATTATAGATGAAAACGGAGAAAATCTAGGAGTAATGTCTAAAGAAGACGCTTTGAAGTTAGCGGAAGAAAAGAATCTAGATTTAATTCTAATAACCATTGACTCTAACCCATCTATAGCTAAGATTGCTAATTTTGATAAGTTTAGGTACCAAAAAGAAAAAGAAGATAAAGAAAAAAATAAATCTTCTAAAAAACAAGAGCTTAAACATATTCAATTTTCTGCAAGATCTGCTAAACACGATATAGAAACTCAAATAAAAAAAGTTAACTCATTCCTTGAAAAAGGAAATAATGTAGAGCTTATACTTAGATTAAGGGGTAGGGAAAAAGGAAATAAAGAATGGGCAAAATCTAAAATGGAAGAGTTTTTATCTGAAATCGGAGTAGAGTATAAAGTTGTTTCTCCTATGAAGTTTGGCGGGAGAGGAATAAATATGCAAATAAGACCGTAAAAATGAAGAAATCAATAACAACAAGATTTAAAAAAACAAAGAAAAAGGTATTGAGCAGAAAAAAGGGCCAATGCCATTTTAAGGTAAACAAATCTTCAGCACAATTAAAGAGAAGGAAGAATATGAAAACACATTCTGGTGCTCTAGAAAAAATAGTCAATAAAAATCCAGAAAAACTTTAATAAAATTGATAAAAACTAATTATGACTAGAGTAAAAAGAGGAAAGACTTCTCATAAAAAAAGAGAAAAAATATTGAAACAAGTCAAAGGATTTAAATGGGGTAGGAAATCCAAAAAAAGAGCTGCAAAAGAAGCCTTAACTAAAGCTTTCACATATGCTTTTATCGGAAGAAAGTTGAAAAAAAGAGACTTTAGAAAATTGTGGCAAGTAAAAATAAATGCCGCATTGAGACAATTAGATTCTAAATATAGCACCTTCATGCATGAATTGAAAGAAAAGGGGGTGGAAGTTGATAGAAAAATATTAGCAGAGCTTGCTGAACATTACCCAGAATTATTCAAAATGCTAGTTAAAGAAATAGAGGCAGTTAAAAAAGAAGAGGAGAAAAAAGAAGAACCTAAAAAGAAGGAAGAAAAAGAAGAAAAATAAAAAATTGCCATTACGGCAATTTTTTATTTGTTGTCTTTCTTTTTACTTTTTTTCATTCTGTTTGAAAGAAAATTATGCACCTGTCTAAGAACTCTTCTTGTATCTTTATGTTTTTCACTAGGAAATAATTGCAATGCTTCACTATAAGTAAACCACCCATAACCCCAATGCTCTTTAGATAGCTTGATATATCTTTTTTTGGTTTCTGCTAAATAAAATATAACTGTCTTGTAAATTTTCTTCCCCCTTCTTTTGAAGGTGAATTTTTCTTTAGTTTTAAATTTAGAGCAAACTGTTAAATCATCTCTTTTTAATCCTGTTTCTTCTTGTGTCTCTCTCAATGCCGCTTGAAAACTTTTTTCCTCTTCTTGTATTTTCCCTTTTGGGAAATTCCAGTATTTATGCCCGTGATACATAATTAAAAACCTTATTCCCTCATTGGTTTTTTTATACACTATTATCCCAGAAGATATTTCTGTATTTTCTTTGTTTATCTCATCCATATTCTAGTAGTATATATCAATTTAATATTTACAACAAACCCTTTGATTTTATTTTAAACAGAACATATTATATAAACTATGATAGCTATACTACACAAAATAAGAAGCGCTCATAATGTCGGCTCTATATTCAGAACCGCCGATTCAGCTGGTATAAAAAAGCTATATCTATGTGGTTTTACTCCATCGCCACTAGATAGATTTGGAAATTACAGAGTCTCTATTTCTAAGGTAGCGCTTGGAGCAGAAAGAACAGTTGATTGGGAGAAAAAACAATCCACATTAAGAACTTTGAATTATTTAAGAAAAAAGGGTTATTTGATAATAGCTATTGAGCAATCTGAAAAATCTATTGAATACACAAAAATGCCTTTAAAAAAATTGAAAAAAGCATATCCGAAAATAGCTTTTGTAATAGGTCACGAATTAGAAGGAGTCCCAAAAGAAATACTATCAAAATGCGATATCGTTTCAGAAATCAAAATGTTCGGAGATAAGGCATCTTTAAATGTATCTGTCGCTTTTGGCGTAGTTTCTATGTATGTAGCAAGTATAATAAAATAATTTTTATTATTTTTTTTCCGGAATTTTATATTCAACCTCTCCACCTGAGAAGAATTTAAATATATTTTCAAAATCAGTATCTAGTATTCTTGTTTTTGCTTCTTTTGTATTAAAAGCATTGTGTGGAGTTATCATTACATTTGGCATATCAGCCAATATATTATTGTCTAAAACAGTTCTTAGATTTATTCCCTCAGCATCATCATCTGCATCTCTCATCCAAAATCCCATTTCATCTTTCTCAACATTCTCCTCTTCAAGCACGTCTAGCCCGGCTCCAGCTAATATTCCTTTTTTTAATGCCAAAACCAACGCCTCGGTCTCTATTACTGGGCCTCTTGAAGTATTTATTATATAAGCTCCTTTTTTTATTTTTTCAATATTCTCTTTATTTATTAAATGATGAGTGCTTGGTAAATAAGGAACGTGCAAGCTTATAAAATCAGAAGTTGATAGAAGCTCATCTAACTCAACGTATTTGAATCCCAATTCACTAGCAAACTCTTCTTTTGGATAAGCATCGTAACCTATTACCTTCATATTAAATCCTTTGCACATTTTTATCATGTGTTTCCCGATGCTCCCTGTCCCTATTATCCCAACTGTTTTCTCTTTCAAATCAACTCCTTCTAGTCCTTTAAAATCAAACTTATCATCTTCTTTTATTCTGTCTATGCTCCAATAAAGTTTTCTGGATAATGTTATCATAAGCCCAAAAGCAAATTCTGCTACCGTATTTTCTCCATAATTAGGGACATACCCTAGTGATATGTTTTTTGATTTTGCATATTCCAAGTCTATATGATCAAATCCCGTAGACCTACTGGTTATTAATTTTAGATTAGAAAATTTATCTAAAACTTCTTTGTCTATCTTAGGGCCAACAAATACAGACATTGCATCGTATGATTCTGGGCTTTCTATTTCTGCTTCATCAACACCATCTTTAAAAACATCTACCTCAAAACCATCGTCTTTCAATTTTTTTGATATATACTCTGCTTCCCATCCTTCAATTTGAAATAATGCTCTTTTTTTATTTATATATACAATGATACTACAAAAGCTTTATATAAAAAAGAAACGCGCATAATTGCGCGTTTTGATTTTTTTAAGCGGTTTGCTTCCGCAATACCTCTTTCAGCGATCCCTTTATGAGTTCGCTAATCGTTTCTGACTCAATTACCTTGGGGATTATCCCGATAATTGGGCTTTCTTTTTCAATCCTCCCAACAACCATATCCCACGCCATAATGTCCCAGGGACTGTTGGCATGCGATGCAATTTCACACAAGCACTGCGTTGAAACGCCGATGACTTGGAGACGGTCCCATGCTTCTTTTTTCTTTTTTTCTGAGCATTCGCAATGATCGCTAGTAAGAATCATCTTACACGCCTCTTCGTCATGAAAATCGTTCAAATCAATAAATTCGTCCATATTGCCCTCCTTCTATATTTTTGAGCTAGTTAAAGTATATAATAGATATAGCCTTTTGTCAATATTACTTAATAATAAACGGCTCATTCACGTGAGCCGTTTATTCTATAATAATTACAAATTACTAAATACTAATTACTTAATCCGTGTAAGCGGATTAGGCTGTATTTATTATTTTATCAACAAGACCGTAGGCTTTTGCCTCGTCTGCCCCCATAAAGAAGTCTCTGTCTGAATCTTTTTCTATTTTAGATAGTTTCTGCCCTGTATGCTTCGTTAGAATATCATTTATTTTTTTCTTTAATTTAACAATTTGCTTAGCTGATATTTCTATATCACTTGCTTGTCCTTCTAATGGCCCTGCCCAAACTTGATGTATCATTATTTCTGAATTAGGCAATGCATACCTCTTTCCCTTCTTCCCTGATGCTAATAGAGTTGCCCCCATAGAAGCTGCCATCCCAACACATATAGTAGAAACATCTGGTTTCACGTGTTGTATTGTGTCGTATATTGCCAAGCCAGCAGAAACAGAACCGCCAGGGCTATTTATATATATTTGTATGTCTTTTTCTGGGTCTTCGTGATTAAGTAAAAGCAACTGAGCTATTACAACATTTGCGACCTCATCAGTTATAGCCCCTCCTATAAATATGATTCTTTCTTTCAACAATCTTGAATATATATCATATGACCTTTCCCCATATTGAGACTTTTCTACAACCATTGGTATTAACATAATTCTTTTTTATTAAATCTAATATAAATTATAGCACATCCAATATAAAAATATTTAAACCCTATTTCAAGAATTTTACTATAAGCAATGCCAACATACTCATTGTTCTAATTAACGGATTTATTGTAGGGCCGACTACGTCTTTATACGGATCGTGTATCATGTCTGCATCAACTGCTATGATTCTATCTTCTTTTGAACCCTCTGCTTCTTTTACATACTTCTGAACATTATCG
The DNA here is from genome assembly GCA_964420205.1 of uncultured Candidatus Saccharibacteria bacterium. Taxonomy (GTDB): domain Bacteria; phylum Patescibacteriota; class Minisyncoccia; order UBA6257; family JAGOQP01; genus CAYQSO01. The sequence goes on from CAYQSO010000006.1 coordinate 12,165, forward strand.
GCTGTAGCCCCCCCTGTAACCATTGATATTGCCATTATCACGCCAGAGATTGTAAAACCAATTAAAAATCCTCCTAATATCTTAACTCCAAATAAAAATCCTATACCAATAACTAATGCTAAAGGAATTAATGCCGGTAAAAACATAGCGCTAACAGATTTATTAGTTAAATATTGTATTGTAGATTCTAATGGCTCGTTATAATAATTTTCAAATTTTTTAATTATAGAAGATATTATCTTATATACAGTTTTTAATATCATAGAAGTCAATAAATACGCGGTAGCCACTCCCAATAATACACTTATCACTATTTTATAACTATTTAAATCTAAAATTTTATTATCTATCCCAGAATTGGATATATAAATAGATATAAACATTATAGAGCTTAATATTGTTGACACTACAACATAATTTTTTGTTACTGCTTTTGCTGTATTGCCGACATAATCAAGTTGATTATTTATTTCTATTATTTCTTTTGGTTGTTTAGTCATTTCAGATATCCCGCTTGCATTATCCACTATAGGGCCAAATGTATCCATTGAAAGAACTAGGCCAATAACAGAAAGCATACTCATAGCCGATATAGCTATCCCATATAAACCCGAGAATGAATAACTCGCCATTATTGCAAACGATGCTACAATTACTGGCAAAATTACAGCTCCTTTGTTTATTGAGAAGCTTTTTATTAAATTTTGAACCTGACCTAATTTAACAGACTCTGATAATGATTGCACAGGCTCATAGTCTTTAGATGTATAGTAATCACTTATTGCAACCACAAACCAACCCAATAACAATCCTGTTATTGAAGACATAAATATAGAAATAGAACCTACCCCAAAAAACATTTTTGATGCAAAATAATAACCAATAACAGATACAAAAATTGAAACCACAAAACCCTTATAGAAAGCTTTCATGGCAGAATTACAGCCATTTATTTTTGTAAAAAATATTGCCACCAATGACGACAATAGAGAAACCCCTCCCAGTATAAGAGGGAATACTGCAGCATTAAATGTCCCCACCAAAGAAGCTCCTAAAAATATTGACAGAGAAAGAGTTGTAACATAGGTTTCCAAAACATCTGATGAAATACCAGAACAATCGCCTACATTATCACCTACGTTGTCGGGTATAGATAATGAATTTTCATTCTCTGTTTTTGATTTTTTTAAAATTATATCTGCCCCTATATCTGAAACTTTTGTGAATATCCCACCACCAATTCTGGTAAATATAGAAACTATACCAGCACCAAGACCTAAACCTATAAGCATAGACATATCCTCAAATATAAAATATATCAATGAAACTATAAGAAGGCTTGATGAAACAATAAATACACCATTTATAGTTCCTGATTTAAAAGATATATTAAAAGCACTTTTTTTATCCCTCCTAGAGCCCGCAACTGTTTTACTGCTCGCCCAAGAAGAAATCATGCTAGATACAATCCCTGCTAATATGGAAAAGATTGCACCAATTAAGAATCCTGCTGATGTTTTAAAATCTATATATACATATATTAAAACGAAAGTAAGAATTACAAAATACATTACATTTTTATATTGCTTTTTTAAATAAAATCTAACTCCTTTTGTTATTTTATTTGAAACCAATATAACATCTTTGTCTTTGTCTTTTATATTTCTTAGATACTTTAAAACATACGCAATATATAAAACAGACAAAAAAATCGGAGTAAAAATAATAGAGTATTCTATAATCATATATTACAAGAATTAAATTTTATTCTTCTTTTTTATCTTCTTTATCCTCTGCATTCTCTTCTTCGTTTTTTTCAACATCTTTTTCATCATCATCTTCCCCCTCGCCATCTTCATTATCGTTTTCATCTTCTTTTATTTCATCTGTATCTTCACTAGTCTTTGTTTCTTCTTCATTTAATTCATCTCCCTCATTATTAGAATCAATGTTTTCAACATCTTCATCTTTTTCTAAATCAAAAACTCCTCCTTCTTGAGCTTCTTCTGGATTTGATTGAGGTCTAACATCTATTTTCCATCCTGTTAATTTAGCTGCCAATCTAACATTTTGCCCTCCTTTTCCTATTGCTAGACTTAAATTGTCATCTGGAACTAATACCAATGCCGTATTTTGAGAAATTATCTCCACTGAAGATATGTTAGCAGGCGACAAAGCGAAAGATATATATTCCCCAGGGTCTTCTGACCACTCAACTATATCCAGTCTTTCATTAAATAACTCACTGTTTACCGCCATTACCCTAGCCCCTCTTTGCCCGACACATGCGCCCACAGGGTCCACTCCATCAACAGTCGACTCAACAGATATCTTAGTTCTGCTTCCCGGCTCTCTTGCTATGCTTTTTATCACAACTATACCATCAGCTATTTCTGGGACTTCTAATTCAAATAATTTTGAAACAAATTTTGGATGAGTTCTTGATAACAACAAAGTAGGAGTTCTGCCCATTTCTTTAACATCCAAAAGATAAAATCTTAAACGCTCTCCTATTCTATAATGCTCGCCAGGAACAGCTTCGGAAAAATACATAGCACCGGATGCTTTACCTAAATCCACATAAACATTCCCTCTTTCTATTCTTTGAACTGTTCCACTAACCAACTCGCCGACCTTATCTTCAAATTCTTTTTTAACTATTTCTTTTTCTATTTCTCTTATTTTTTGTAATATAACTTGTTTAGCTGTCTGGGCTGATATCCTACCGAAATCCTCAGAAACATCTGGTAAATCAAATTTTATTTCATCATCAATTTCTGCATCTTTTTCTATTTTTTTTGCTTCTTCTATAAATATATGTCTCTCTTCATTATATAAAGGTAGTTTTTCTTCAGAATCCTCAAAATCATCGTTATTTTTTTCTTCTCCCTCAACTTCATCTTCTTGCATTCTTACAGAGTCCTTATCAACAACGATTTTAACTTGATAAAACTTAACTTTACCACTAGAAGAATCTAGCGTAGCCTTTATTATCTGCCCCCTCCTATCAAATTCTTTTTTGTATGCAGAAGCAATAGCTGCTTCTACAGCTTCTTTTATTTTACTTGCATCTAAATCTCTCTCTGTTGCAATATTCTCTATTGCCTTATTAAGATTTTTTATATCTAGCATATTTTATTTATTTAATTGTTTTTATTTAAAAACTAATCCGCTCTATTAGGCGGATAATTTACATTTGTAGTATACATCTATATACAATATATTGTCAAATAAAATACAGCGGGGGTAACACGCTGTATTTTTTAACGTAAATTAGAAGTTATCTGTCTTCTGTGTGTTCACGCATTAATTGAATTAAGTGAGCAGCATAATCACGTCCACCTAATCCAAATGCCAAACCACCTGCCAACGCTAACATTGCTATAAAGCCTGTTATGATAGAACTTATTATGCTTGTTGCTATTCCTAGTTGCAATAATGCAGCAAAGAAAACAAACACAACAGTTGCCCACCATACTAATGACCCTAAGAATTTAGCACTGAAAAGCTTTGCGCTTTTTACAGATGCCTTTACTAGTCCTCTCAAGAAATTAGCTATAATAATTGCTGCTAATAATATCAAAGCTGCAACAATTATATTAGGGAAGTACATTAGAACTTCGTTAAGAAACGCTGATAATCCTAGTAGACTTAATATGTCAGATACAGCTAATACCGTTACAAAAACAAAGAACCAGTAAACTAGTTCTCCTACAAACAAACCGCTCTTCATATTTAATCCAGCTCTATCGAAATATTTTTCCACTCCAACTTTCCTTAATAACTCATCTATCTTCAAGATGTTTATAATTTTTTCAACAATTAATTTGAAGATCCATGCAATAATTAGACCTATTATCAAAACTATTATAGCTCCTATTAAATTAGGAAGAAATTCTAGTACAATTTGCCATGCTCCTTGCAACGAACCAACAAAAACGTCTGTCCATGAATTTATTGTCATAATTTTTTGAAAATTACTTATAAAATTACCAATAATTTTACAATTATCGACCTTGAATTATATATTGTATATTTTAATTATACGACAAAAGGCTCTATTCTTCTATATTGTTTGTGGATAACTGTTAAATTATGTTTTATAATTACACCATGAAAATAATAAAGAATATCTTATCAACGTTTATTATAAATGCTATTGCTTTATGGATAGCTCAATATCTGATTAGCGATTTTTATATAGATTTAGACCCGATAAACTTTGTTAAAGTAACTGCAATATTTACTTTGATAAATATAATAATAAAACCTATAGCAAAATTACTTTTCGGCCCTATAACTTTATTGACATTAGGATTGGGCTTAATAATAGTGAACGCATTAATGTTATACTTATTGATATGGTTGTTCCCTGCCATACTAGGCATCTCTGGACTTTATACTCTGATTTATGCTACCTTAATTATAGGTGCAGTTAATTTTATATTGCACTTATTTTTTTAAATTTTAATAATTAATTTCCAAAAAACATGAAATTCATAGTATCTATAATACAAATAATCACATCTATTACACTGATAATAGTTGTTTTAATGCAAGATAGAGGCGAGGGAATAGGCGAAAGCTTGGGCGGAACACAATCTGGAGGATTTTCAAAAACAAAAAGAGGTATGGAAAAAACACTACATACAATAACTATAATTCTTGTTGTATTGTTCGCTCTTACTTCTGTAGGGATGTTATTATTGTAAACAATAAATGAGATCTTTTTTACATATACTTAAATCTTTTTCCAAGAAAGAAAAAGTTGTTTTATTCACAGCTATAGCATTGAGCGTTGTTTCTGGTCTTTTTATTTCTATAAATGCATTAAACCGCATAACAGAAAAAGTTCCTTCTTATGGAGGCGAATTAAAGGAAGGTATAATTGGGCAACCATCGTTAATAAACCCAGTTTTTGCAAAAGATGGGTCCATAGACAAAGATCTTTCGGTGCTTTTATTCGCAAATGCAATAGATATATCAGAATCTATAAATAGCAGGGAAAATTACACTATATGGAATCTTAGGATAAAAGAAGGGGCTTCTTGGCATGATAACACTCCGATAACCAGTGACGATATAATATTTACAATTAGAATGATTCAGGACCCAGATGCTATATCACCACTATTCCAAGATTGGCAACACATAGAAGTTAACAGAGTTAGTGAAAGAGAAGTTCAATTTAAATTAAGCGGGTCTTACGCACTATTCCCAGAAAATGTTTTAAATAATTTAAGGCCTATACCAAAAAAATTGTTCGCTGATTTGTCTCCTACTAGTTTGAGATTATCTATATATAACCTTGAACCAATAGGAAGTGGTCCTTATAGGTACAAATCTCTTACAAAAAAAGAGAATGGCTTTATAGAATCTTACAAATTAGAATCTAACAAATTATACTCAAGTATCGGTAAGTTGCCTTATATAAAGAGCTTGGTTGTAAAATTTTACACTAACAAGGATAGTCTAATAGAGGGCTATAATTACGGAGCTATAGATGCATTTTATGCCGATACATCTGATGCTATTGATGAAATAATTTCAAAATCAAATATATTTGAAATACCAACTACTAAATATACTGCTATATTTTTAAATAAAAATTATAACTCTATACTATCTAATGACAACATAAGAAAAGCTTTAACTATAAGCGTTAACAAAGAAAGAATTGTTAAGGATATATACGAAGGCAAGGCCATAGAAACCTATGGGCCAATACCTCCCACATTTTCCGATTACGAAAAATCTCTAGACAAAGAATTTAAATACGATAAAGAAGAAGCAGAAAAATTGTTAGAAGATGCTAATTGGGAATATGATAATGAATCAAATTCATGGGTTAAAGAAGAGGGTGGCGAAATGAAAGAATTAAGCATTACAATAACAGTCCCTGACATACCCGAACTCAAATTTACTGCTGAAATAGTATCAGACGAATGGAATAAAATTGGTATAAAATCTTCTATAGACTCGATTGACCCCTCTATAATAAATGAGCAGAAAATAAAAACCAGAAATTATGAGAGTTTGCTTATAGGAAATATTTTATCAAATTCACCAGATATGTATTCTTTTTGGAATTCATCAGAAAGATTTTATCCTGGATTAAATATGTCTCTTTATAAAAATGATGATGTTGATGATATAATATTTAAAATAAGAGAAGAAAATCCTGATAGTGAAGAAAGGGCTGATTATATGAAAATTTTACAAAAGATAATTGCCGAGGATTCTCCCGCTATATTCTTAGTATCCCCAATAAACTTCTATATAACTAGATCAAATATACCAGGAGTTTTGATTGAGAGAATATCGCTACCTAGTGATAGATTTATTGATATACAAAATTGGTATACAGAAACATCTAGATCATTTAGAAATGATTCTTAATAAAAATGCATTCTATAGAAAAAATAACAGGACTGCCAATAACTAAGTCTGGAGATGATTTAATTTTTGGAGAATTACTGACTGAGCCATCTTTCCAAAAAAAATCGTATTTGGAATACAAAGATTTTTTTCAAAACAAAAAACTGGACAAAAATATAATATTGTATTATATTTACAGAAACGTTTCTCTGCTTAAAGATTTAGAACTATTTGAAAAGTTTAATTTAAGGTATGATTTAACCTTGATATTCCCCAATAAAATAGGTGATGAAATAAACCACACAGTAGGACATATACATAAAAAAAATGAAAACGGACTCCCTTACACTGAAATATACCAAGTAATAGAGGGTGATGCGATATTTTTATTACAAAAAGAAGACTTGAAAAAGATTTATGCAATAAATGCAAAACAAGGAGATAAAGTCATAATCCCTCCAGGATTTGGCCACGTAACAATTAACAAGTCTATAAATAAACATCTTTTGATATCAAATATTTTCACTAGAGAAGAAAATGTATCTGAGTATTCATTTTTTAAATCTCATAGTGGAGCTATGTGGTATCCGAAGATGTCCTCATTAAATGAAGCATCTTTTGAGATGAACCCAGAATATAAGACTCACACCAACATTGTTAAATTAGAATCTAATACAATAAGCAACATTGAAAGCTTTTCAAATAAATCTTTGTATGTTGAATTCATAGAAAACCCAGAAAAATTTGGATTTATAAATAATCCAGAAAATTTTGGAGATATATTGTCTATAGATAAATAGACCAGTTCATAAAACAAGTGCCGAAGTGGTGAAACTGGAAAACACGCAACACTCAGATTGTTGTGGTCATAGACCCTGAGGGTTCGAATCCCTCCTTCGGCACACAGTTTTTTGAAAATAAAAACAGTGAATAAAGAAGTGAACAAATTTATTTTTTAAAAATTTACAAACTTAAATTAAAATTAATATCATGCAAACAAAAAGAAAAACAACTGTTAAAAAGAATATTCATGATAGCAAATCATCTTCTGATGAATTGTTATTCACCCCGTTAGGAGGACTCGAAGAAATAGGGCGTAATATGTCTGTATTTGAGTATAAAGACGAAATAGTAATAATTGATATGGGATTACAGTTTCCGGAAGAAAATACGCCTGGAATAGATTATATAATCCCAAATATTGAGAGTCTTGTCCCTAAAAAGAATAAGATAAAGGGAATAATAATAACTCATGGTCATTATGATCATATTGGGGCAATACCACATATAACAAAAATTCTTGGTGGAGACATACCCATATACACGCAAGCTCTTTCAAGGGCAATAATAGAAAAAAGGCAAAAAGATTTCAATAATGCGCCTAAATTAAAAATTCACACAGTTAAAAATAAAGAATCTGTAAAAATATCTAAATATTTCGAAGCTGAATTTTTTGAAACTCTTCATACAATACCTGATTCTGCATCTGTTGTATTAAAAACTCCAGTTGGGAATATAGCGTATAGCTCAGATCTTAAATTGGATTACGACTTAAAGGGGAATCCTATGGACCTTAAGGTGTATGAAGAAATAAATAAAAGAAACATTCATACTTTGTTTCTTGAAAGCACTGGAGCAGAAAGAGAAGGTAAATCAGTTTCAGAGGATTTGGTAGAAAAGAACATAGAAGAACTTGTAAAAAAATCGGATGGTAGAGTAATAATAGGGATGTTTGCATCTTTATTAACAAGAATATCAGCTGTTATAAAGATAGCCGAAAGACAGGGCAGAAAAGTTTTTTTGAGCGGTTTTTCCCTAAAAACGAATGTGCAAATAGCTCAAACATTAGGCCATATAAAAACAAAAAAAGACACTGTGCTTCCTATAGAAGAAATGAGGAAATATAGAGATGAAAAAATTATGATACTGAGCACGGGCGCTCAAGGAGAGCCAAATGCGAGCTTGATGAAAATAGTTAATGGACAACACAGAAATGTAAGCGTTAAAAAAAGCGACACAATAATATTTTCTTCTTCTGTTATACCTGGAAATGAAAAACCCATACAAACTCTAAAAGATAATCTTACTAGGCAAGGAGCAAGAGTTTACCAGACTTCTCATATAGATGTGCATTCAAGCGGACACGGGCCAGCAGAAGATTTGAAAAAAGTTATAAGCATAATTAAGCCTAAATTCTTTATTCCTATACATGGATGGTATTTTATGAGAGCTGCAAACGTTAGATTAGCACAAGGAGAAGGAGTTAAGGAAAAAAATTGTGTATTAATACCCAACAACGGACAAGTTGTTTCTATGAAAAAAACATCTGTTGATATAACAAAGAAAACCGTTCCAGCTAATTATGTTATGGTTGATGGCCTTGGAGTGGGAGACGTTGAGCATGTAGTTATGCGAGATAGAATGGCATTAGCAGATGCGGGTATGATTGTTATAATAGCCACGCTAGATAGTAGAACCGGTAGATTCTTAAAGAATCCAGATATAATTTCCAGAGGCTTTATATACCTGAAAAATAATAAGGAATTGGTTGAAGAAATACGCAGAAAGGCAAAAGGCATTGTTAGTAAAATACCTAGAATAAAATCTGTGGAAACAGATTACATAAAAACTCTTATAAGAGAGCAGGTTGGGCAATATATCTATAACAAAACAAAAAGGCGTCCCATTATCCTTCCTGTTATAATAGAAGTGTAATTAAGCTAAAATTGTTGTAAAATAGAAATATAGTAATAATCTATTTATGAAAAAGAAATTATTTTCTGGCATACAGCCATCTGGGATAATACACATAGGAAATATTCTTGGAGCAATAAATCAATGGAAGGAACTACAAGATAGTAACAATTCAATTTTTTGTATAGTTGATTTACATGCTATTACTATTTACCAAGATCCTAAAAAATTAAAGAAGAATATAATTAATACAGCAAAAATATTAATTGCATCGGGGATAAACCCGAAAAAATCTACATTGTTTATACAATCTGAAGTGTCTGAACATCTAGAATTATACTGGGCTCTAAATAGTGTAGCTAGAATCTCTGAACTTCAATTGATGACCCAGTATAAAGATAAGGCCTTAAAACACAGCTCTGAGAGCATCTCAGCAGGTCTTTTGAATTACCCTGTGTTAATGTCGTCAGACATACTTCTTTACGATACCGAGATAGTGCCGGTTGGAGAAGATCAAGTCCAACATGTTGAATTAGCTCGAGAGCTAGCTAGAAGATTTAATAGTCTTTATGGGAACACATTTGAGATTCCTAAAGCGAAAATAAATAAAAATGGAGCTAGAATAATGGGGTTAGATAACCCAAAAAACAAGATGTCTAAAAGTGCAAGTTCTGAAAAAAATTACATAGCAATAACTGATGATGAGAAAACAATCCTAAAGAAAATAAAAAGTGCCCAAACAGACTCTGGTTCTGAAATTAAATATGATATTAATAATAAGCCAGGAATATCAAATTTGCTTTCTATCGAATCTGCTATTTCTGAAGAGAATATTGATAAATTAGAAAAGAAATACAAAGGAATTAAATATGGAGAATTTAAAAACGAAGTCGCTAATAAAGTAGCGGAATATTTAAAACCAATCCAGAAATCTTACAACTCTTTATCTGATAGAGAAGTTATGAGGTATTACGAGAAAGGGGCTAAAAAAGCTAAAAAAATAGCATCTAAAAAAATCGCCGAAGTCTACAAGAAAATAGGAATTAGATTCTAGACAATAAATATACTGAATAATAAGCGACGAATGCCAATGCTAAGTACTTTTACCGCCTATCTAATTGCCTCAATAAATATCTTTGTTTCCGAAGAATCTACCTCTATACCAACATTTTCTTCACTTGAGCCCGTGTTAGCGTTTTTATTTATTATATCTATTAAGTATTGCCTTGTTTGATTATCTAATTCTCCGTTGATAGAAAGATTAAACTGTTTTTGTATTGCTTCCACAGCCGATTTAGTTACATCATCATAATAACCAGTTGGCCCTCTGTCTAATATCCCTATTTCAGCTAAAAATATTTGCAGATTACTAACATCCTCCCCAGAATCTCCAAGCTTAAGATCTTTTGGGAAATAACTGCTGAAGTCTAGAGTTTGTTTTTTTAATGTTAAATCTTTTGGGAAATTTATAATAAATTTATAAGATTCAAAACTTTTTAATCCATCTAATTTTGTTTTTGATGTAGAAACAAGGTCCCCATTTTTAGAATAAAGCAAAGCTATTATATTCACGTTTGAATAATCTACCTCATCTTTATTACCCAGTGTCCCAGTTACCTTGAGGAAGTCTCCATCTTTTTTTGTTGTATTTATATCAGAAACTTCTATATTAGGTTGAATGAATATTTCTGAGCTTTCCCATATTTCATTTGAAATATAGAAATTTGCATTTGATACTTCTGATCTATCTACTTTAATATAGGGCTCAACTATGTATTTGAGTTCTCCTGAATAAATGAAGGATTTTGAATTTATTGTTTTTATTACTTCTCCTAAATTATTTTTTACCTCTATATCATATGTTAATTCTTTTGCCCCCCATGATATATTTGGGTTATACAAAGAAACAACAACTCCAACACCGTCAGAAGCTCTAAATAAAGAAATGTCCTTTATCTCAAGTTTTTCTAAATTTTTTAAATCGCAAGAAATACAATCCCCTCCGCAATCTACGCCGACCTCGTTCTGATTTTGCTTTCCATCAAAACATGTTGGAACTGGTTTAAAAATCCATAAATACACCATGGTTATTATCCCAATTATTATAATTAGAAAAAAAATACTGTATAAAATTTGTTTGGCTAATCTCATATTGTTAATTATAATAACATATTTTATTTTCTCTAGAAATAAAAACACACCGAATAATCGGTGTGTTTTCTGTTCTCTACAATGATATCCTGGCGAACTCTACTTTCCCCTAAAAGAGTATCATCGAGATAATATACTTTCACTTCTCTGTTCGGAATGGAAAGAGGTGGTTCATATATTATTAAATCACCAGGAAATCATTATAGAGAACAATGTCTCTCATTGAGGGACATTCTTAGAGGCGCGTCAATCATAAATATGATTGATTAGAACCAAAACATTGAAATAAATTGGGTTATTAGTACTCCTCGGCTAAAATCCTTGCGAATCTTACACCTAGAGCCTATCAAGGTCGTAGTCTTCAACCACCCTATGATACCTAATCTTGGGATGGGCTTCGAGCTTAGATGCTTTCAGCTCTTATCCCTGCCGAACATAGCTACCCGGCGCTTCAGCTGGTGCCAAAGCCGGTAGACCAGTGGTTCGTTCAACCCGGTCCTCTCGTACTAGGGTCAACTTCCCTCAAGTATCAACGCCTACAGCAGATAGAGACCAACCTGTCTCACGCATGTTACCACATATTACTATGTGCATTGGACTATAACTTCATCCCTCAAAAAGAGTAGGATGGCTAACGTTTAGTCTCTACGGGCTCTGTTTATAACAGATTCCCTCGGTATTGTCCGCTATGAGCGGATTCCACCGATATAAGTTAGCTTCATCAATACAGATTACTCTGTATGACCGCCGTGATATTTATTGGATTTAATCTAAATTTTTATATAACGAAAAGACTTTATTTTTTGGATAAGATAACTCTCCCTCGTGTGGATTTAGACTGTTCAGATGTCAATATTATCAACATCTGAACGGTCTAAACCCAGCTCGCGTACCCTTTTAATTGGCGAACAGCCAAACCCTTGGGACCTTCTTCAGCCCCAGGATAGGGTGAGCCGACATCGAGGTGCCGAGCGAGGTCGTCGATATGGACTCTCAAACCTCACCAGCCTGTTATCCCCAGGGTAGCTTTTATCCGATGTCTCCGGCCTTCCTACAAAGAATTTGTAAACCAAAAGGAATACAAGTGCCGTCGGGTCGCTAAGCTCTGCTTTCGCACCAGCTCGGCATGTCTGCCTTGCTGTCAAGCCGGCTTTTGCCTTTACGCTTTCATCCCGATTTCCATCCGGGATAAGCCGACCTTTAGGCTCCTCCGTTACTCTTTAGGAGGAGAACGCCCCATTCAAACTGCCCACCAGGCAATGTCCCCTGAAGTTTTTTCCTTCAAGGTTAGACTTTAACATATAAAAGATGGGTATTTCACTGACGACTCCATTCACCCCGAAAGGCGAACTTCAAAGTCTCCCCACTATGCTACGCAGTTATACAATAAAGCCAATACCAAGCTACAGTAAAGCTCCTGGGGTCTTCTCGTCCCGCTGCAGGTATCCCGCATCTTCACGGGAATTGCATTTTCACCGAGCTCATCCTCGAGACAGTTCTCCAGTCGTTACGCCTTTCGTGCGCTCCGGAACTTACCCGGAAAGGAATTGCGCTACCTTAGAACGGTTATAGTTACCGCTGACATTGACGAGGGCTTCAGGCAGTTAGCCATAAATGACCGCCACCCTTAACCTTCTCGCATCGGTCAGGCGTCACCCCCTATACATCCTGTTGCCAGTTCGCAGGGAGCTGTGTTTTTGATAAACAGTCGCCAGAGATACTTTAGCTGCGGCCAGCTCTTTGAACGCTTACGCGCCTAAAGGCTGGCAGGCCTTATCCCGAAGTTACGGCCGCTTTTTTGCCGAGTTCCTTGAGGATGACTCACTCGTTCCCCTTGGGCTTCTCGCCCTACCCACCTGTGTCGGTTTGAGGTACGGAATCCTTATGGTTGTCCTTAGAAGCTTTTCTCGGAGACTTGCTCGACGAACTTCACGCTAATGCGCATCGCCTCTGCACTTGGATTCGTAATTAAATACATTCTGGCAGATTTGCTAACCAGAAACCCTCATGCCAAGGACGTCAAACCACTAAGACGCCCCATCTACAAAGTCTCGTCCCTCCATCGGACCATAAGGATGGGTCGGAATATTAACCGACTGTCCATCGACTGCGGCTTTCGCCATCGCCTTAGGACCGCCTAACCCTTCGCTGATTTCCATTGCGAAGGAACCCTTGGGTTTTCGGGGTCCCGGGTTCTCACCGGGATTGTGGTTACTTATGCCAACATTCTCTCTTCCATGCGCTCCACAGGTCCTCACGGATCCTGCTTCATTGCAGATGGAATGCTCTCCTACCGCTATCCGCCTAGGGCGGATAACCCGCATCTTCGGTAATATGCTTAAGCCCCGATAAATTTTCGGCGCAGTTTGCCGTCTGATAGTGAGTTGTTACACATTCTTTAAAGGATGGCTACCTCTAAGCCAACCTCCTATCTGTCTGTGGCCTACTACCACCTTTCACACTAAGCATATATTTGGGGACCTTAGATTGCGATCTGGGCTGTTCCCCTCGCGACCATGGAGCTTAGCCCCCACAGTCTGACTGTCTAGGCGAGTTATATGAGTATTCGGAGTTTAACTAAGAAGGCGAGGTTTCCCCCTTTACTTCTCAACCAGTAGCTCTACCCCTCATATATTTTTCCTAAACGCTAGCCCTAAAGCTATTTCGGAGAGAACCAGCTATTACCAGGTTCGATTAGCTTTTCACTCCTTACCTCAGGTCATCCAAAGGCTTTGTACGACCTACTGGTTCGGACCTCCATCCGCCTTTCGGCGGACTTCATCCTGCCCAAGGTAAGCTCACCTGGCTTCGGGTCCTATCTTACCCCTACTATCGGACAAGCCGATAACGCGCTTTTAACACTCAGTTTCCTTCTGCCTCCGTCCCGTAAGACTTAGACAAAGGAGCAAGATAGACTCGTTGGCTCATTCTTCAATAGGCACGCCGTCATCCACAAAAGCGGACTCCGACTCCTTGTAAGCATACGGTTTCAGGTTCTATTTCAACGGCCTTGTCGGCCTACTTTTCACCTTTCCCTCACGGTACTAGTTCACTATCGATCATCAAGCGTATTTAGCCTTTCCCGGTAGTACGGGATGATTCCTCCGAAACTTTCGTGTCTCGAAGTACTCAAGATCACACACTAGAAAGTTTATTGCTTTTCGTTTACAGGACTTTCACCCTCTATGGTTCTGTTTCCCAACAGATTCAACTAAGCAATAAATTTGTAACTTTCTCCATATAATGTACGACCCACAACCGACAAAAGTCCGTTATAGATCGCACATCAAATGAGCGTATATGTCTTACAACCTCCACAGATATTGTAAACAAAATCCGTGAATTTGGGCTATTCCCATTTCGCTCTCCGCTACTCAGGGAATTACACAACAATCCTAAGTCAAAGACCAAAGATTGAAGATAAGTTTGTCTCTTTTCCTCCGCTTACTGAGATGTTTCACTTCAGCGGGTTCGCTTCCTAATATCTTATGTATTAGGATCTCCGAGGTTTGCTCGGAGGGGTTTCCCCATTCGGAAATCTCCGGATCAAAGGTTGCTACACACCTACCCGAAGCTTATCGCAGCTACGCCACGTCCTTCTTCGCCACTTGATGTCAAGGCATCCACCATATGCTCTTAAAATATATTTCAATGTTTCAGTCCCCAATACGCCTCTAAGAATAGACCCCAATAATAAAATTGAAATTCTTAGAAAAATAAGGACTGATACCTGCTTTTTCTCTTAATCTATATTCAATTTTAAAAGTTCGTTCCTTTCTGTAATAAATCAATTTTTTACAGCCAATAAAAATCCGCCTTGTGGCGGACCAGAATATTAAGCAAAGTGCCAAGAATATTCTATCCGCTTTTGAATTGATTTTTTATACTCATACTGTGTTGCACATTATACATTGATAAAGATTATATTGTCAAGCAAAAAAATCTCTATATTTGAATCCCTATAAAAATTATTTTTTATTCGTTAATTTCTTAAATAAATACCAAAAAACCGATGTCAGAAACAAAGAAAATATCAAACAAATTAAAGCTATATCACAAGTATTAAAAGCTTGATTTATTTGTGGGAATAACTTATTCATACTTGCATACATATCTAAATATTCTTCTGTTATTTCTTCATCCATCGTTAGTTCGTTGTCGCTTAAGAAACAATTTTCCACTTCTTCGAATTGACTGCTATGCATAACGCATTCCCCCTCCTTCACAGAACCGTATTCAATCTTATCTACCAAATTATTTTCTTTATCAAATAGCTTAATCTCATCTCCATTGTTATTTAGAGATATTTTAGTAGTGGAATATTTAAAATATAAATCGCTTTTAGCTTTTATTGTTGTTCCTTTTTCACAAATAAATTCTTTTCCTGAATAATCTACAACCCCCCAATTAGATATATCTATATCAATATCGTCAGAATTTTTTATAATAAAAAACTCCCCTAAGGTATCTTTTCCAGATGGATTGGGGAGTAATTTATACAAGAAAACCATTTTATTTATATCATTTTATTTTCTCTTTAAGAAAGCTCTCTAACTCTTTTATATTTATTCTCTTCTGTTCTTTTGTGTTTCTATCTCTTACCGTTATTGTTTCATCTTCAAGGGTTTGATAATCAACTGTAAAACAATAAGGCGTTCCTATTTCATCTTGTGATAAATACCTTTTCCCTATATTCCCTCTGTCGTCCCACGCTATTTCTCCTATATTTAAATCAATTAATTTTTTGTGTATGTCTTTTGCCTTTTTAACCAAATCTTCTTTATTTTTCAAAAGAGGAAATACAGCCGCTTTAAATGGAGCCATATTTATATTCAAATCCAACCAAGCCCTTTCTTCATCTTCTCTGTATGCCGAGATTAATAAAGCCAATAAAGCTCTTTCAACTCCAAGACTTGGCTCAATAACATGCGGGATGAATTTTTCTCCGTTTGAAGAATCTACATATTCCATACTCTCTCCGCTTGCATCCTGATGTGATTTTAAATCAAAATCTGTTCTATAAGCTATCCCAAATAATTCTTTTTGCCCAAATGGGAATTTAAATTCTATATCAACAGTTTTCTCAGAATAATGAGCAAGTTCATCCTTGGGGATATCAATAAATTCAACTTTTTTCATATCTATACCCACATCCTTCATCCATTCCCTTATTAAATTCTCCCATTTTGAAAATTCATCTTTCCAGTCATCTTTTCTTATGAAATATTCTATCTCCATCTGCTCAAATTCACGCGTTCTAAATATGAAATTACCTGGCGTTATTTCGTTTCTAAAAGATTTTCCTATTTGAGCTATACCAAATGGAATTTTAGGAGACATCGTATCTATTATATTTTTAAAATTTACAAAAATACCTTGGGCGGTTTCTGGTCTAAGATATGCAATATTAGATCCATCATCAACTGGGCCTATAAATGTCTTAAACATCATATTGAATTTTTTTGGGGCGCTTAATGTTTTTTCAGCTTTACAACTAGGACACTTTGAAATCAATTCCTGAATTTTTTCTAATTGTTTTTCTTTTTTTAATTTCTCTATTACATTAGATTGAGCTTCCCAGTCATCCCCAACATATATTTCATCTGCCCTGAATCGTTTTTGGCACTCTGAACACTCTATTAAAGGTTCTACGAATCCTTTTTCATGCCCGGAAACCTCCCAAACTCTCGGATTCATTATCACCGCACTATCCAACCCATAAATATTTGTATTCCTATGCACAAAAGTTTTCCACCAAGATTGTTTTATATTATTTTTTAATTCGGCACCTAAGGGTCCAAAATCCCAACTATTTGCCAGTCCTCCATATATATCTGATCCTGGATATATAAAACCTCTTCTTTTAGATAAGGAGACTATCTTATTCATTAAATTTTCGCTTTCTTTATTTTCTTTTTTCATAATCTAATTTGGTATTACTTTATCATATTGACTAGGGGGATTTAAATCAAATAAATCACTGGAGTCTAAGATATTTACAGAATAACCTATATCTTTATTTATAAATGAATCGTAAGCTTCTAAGCTTCCTCTGTTAATAATAGTTAATCTATCGCCCTCCTGGTTTGATGTTGGGGTTGTCCTTACTTGGAACACTGCGATAGGAGGCTCTGATACAACTCCTGCACCAGCTAATACCTTTGCCACATTCCATTGTATCTCCTTGGTTCTTTGATTATAAGTTGGAGCTTCTTTTATGTTTGATAATACCTTACCCGTCCACTCTACTCCTTGCCCCAAAAATGCGCTCATATTTATATTTTCAAAATCACTTCCTTTAGAATTTAGTGTCCAATAAACAGTGTATTCTATAGGCTCTCCTACTTTTGGTGGTAATGAACCGGAGTTAACAAAATTCCCTGGGTCATTAAAGTAAAGTTTCTGTTGTAATTTAATGTCTCCCCCAACTTTATTTCTAGACGATGTTATACCTATAGTTCTATTTGCCACAACATTTGCTGGCACAGTAGGAGATGATATTTCTACATCCAATATTATAGTAAAGTCTTTATCTGAAATACTTGTTATGGGGTAATCTTTTAATAAATTTACTTGCAAACTTAAAGAACCTGTTTTGTTTACGCCTAAGCTTTTAAAATCTGGAATTTCTGAAGCAGTCCACCTTATGGTTTTACTAGATGGATTGAAAAATCCTTCGCTTTTTATATCTCTCACATCTACCATTTCACCACTTAATTTTGCATCAACAATTACATCTTTTAATTCAATATCTGAATTATTTGTATAAACGAGATTATAAGTAATATATCCTCCTGGATACACAGCATTGTCACCATTTTTTCTTTCTATTTTTATTGAGAGGGGTGATGGAGATATAGATATAGAGTTCTCCCTTTTAACAATCTCGTAATATTTTGAATCTATGTTTATTTCTGCAATTGATTTTATTGAAAAAAATGAATATTCCTTTCCAATTATAGAGCCTGATAAAACTACTGTATTTTCCTGGTTAGGTAAAATACTGTCAATAATTATAGAGTTATCATCATCCAAACTGGGGTCTGAACCATTTATAGAAAACCCATCTGGTAATTCAAGTTTTATTTTTGAATTTTTCAATTCTGAATCTGTGATATTTTTATACTTTAAATTCATTTCAAAATCTTCTCCACTCAGAACCTTTTCCGGAGTTGTTAAATCTAATGCCAACACATTGTCTTTTGCCAATATTTTAATAGTAGTATTTCTCTCAAACTTATTAGATAAAGACTCTTCTCCATACACATACGAGCTTCCTATATTAAATTGGTAGGTTTTATTTGAATCTCCTATTATTGCTACTTCAAAATTCTTTTTTGCTATCTCTCCAGGATTTAATTTAACTATGCCTTGCTCTATTATTTTTTTATCTGGGTTTTCCACATAAATTACTCCATTGGGCAAAGATAAAAATACCGTTGAATTAAGCAATGGCTTCTTTGTGGAATTCTCAAAATTTACTTCTATATCAAATTTTTGACCCACTAATGCCTCTGATGGATAGTTTGCAGAAAGATCTACGCTTCTTGTGCTAAAAAATTGATACAGGTAATAACCTGAAAAGCCCAGCATCACAACTAATGCTGTTATGGAAGATATGATTAATATCCTCCCGTATTTTTGCACTGTGGAAATTGAGCCTAAATTACCTTTTTTATTTTTTTCGGTGCCACTAACTACCCCCCATGGATTTTCTATTTTTGGCGACGAAAGATCAACTCTGTTTTTTTGTTCTATGCTTTTTTCAATTTTTCTCTTTCTATTACCTAAATTTGAAGTTTTTCTATAAAGCTCATTTTTTAAATCTTTTAAAGACATGTTTTTGTTATTTCTTTTTTAATTTTGGCTTATTTATATATAATATATCATCTTTAGAGAACTTAAAAGCGCAGTTTTTGCATAAGAAATTATTGAATTCTATATTAAAAGACTCCACGTCTTTCTCTTTACACAAAAAGCAATTACTATTTTCTGGAGAAAATCCCAACACAGATAGTAATATATAAGATGCTTCTTGAATATTATAACTACCAGAAAATACTTCCCTCAAAAAATGCCACACCTTTTCATCTTTTTGTAAATCAAATGTATATCTATCTATAAAATTTATAATTGGTATCAGGTTGTAATTTTTAGTTGTTTTATTTTCATCAGAGAAATCGTCAATTACTCCATCTAATAAAACAAATCCGTTATTGCCATTTGATCTAGGAACAAATCTTACCTTAACAAAAGACATTGGCTCAAAGTGAGCAGATAATTTAGAAGTTATTTTTCTCATGCTCCTAGCTTTTACAGAAACCTTCCCATAATTCTCTGTAAAAAGCCTAATAAGAGCGTCAGACTCTCCTATATTATTTTTAGATAGCACTATTGCTTTTGTATAAAACTCTTTCATAAAAATATTGTTTATAAAATTATACCATTAAAAATTTTTATTATATCTAAAAATCTATTGACAAATAATTTCAGACGTGTATAATAAAACAAAATCCCGAATCCCATGGGGTTTTTGTTTTGCCTAAAAAATAAAAATATGTTTAAAAAAATAACAAAATTACTAATATTAATAACCGTTCCAATAATGGCGCTTGGTTATTATTTAGCTTATGGAGAATCTTCTTTTATAACAGATTCACCTAATAAATATAGCGATATTAGAGGAAACGAACTTAGAACTGAAAATAGCGCATCTGGATTTTTAAATGAAAAAATAACTATAAAAAAATCCATAGATTATACTAAAGGCGAATCTATTGATGTTTGGGCCACAGCATATACAAGCGACCCAAATGAAACAGACGACACGCCTTTTATAACTGCATCTGGAGCTTATGTTTATGATGGAGTTATAGCAGCTAATTTCTTACCCATAGACACTAAAGTGAGGATACCTGAATTGTATGGTGATAAAATATTCACAGTTGAAGACAGAATGAATTCTAGATATGATAACGTGAATATAATTGATATTTGGTTTCAAAGTAAGTCAGATGCTCTAATATTCGGTAAGAAATATATAGAAATAGAGATACTTAAAACAACTTAATCCACCTAGGCGGACTAAAATAAACGGCTCACATATATGAGCCGTTTATTTTAGTCCATATTCTTCAATTAGATCATCGCATCTAAAATCATCTTCTGCCCACTGCCCTAATACATTCCTACTACTTTCTAACGTAGTTTCTGTTGCATTATATTTAAAATGCCCCCAAATATTATCATAAGGATATTCAAAATTAGTACATTGCATAAAGCCCGATTTTAGCTGCCCGTCTATAATCCACTTAGGAGTTGATTCCCCGGCAAGAGCTATACAATGGAATTTATTGGAACCTTCTCCTATATAATTCAAATTTAAGTTATTTCTACAATCCAACACATTCTCTAAAGAAATCCATTTATTACAACCTGAATCTACATTTACACACTGTAAATTATTTTCAAAATCTATATCGCCTGGGACATCACAAGTAGATTCACAAGAGCTACAATCGTTACTATAATTTTCTTTATAATTACTAAGGGAGTAGCTTGAAACAATTTCTCCATCGTAGTTTTTATAAAAAGGAACCTCTCCATCATCTTCGCTGTGATTATAATAAGGCTTACAGAATGAAGTCTCATTATTCAAAGTATCAACATTCTTTACAATTGCCCCGTCTATATTATTAAATGTATTCTCTTTTGAGACGTTTCTAACTATATTATATATCCACTTTGAATATAAGCTTTTAAACTGATTGCCTATCCCAAAATTATTCAGCATCTCGCTGTGTGTTACCAACTCAGACGAATCAGGTATTCTATTCCCTAATCCATCTTTTACAAACCCGCATTGATTTGATGCATCCATCCAACGGAATGTATTACTTGAAGGATCTATCTTACATATCTTTAGTTCCAGCCCAAAATATTTTTTATCAAACTGATGCTTTGAATCACATCCGTCATCGCTAGATGCATTAACAACTTTTCTGCTTCCTATGGAAATATGTACGTGTGTGGTATGCCAAGGTGTAGTTGAGTCCGCTATCAATCTACCCCCTAAACCAGCAGACACCCAGCCATGTTCTTGTAATGTATTCCAAGCCGATGCTATAGATGATGCAAAACTATCATCAACCAAAAAACTAGGGGATATCGCTCCAGATAGGGCATCTATAAACAAAGCCTCTCTCCACGGATCTAGT
>CAYQSO010000006.1:33614-43564 GCA_964420205.1 uncultured Candidatus Saccharibacteria bacterium
GCATTGGCGCCACTTTCGCCATTCTCATAATAGCCGACATCTATATTTATGCCGAAAATATGACTAGCTAAAGGGTGTCTTGGCCTGCAAACATCTACACCAGGCGTTTGATTGTCGGCCTGACTCATGTCATTTAAATAGAGAGGTTCCCCCACATTACCAAATCCCCAACCAGACGTTTCACATGCCACTTTTGCAGTTGCGTATTTTATTGCTTGCATTAATCCTTTTTCTATATATGTATAGTTTGAAGATCTTGGGTCTAATCTATAATCATTTCCGTAACTAGGGTCAAAATTAACTAATTCATCGCATCCCTCAGTACACAAAGGTGGTAAATTATTACATACTGGTTTCTCTTGCTCTAAATACGGCTTTACACAGACATAAGAAAGGTTCGATCCATTACAACGTGAGGGTAAGTCTTCTGGTTCAATTATTTCACCGTCACCCCAATTATGATTCTCATCATCTATTGGAGTAGAGGTGGACACACCCCCATCATCTCCTGGTAAATCTGGAGTATCTGGCAAACCAGGCTCATTCGAATCATCATCTATTATAATTGGTATATCTGGGATTATGTTATTATCTCCGCCGGAAGATCCTCCGCCCCCTTCAATATAAGGCGGATCTGGGAAAGCGACTTGAGAAGAGCTTCCTATTGTTAATACATCTCCATCAGAAAAACTATCAAAATCTTTTATTATTGGCATAACAAATGCCCCTGTATTACTTATTCTAATTGTTATGTCTTTCAAATTTTCTATGAAAACTCCGATTGTGTTACCGTTAACAGCTGATATATCTATATCACCATACAAGCTCAATTCTTTTTGCATTCCTTTAAATACGGTGATGGGATTATTTAAATTCAATACAATCTTATTATCCGAGCCTACAACATTAGAATAAGCCAACTGAATCCCCGCATATTTTAGTTTTATATTCTTTATATAAGAATTGGATAATGTCCCTCCTTTAGTAAGGCTTATTTTAGATATTTCTATATTGGAATTAGAGGCATTAGAAATTTTTATCTTTGCTAAAAGTGAATTTGATTTACCAGCAACAGGATTAAAAGGGGAAACTCCATCATCTATTATTACACTGCCAACTGTCTGCGTAGTTTGCTTATAGGAATCTGAATATTGATTACTTGTTGAGTTGTTATCTGGCAGATCATTTATTAAGTAATTATTTTCTTCCTCTTTTGGAATTTCAGTATACACATCCCCTAAATACCCATAATTTGAAGTTATGTATTCAATATAATCTCTAGTTAATTTACCAAAATAACCCAAAGAAGGGATTATCTCGTTTGCTATCTGAAACCTTGATAAAGCTAGTTGTGTTAGGGTTCCAAAATACTCTGTTTCATTACCTGGAGAACCTGGCCCAGACTCAGCTATTTTAAATCCGTTATTATTTAAGAATTGTTGTAACGCCTTAACCTCGGGCCCAGTAGACCCTACTGTTAGGTCTTTTGAATCTTTCAATTCTGGGTATGTTTTAGTTTTAGACACTACAAACCCAGAAACTCCCTCATATCCATAATTCTCTACTATAAAGTTGCGAGTTATTGAGCCAAAATACCCAGAGGCTGGAGATATGCCATAATAAGATTGAAACCTTGATAAAGCTAGTTGTGTTAGGGTTCCAAAATACTCTGTTTCATTACCTGGAGAACCTGGCCCAGACTCAGCTATTTTAAATCCGTTATTATTTAAGAATTGTTGTAATATCACAACCTCATTTCCAGAAGAACCAATCTTTAAATCTGAAGATATATATGAACTCAGTTTAGTTTTTTCAATATTGTCTATATCTATAGTCGGCTCTGTTTTTATATTTGAAGTACTTCTTATTGGCTCCACAATAACTGGTTGAGATGATGTTATTTTTTCCCAGATATCGGAAATTTCGCTTATGTCTTCCAATGTGGCTGAATTAGTAAATCCACTAAACGAAACTAGTAGAATAGCTACAAGTAAAAAGTTTATTAATATTTTTTTCTTGCTCATTTATAGCTAGGTTAAATATGTTTTATATTGATTTCTTTTCTTCATCTATTAATTTTATAACCCTCTCTACTAAATCTTTTGGATCTTCTGAGTAAACAATTTTTCCTTTACCTCTATGAGCTTTTTCTATTATCTCTTGAATTATCTCATCTGTAGACCATTCTCCTTGCAATACACCTATTGGTTTTTTATCTTCAAATGCAATAGTAAATTCATTTAATGTCCCCAATCTTCCACAGCCAACTATGACTGCATCTGATGATCTTGTTAACAATAAATTTCTACCAGAATAATCAAAGCCTGTATAAATGATTAAGTCGTGATATTCAACTGGTAAATGATATTTCTTTATGTGAGATTTTTCAGATACAGCTGGAGATAAACCTACAACTATTCCGCTTTCCTCTTTAGCTCCTTTTGCTGCCCACAAAGGGAAGCCTGTAGTAGCTCCATCTACCAATATTGCCCCTTGCCTTGTTATCTCTTTACCTAATTCTGTTGCTTTTTGGAATGCTTCGTCTCCACAATGCCCTGTTTCTGCAGCACCAGATACACATATTTTATATTTTGGAGTTGTGTGTCCGTTCAAATTATGATTATCCATTTTTTCTGTTTTAGTTATAATTATTTTTTATCTATAGAGACTTATTATAAACAAATATTTACCAAAGTTCTACGCTATCACCCAAAGTAGGAACCTCAGAATCTACTGCAAATTTATCCTTTATTTTATCTGACAACGGTATGCTTTGGTCCAACTCACCTTGCACAACAAAAACTTTCTTTAATTTATTTTTCATACATCCAATCCATCTTAGTAATAATTCTTGGTCAGCGTGTGCAGAATACCCACTAAAAACTACCACTCTAGCTTTTACTGGAATCATATCTCCCATTATCTTTACTTCTTTTTCTCCGTCTAATATTTTTCTTCCCAAAGACCCTTTTGGCTGAAAGCCTACAAACAATATAGTGCTTTTAGGGTCTGGCAGATATCTCTGTTCATGAAATAATATTCTTCCCCCATTAGACATACCCGCTCCAGCTATTATTATCTTTGGAGCTGGCACGTTATTTATTTTTTTAGATTCTTCCGTGCTTAATGTAAAATTCAATTTTGGAAAATTAAATATTTCATCTCCGCTTTTTATTGTATTTATAATTTCTGGTTGAAAAAAATCTAAATCAGATGAATATTTTTCGTAAACATTGGTTAATTTTATAGCCAATGGACTATCTAAAAATATCGGAACCTCTGGCACTCTTTTTTCTTCTATTAATTTATTTAGTTCAAACAACAGTTGTTGAGTTCTCTCAAGGGCGAAAGAAGGAATCATTAAAACTCCTCCATTTCTTATAGTATCCTCAATAACATCTTCCAATATTTCACCTCTTTTTTCTATCGGGTCATGGACTCTGTTCCCATACGCAGACTCAATCAATGCATAGTCTGCATCTTCTATGTAGTCTGTTCCGTTTATCATAGGAACTGGCATATTACCCAAATCCCCAGAAAATACTATTGAATGTCCCTCAGAACTTATCTTTACTGACGCAGACCCCAATATATGCCCTGCATTAAAATATTCTATTTCTATATTTTTTATTTTAAAAGGCTTTCTATAAGGAACTGTTTCCCAATTAGACATCGTTTTATTTATATCTGAAACATCGTATATTGAACTCCCTTCATGCATCATAAGATTGTGGGCATCCACAAAAAGATAATGCGCTTCGTCTTTAGCGGGTGCAGTAGAATAAACTTTTCCTTTAAAACCGTCTTTAAATAATTTGGGCAATCTTCCTGTGTGGTCTAGATGAGAATGGGTTATTATTACAGAATCTATTTCCTCAGGATTAAATGGAAAATCTTCTTCATTCATTCTTTCTTCTACATTACCTCCTTGAATATACCCACACTCGACTAAAATTTTTGTGTCTTTATCTTCTAATAAATACATTGCGCCTGTTACTGAGCCGGCGCCGCCATAAAATGTTATTTTCATATTAATTATTTTTATTAGCTACAGACCTTAGAGCACTCTTTACTTTGTCTTGTAATGATTTTGCTTTCTTATCAATTTGAGTTAGTGCATAGTCTATATCATTTTTTGAATACCCTAAGCTTTTTAATATTTCAGCGACCTCAAATTCATCTACTGCAATATTTGATTTGTTTTGCACACTACTTCCTTTTTTTATTTTATTTTTCAAATCCAATATTATTTTTTGTGCATTTTTTTTACTTATTCCTCCCCTTTCAGATAAAACATCTGCCCTTTCAAGCAATATTATTGATTTCAAATCTTTAGAGGAAAGCGCATTCAAGACTTTTATGGCATTTTTTGGGCCAATTCCATTAGCACTTAATAATATTGAGAACATATCTAAATCATCTTCATTTGCAAAACCATACAACTCTCCTTTTTCTGGGAAATAATGGCAGAAAATTCTTTTCTTAGCTCCTTTTTTTAAATTTCCCAACAAACTTGCAGAACAAAAAACCTTATACCCAATACCCCCCGCTTGGAATACTGCAAAATTATCATCTATCTTATCTACTATACCGTTAATGCTATATATCATATGTATATTTTATCACAATAATACAAATACTCTAAATAATAAACGATTGACTAAAATAAGACATTCTGATAGCATAACAAAGTTAATTAATTAAAATAACAATGCCAAATACAAAAGCAGCGAAAAAAGCTTTGAGAGTAAATAAAAGAAGGCATGAAATTAATGCTGGAAGAAAAAAAGCTTTAAAACAAGCAGTTAAAAAATCTAAAAAGGCTATAGAAAATAGAGATATTGAAGAAGCTAAAAAAATGCTAGACTTTTTATATGAAACAGCCGACAAAATAGCTAAGACTGGTTATATAAAAAAGAATAAGGCAGATAGAATAAAATCTAGAATAACAAAGTTATTCAACAAGCATTTTTCTGAAAAGAAAAGTTAATTCAATTGTTTAATATAAACTCTAATACAGCATCGTCTGGGTCAAGCAACCCAGACTTTGTTTTTATATCAGCAGAAACTAAAGAATTCATTATATTTATATCGTTTGAAACCTTTGACAAATACGGCATTACCCCATTATAAAAAGATGTTTGCATTATAAAATTCTCCCAATAATATAGCTTATAGCCTATATTATTTTTATCTAGTATCGCTCTAGATAAATTGCTCATAGTTATGTTGGGAGCATATTCTGATGATAAAATTTTGTCTAATTCTTCATCTGATTTATTTAAAAATGAAAGTTTTATAGATTCATTATATACACTAAACATATCTCCACCCTCCATTTCATATATTTTTTCTATTAAATCACCGCTGAAATCTATCCCGATTTCTTCCATGCTATTTTTTATATACTCTATCGCTTTGCTCTTAACTAATTTTTCACAAAAATATTCTTTATACTCCACCTCTTTAAATAAGGGCCTGACTATAACTGGGAAAATCTTTTTTTGCCAATTTTCATCTATAATGCACTGAATTAAGTTATCCTTCTCACATTTCTTTAGAAGTTCCTTAAATATTTTTTTATCATTCTTCTCTATGCTTTTTATATTTTTTATCTTTATGATTTTAATTTGATTTGAAGAAAAAAGACCCTGAAATGAAACAGATTCTTTGAATTTTTCTATAGAATGTTCGTTTTCAAAAGATATTTCTATAATTTCATTAACCTCCTTACTTTTTTGTATTTCTAATATCTTTTTCTTAATTTCCTTATATCTTATAAAAGTCTCCGGTCCGTAATAAACAAAAATCATAATTCAACTGTTTAACTATTTTAATAGATCTTTTTTAGGTATTAAATTCTCGTTTATTGGAATTGTTAGATAGAATATCGTTCCTCTATTTAGCTCTGACTCAAACCAAACCTCTCCCCCATGCCTATTTACAACATTTTTGACAATATACAAGCCCAACCCAGTTCCATTTGGAGCAATTTTTGAAGCTTGTTTACCACGATTGAATTTCTCAAATATAATTTTGTTTTCTTCTTCTGGTATACCGACACCTGTATCTTCTACTGAAACTACTGCAAATCCTGGAGTTGTAGACATTTCTGCGGAAACTGTTACAGATCCGTTTTTAACATTATATCTTATTGCATTTTCTATTAAATTTACTACTGCCATGCTTAGCTTCTCTTCATCTATCACAACGCTTATGTTTTTCTCTGGTCTTCTAAAATAAAGCTTTATTCCGTATTCTTTGGCTACAGGCATAGATTGTTTTAATATAACATCTAAAAATTGAGTTAAGTCTACTTTCTTAAAATCATACCCGAATCTACCTTCTTCAATTTTTGATACATCTAATAGATTGTTTATTGTTTTTAGCATTTTTTTTGCAGCTCCAAAGGCAAGACTTACATTAGATTTATCTTCTTCGCCAATACCTTCTGATTTAGATAGAAGCTCTAACGACCAATTTATTGCAGTTAAAGGTGTTCTTAATTGGTGAGCTGCCACGCCTATAAAATCAGTTTTTGCATTCAACAACCCGACTTCCCTCGTCTTATCAGTTACTATTTTTATGAAACCAACTGGTCTATTATTTTTATCGTATATTCTATCTGTTATTACATTAAGGTAGACTTCTGGATTATTGAATGAGAGTTCGTATTTATGTGGATATTGCCCAGCATCTGATAATTCAACCACCTTTGGAGCTAGGGATGTAAATACAGTCTGAGTAAGTAATTTATATTTTGCATCTCCCGCCATGCTCGCAGAAATATTTTTATTCAATATTTCACCCTCTTTAACACCGAATATCTCTTCTGCGGCGGGATTAAATATTGATACCTTAAAGTCTGTATCATAGGCTATTATCCCTACATTTAATTTTGATATAACGCTTTCTGTTTGTGCATTTCTTAATTTCAATTCCGAATTAGCAACAGAAAGCTTCCACCCCATAGTTGTTAATATCGCAAATATAAGTGCTACTGCCACAACCCCCACCCAAAGCCAAATTCCAGAAAGATAAATGAAATCTACAACTAGCAATATTATTATAAAAGGAAGTAAATAAAAAACTGGCCTGAATTCAGGTTGTTTTGAATATTTTAAAATATTATTTATTTTATTACCAAAAGCCATTTTATTCTGTATCACTCGTTATCTTGTATAAACCCCTATCGTACTTATTCCCAAAAACAATGGACCCATCATTTAATTTATATATGCTTTTCACATCTATATCAAAATTAGATCCGTCAAAATACTTTGATGATTGCTTGTCTTCTATGTTTATATCGTAAATTGTATCGTTTGAATTTACAACACCGATAAGATACTCATCTGGGATAACTCCTCCACTAAAATTAGAATATGCGCATATTATGTCTTTTTCATAAAAATTACATTTTGAGGGGATTGTTGAAAATGAATTTTCAGACAAAACATCCCCTTCATTGCTCATTATATAAGAAGTTAAGTCATTACTGTCTATATAGGAAACTACTCCATACCCATATTCACCGAAATTAACCATAAGCCCTTTACCAGATATTACTTTGCCTACAACTCCCTTCTTTATATTTACTATCCACAAATCCCCCACAACATAAGCTGACGGTTTTGAATATATCATTAAAACATTCTCATCTGACCATGAAACATTCATATCATACCCAGATATAGACAATACCAAAGTTATCCCGCCAGAATTTTCTGATAAATCATATGTATATATATCTAACTTATCTTCTTTGCTTTCTATGTACGATACGTTTGCACCGTCAGGAGAAAATGCTACAGAGGAAACACTTGAATCAAAGTTTTCCCAAGAATAATCTTTTACATAAAATAATTTCCAACTGCCATCTTCAAATAAAATTGCTGATATAGACCCATCTTTATTTGATATAACACTCACTGGCAAAAATTCTCCTGGAGAAGAGGCTATTATCTCATCTCCTTCATTATTAGAAGATACCTTGTGTATATTTCCGTTTACATCTATATAAAATACACTGGACGTATCTTCTGTAGATGTAGAAATATCAGAAACCCAAAAATCTATTACATCAGAGCTCCCTATTCTTGTAATTTTTTTTCCATCAATCCCCAAAATTCCCGAGCCAGAACCTGAAGGAAGAGAGGTTTTAGCATTAGAAGTGTTATCTGAATTAGAGCTTACAGGTAAAGTATTATCTGCATTTTGCCCCTGTTGAGTATTTATAACATCTCTTGACTTCTGAAACCCAAAATAAACACCTATGGCTATTGCTATTACAAATATAGATATTCCGAATATTATTATTAGTTTTTTTGTTTTAGTTGTCATATATTATGCTTAAAACTTAAAATCAATTCCCACCTGCATCTTGATTGATTTGCTCATTTACTGAGGGCATTTCTTTCAGGTTGGGCACTTCTAAGCTTGTTATTTGTGGGTTTATGGTATTTAAAATTAAAACTGCTCCACCAAGTAATAATATCCCATACACAGAGCTCTTTATTATATCTTTTGCCTCAGCTTGAACAGATGTATTTCCTGCTGAAGCTATATATTTAACCCCTCCATAAACTATCATAATCACAGCTAAGGTTCCTGAAATTCCTAATGCATATGCATAAAAATTCTCTATGAAACTAGCTGGGTTACCTTCTTCCATAAATTCAGGATACTCTAAAGTAGATGTTGTTTGAGCACTGCTAAAAAAGGGCGCGATTACAGAAATAACAATAATTAAAAATATTGAAACGTATATATATTTTAAAAATTTTTTCATATTATAAATCACTTAAATTAAATACTCTAAACCCCTGAGCCGATTCTAGACTATCATCTTTATTATAAACCGATGCACTCAAGTCTATTTTGTTATGAGAAATGCCACTACCCAAGTTTATGTCTAAGTCAAATTCTTGATTTTCTTTCTTTAATTCGTCTCTATTAACACTCCAATTTATTATTAGGGACGATAATTTATTTGCATTAAAAAACATCGGCTCTGCTATAAAAGATAGTCCATTTTCAAATAAAGAACTATTCTTGGATTTATTTAATATATATACTTTCGGATTAGATATCAGAATTTCTATTCTCTTTCTTGGAAAATATGTATTTCCTTTATCGTTGTAATATTCTACTTCAATCTCAACAGCTATTCTGCTTCCACTAATCATATTGTTATTTATTCTAAGTTCCGATTTGCCGTCCATTCTACTAACTATATCTCCGTTTATATACCACCTAACCTGCTTGTCAGAAATATCTATAATTTTCCCAAAGTCATTTGCATTTTTACTTATCATTTCAAAAGAAACATCTATATAAGAATTTTCAATTGGTAAAGACTTGCCTTGATAATATGGTGGAGTATATGTGTTTGATTTCCAAGACACCATAAATTCAGGGTCTGCGGCGTTAGCGCCTTTAAAAATCATAATTCCAATGGTTAAAATTGATATTAGAAAAAATTTTTTATAAAAACTATTCATTATATTAATTATATCAAAAAATACTGATTATATATAAATATTATTCTGATTTTGGAATTTTCTTGTTTTTAATTTTTAACATTTTTTCAGTTAATTCTCCTGCAAGTCCTAACTTCTCCATCCACTCAGGACGATCTACCATTATTATAGTCAATATTATAGCAGTAGTCCTCATCGGCAAAACATCTATAACCGGAATCAATTCAGCTCCTTGAGCAATAGCATTTTTGGAGACAGCTGGAATACCTCTAAACCATAGCCACCCAATAGTAATGGGCCCATTAACAAAATCAACTAAAATCCCTATAACCACTCCTACTCCTGTTAAATCAAATAATTCTAGTAAATCCCCAAAAGCGTTGAATGAAATTAAGAAAAACCCCTCTATAAATCCTATATGAGGACCCGATTCTCCGCCCCCAGCTCGTGAATACCCTTCTTCCAATT
>CAYQSO010000007.1:0-941 GCA_964420205.1 uncultured Candidatus Saccharibacteria bacterium
CTATAATAGTCCCATTGGGTGAAAAGTTTGCAACTGAAGATGTTGTTTTTTCTTTGGGTGGGAATGCTGCGAATGCATCAATAACATTTTCCAGAAGTAATTTAAAAACATCTGTCTTCACAAAAATAGGGGATGATGCAAACGGAGAATATATAAAGAAATATTTAAAAAAAGAAAAAGTTTCTATAAAAAACATAGAAATATCAAAAGATAAATATACAGCCAACTCTGTAATTTTATTACAAGGCGGAGAAAGAAGCATCCTAACTTATCACGGAGCATTAAATGAATTTTCTGTTGATGAAATAAATCTAAATAAAATAAAAGCAAAGTGGTGGTATATTTCTTTACCAGGAGAATCATACAAGTCTTTTGATAGACTTTTGGATTATGCTGAGAAGAACGGAATAAAGATAGCGTTAAACCCTAGTAGTGGGCATCTTTCTGGAGAGGGAAAAGAGTATCTATTAGAAAATATAAAAAGAATTTCCGTGCTTATAGTAAATGAAGGTGAGGCTTCTAAATTAACAGGCATTCCTTTTGATAAAAAAGAGGAAGTATTTAAAAAGTTAGA
This sequence comes from uncultured Candidatus Saccharibacteria bacterium, assembly GCA_964420205.1. GTDB lineage: Bacteria > Patescibacteriota > Minisyncoccia > UBA6257 > JAGOQP01 > CAYQSO01. The sequence continues at coordinate 575 of CAYQSO010000007.1, forward strand.
TGAAATTGTCCCAGGTATAGTTGTTATAACAGATGGTCCAAATGGAGCTTATGTTTCAGATGGAGTAAATATATATAAATCGGGAACATTTAAAGAAAAAGAGGTTAAAGACAGAACTGGGGCTGGGGATGCTTTTGGTTCTGGATTTATTCTTGGGTTAATAAATAAAAAAGAAGATTGTAAAAAAGGATACTGTGACGAAGAAAATATAAGATATGCAATAAGGTTAGCTTCTGCAAATGCAACATCGGTAGTTGAGTATGTGGGAACAACTAATGGGATTATAAACATTGATGATTTTAATAAAAATGAGCGCTGGTCGGAGAGCAATATAGAAATAAAAAAAATAAAAAAAATATGGATTACT
>CAYQSO010000007.1:998-40132 GCA_964420205.1 uncultured Candidatus Saccharibacteria bacterium
AGACATAGATCACATAACAGAAACAGAAAGTTTTTTATCTAACAATACGGGGAAGAAGAATGTGATAGAAGAAATCGGAAAAGAAAATGATGAAAAAATAGAAAAATGTTTAGAGGTTCTAAATTTAAAAAGAGATTCTTTAGCAAAAGATATTTATTCTGCTTTAATAAAGAAAATATCTAAAAGCAATTTAGAAATGACTGAACTTCTTGGAAATCCAGAATGTAACACTCAAGAAGGATGTGAGAAAATTGTGAATTATATAAAAAATGGAAATAAGAAATCAGGGTTTTTCTTAAAAAAAGAAAAGTTTTTTGAAATATTAAAAAAAGAGCCTCCAAAGAAAATTATGGAATCTTTGGGTTATGGCAATGTTGATGAAATGTTAGAAAAAGAGGATTGGAAAGAAATAGCGTCTGCACTAAGATTCATGGAAGGAATAAGCTGGATGAACGAAAATTTTCTTCCTTATTATAATGATTTATCCCCAGATGATTTTGAAGAAAGAGAAGTGCATATTATTGCCATAAGTAATAAATGGAAAGAAGCGGCAAAAAAATTCATTGAAAAGAAATACCACAATATAAGCCACTTAAAAGAATTGGGAATAATTTTTGTAATTCCAGCAACTCTAAATGTTCCAGGGGAAATAATTAGAACAGTTAGTTTATTGTTGCACTATTCTCATGAAGTTGATTTCTATTCGGATTTATTTGTAAGAGCATCCAAAAATAAAGATGAATTTTCTAGCAATTTAATAAAGTTGCTAAGAGGGGATATAGTAGATGATAGAAAGACATTAGAAAAAAATGATTGGCTAGTTGTGCAGAGGTATCTAGCTAAGACAGATGAATTTGATTGGAGATTATTTTATAGGCATGTAAACCCAGAAGCAATACATTGGGAAAAGGCAGAGATAGATATATCTAAAATGGGGGAAGAGAATGGGATGGAGAGCTTGGCTTTTTGGAAAGGACTTAATTGGATTGGAGATTATTTTAGTGCAAATGGGATGGATGACACTTTAATAAGTTTTAATATTGTTGATAACGCTATGTCCTTAGTTAAAGAAAAAGAAATGATTAAATACCTTTACCATCATCAGGAAGCGATGTGGAATAAGATATTCACATCTTATTTTGGAGAAAATGAAATGGAAAATAAAATAAAAGAAAACATTATAAACGGAATTATAAAATTATAAATATGAATCTAAGAGAAGTATTGAAAGAATATAAAGGAGCAATTGGACATTTTAATGTATCGGACTATTCTCAATTAAAAGCTGTAGCCCAAGCTTCTAAAGAATTAAATAAGCCTGTAATAATAGGTGTTTCAGAGGGCGAGAGAAATTTTTGGGGGACAAAAAAAATAGCAAACCTAGTAAAAACAATAAGAGAAGAAGAAGGAGTAGAAATATTTTTAAACGCAGATCATACTCATAGCTTTGAAAAAATAAAAGAAGCTGTTGAAGCTGGTTTTGATGCCGTTTTATTTGATGCAAGCAAGGGGAATAATTTAGATGACAATATTCAAAAAACAAAAGAAGTTGTAGAGTTTGTAAAGGAGTATAATAAAAATAATGGAACAGATGTTTTAGTTGAAGCTGAAATAGGCTATTTAGGTTCTGGTTCAGAGATTTTAAATGAGATACCAGAGGGAGCTGACATAACAGAAAAAGATATCACAACAGCTGAAGAAGCTAAAAAATTTGTTGAGGAGACGGGTATTGATTTACTTGCTCCAGCTGTTGGCAATATACATGGCATGTTTAAAGATGCTCCAAATCCACATTTGTTTATAGATAGAATAAAAGAGATAGATGATGTGGTTGATGCTAATATTGTTTTGCATGGAGGCTCTGGGATTAGAGAAGAAGAATTTTTAAGCGCAGTAAAAGCTGGGGTTTCAATAGTGCACATAAGCACGGAAATAAGATTGATGTGGAAAGAAGGTGTGGAAAATTCAATTAAAGAAAATTTAAATGAGGTTGCTCCGTATAAGATTCTATCTCCAGTTATTGAAGATATAAAAAAAATAGTAAAAGAAAAAATAAATCTTTTCGGTCTTGAGGGTTAAAACACGCCCTTAAAAGCAAAAAACCTTTGATTTTTTTATTAATTCAGGTTATAGTAATTCGCGTATGACAAATTTAAAAGCAGAAATAAGAGAAAAGTTTGGTAAATCCCTAGATGAAGGCAGGGAAGAGGGTATTTTGCCAGCAGAATTATATGGGCACGGGGTTGAAAACAAACACATTTCTCTATCATTAAAAGAATTTAAAAAGGCCTTAGATGAGGCTGGAGAAAGTAGCATAATAACTTTGAGCTTGGGGAAAGAAAAATACCCAGTTTTGATAAACGAGATTCAACAAAATCCACTAGGGGATATTATTCACGTTGATTTAAGAGCTGTAAAAATGGGTGAAAAGATTGCCACAGAGACCAGTCTTAATTTTATAGGAGAGGCGCCAGCTGTTAAAGACAAGGGAGGAGTTTTGGTGAAATCTTTAGAGGTTGTAGAAATAGAAGCATTACCACTAGATTTACCAAGTTCAATAGACGTAGATTTAAGTAAGTTAACAGAAATACACGACCTCATTCATGTTGGGGATATTGAACTTCCAGAAAAAGTTAAAATAAATTCTGACCCAGAAACTGTTGTGGTATCTATAATAGAGCCTAGAAAAGAAGAACCAGAAGAAGAGACCGAAAGTGTTGCTGATGGCGATGAATCTGAAGAAAATAAAGAAGAAAAATCAGATAAAGAAGAGTCAGTAGAAAAAGAAGAGAAAGAGAAGGAGGAATAAATTTTAAATAGAATATTACTTCGCTTTATAGTATAATTAAAGTAACGCAGTAGCGTTGGTTTTGATATGGAAATAATATCGAAATTATGAAAAAAACTACAAAAAAACAGAGTGATAAAATTATTATAAAAGACGTTTCTTTAAAGGGTGGTTTGTCTAACAGGGTAGATTTAAATAAAGAAAGAGTTCTATTCGTACCATTGTCTAAATCTTTTAAATATCTAATAGTGTCGTTTTTTGTAGTAAGTTTTGTCTTGGGTGCTGTCAGTGCTCCTACAAACAACACAGGGTCATTATTTGCTGCATCTAACAGAGAACAAGAAAGAGCTGAATTAGAGGCAAGATTGGCAGAATTAGAAAAAGAAATATCTGTTTATGAAAAACAAGCAGAAAGTTACAGAGCTCAAGGAACTGCTTTAGAATCAGAAATAAGGGCATTAAATGCAAAGATAGCCAAAATAAATTTGCAAATAAGATCTATAACATTGAATTTACAAACTTTAAATAGTGAAATAGAGAGCACTAAAAACGAAATAGTAAAAACAGAGGAAGATATTTCAGATAAAAAAAACGTATTGGCGAAATTAATTCAGGATTTGTATAAAAATGAAAACAAGGGAGTAATAGAAATGATAGTTGAAAATCCAAAATTATCAGACTTTTTTCTTGATATAAATAACATAATGGTAATGCAGGACAACCTAAGAGTTGTGTTAGAAAAAATGATTGTATTGAGAGATGATTTAACAACTCAAAAAGAGGAATTGGCTTTGGAATATGAAGATACGGAAAGACTTAAAGAATATCAATCAAAACAAAAAGAATCTATAAAAAGGATAGAACAAGATAAAAATATATTGCTAAGCAATACAAAAGAAGCAGAACAAAAAGCTAGAGATTTATTAGAAGAGAAAAAACAAACTGCGGCAGAAATAAGAAGCAGAATCTTTGAATTAATAGGTGGAGGTGAATTATCTTTTGGAGAGGCATATCATTTAGCAAAAATTGCTGCAGATGCAACAGGTGTGAGCCCCGCATTGGTTCTAGCTGTGTTGGATAGAGAGTCTTCACTTGGTAAAAATGTTGGGCAATGCGAATATGACAAAAATCCTTATTATCCATCAAAAGCAAGTAATCCAACAACGATGCACCCAACCAGAGACATCCCAGCATTTCTAGATATATTAGAGGAATTGAAAGATAATAATGTCGCAATCCCAAATCCTCCTTTAGTCTCGTGTCCTATTCCTAGAGACGGTGCTTACGGAGGGGCTATGGGCCCAGCTCAGTTTATTCCTTCAACTTGGGCGATGTATGAAAGTAGAATAGCTAAAATATCAGGACACAATCCACCTTCACCATGGAACAATATGGATGCATTTATAGGGACTGCATTGTATCTTTCAGATGCTTATAACTCATCAGCTTGTGTGGGGTATGTTAATAGCTATCCTCAATATGATTCAGAAACTCTCCAAATGAGATGTGCGGCTGCTAAATATTATGCAGGTAGTAGGTGGTGGAATTACAGATGGCTATATGGAGAGCCAATAGTTGAAAGAGCAAAACAATTTGAAGAAGATATAAGAATATTAAATGGATAACAAATTATGACCTCAGACCCAGTAAAAGAAATAAAGGAAAAACTTGATATAGTTGACGTGATAAGGGAGTACATTCCTATAAATCAAGCCGGAAGAAATTACAAAGCAATATGTCCATTTCATAAAGAAAAAACGCCTTCTTTTGTTGTGTCTCCAGAAAGACAAACGTGGAGATGTTTTGGCCAGTGTAATGAGGGCGGAGATGTTATAAGTTTTGTAATGAAATATGAGAATGTTGAGTTTTATGATGCTTTAAAAATATTAGCTGATAAAGCTGGTATAAATATTGGGCATATAAATACAACCACAAGAAAAGAATCAAACATATTAGAAGAAATAAATAAATCAGCAAAAGATTTTTTTATTTCTATGCTTGAAAAAAATAAAAATGCAAAAGATTATTTTTTATCTAGAAAAATAAAACAAGAAACCATCAATGATTTCGAGTTAGGATTTTCACCGATGGAAAAAGATGAAACGATGGTGCATTTAACAAATTTAGGATATTCAATATCTGACATAGAAAAGTCCGGTTTAATATTTAAAACAAAGTCAGGTACGTATATGGACAGATTTAGAGAGAGGGTTATATTTCCAATACATAATAAATTCGGGACAGTTGTTGGTTTTTCTGGGAGGATATTGCCGGAATATGATACTGGGAAAGCGGGTAAGTATATAAACTCTCCAGAAACTCCAATATATCATAAGTCAAAAATATTATATGGATACAATCTGTCAAAAAAACAAATAAGGGAAACGAGAACAGTGATAATAGTGGAGGGAAATTTTGATATGATTATGCTTTGGCAAGACGGAGTGAAAAATGCAGTAGCCATTTCAGGGACAGCTCTAACCAAGGATCATCTTAATATGTTAAATAAAGTCGCAGATAATTTCATATTTGCTTTTGATAATGATTCTGCTGGCTCAGAAGCTAGTGAGAGAGCTGTAGATATGGCAAATGAAATAGATGTAATATCGGGAGTTCTTTTATTGGAAGATTTTAAAGACATCGCGGATTTTATAGCTGAAAAGCCAGGAAGAATTAAAGATTATATAAAAAATCATACATACTCATCAAAAGATTTTTATTTTAAAAAATACTTAGAAAGCTTTGATAATAAAAAAGATTCAGAAAAGAAGAAAATAATTAGAAGAATACTCGAAAAAATAAATATAATAAAAAGCCCAATAGAGAAAGACAGATGGATAAAAGGGTTATCAGAAAGAACAAAAATAAATGAAAATATAATAAGAGAAGAATTACAAATGCTATTTTCTAATAGAGGGAGAGAATCAGAAAAACAAAAAAAGGAAGAAAATAAAAAACATAATATTCTAGAAGATTTTTCTTCAAGGCATGAAAAATTAGCTGTAAAAATATTAAAGCTAGCTATTATAAATCAAGACATCAAAAAAGAAATTGAAAAAAATAAAATATATTTTCCGGAGAAATTGTCAAATATAATTGATTTATTTGTGAGTAATAATTTAGAAACCGCGGAAAGCGATGTAAAAGATTTTATATCCTATATAGATATGAGTGCATCACTAGAGGATATAAATGAAGACAAGGCATATCTAGAAGCAGAATTTTTAATAAAAGAACTTATCAGAGAATTTTATAAAGAGAAAGTAATAAAGATACAAGAACAAATAAAAGAAGCAGAAATTTCAGGGAATGAAGAAAAAGAAAAAGAATTGTTAAAAGAATTTGACGAAATAACAAAATTAATTAATACTAACTGATTATGAAGAAATCTAATAAAAAAACAGCTTCAAAAAGAAGCAAAGCTGTTAAAAAAAGTAGCAACAAAAAAGTAGCTACTAAAAAGAAAACAGTTAAGAGTATTGTTAAAAAATCAAAAACCTCTAAAATTGTAAAAAGTAAGACATCAAATGAGATAGCCCCAAAAAAGATAGTTAAAAGAGTGGGTAAAAGAGAAAAAGAGGCTAATGAAAATATAAAAAAGGTAATAGAGAAAGGGAAGAATAGAGGATTTATAACATACTCAGAAATATTGTTTGTGTTTAATGATATAGAAAAAGATATACTTTTACTTGAAAAGATTTACGATGAATTAGATAAAAATAATATAAAAATTATTGAAAAAGGTAGTTTAATAGAAGATGATGAGAAGCTTCCAAAAATATCTTCCGCAAAAAGCTCCAGAGATTTGCCTGATGCTGTTCAGCTCTATCTTAAAACAATTGGTAGAACTTCATTGTTAACAGCGCAAGAGGAAAGAGATTTAGCTAAAAGAGCTGAAATGGACGATGAGAGTGCAAGACAAAGATTAATACAAGCCAATCTAAGATTGGTTGTTTCTATAGCTAAACACTACATAAACAGAAGCCCGAACTTAGGAATTTTGGATTTAATACAAGAGGGTAATATAGGGTTATCAAAAGCAGTTGATAAATTTGATTATAGAAAGGGATTTAAATTTTCTACTTATGCAACATGGTGGATAAGACAGGCAATAACAAGAGCTCTCGCAGACCAATCTAGAACAATAAGAATACCAGTCCACATGGTTGAGACTATTTCAAAATATACTCAGATAAAAAGAAAACTTTCACAGGAATTAGGAAGAGATCCTTTAGCTGAAGAAATAGCAGTAGAAATGGATACCACAGTTGATAAAGTTAGGCATATTCAAGAAATATCTCAGGAGGTCTTATCCTTGGAATTGCCAGTTGGGGATGATGAGGGAGATTCTACTTTAGCAGAATTTATAGAAGATGAAGGAAGTTTGATGCCTGATCAAGTTGCATCCCAAACATTATTAAAAGAAAAAATACTTGAAATTATGGAGGACTTAACTCCTAGAGAACAAAAAATTATAAAGATGAGATTTGGGTTGAGCGATGGGATAACGCATACATTAGAAGAAGTTGGGAAACAATTCGGAGTTACCAGAGAAAGAATAAGACAAATAGAGGCCAAGGCTCTTGAAAAAATGAAAGACCATGAGAAATCAAAGGCACTTGGGAAGAATTAACAATTTTATGTTTTACGAAATAAGAAAAATATTTTTTGATTTTTTTAAATCTAAAGGACATACAATTGTGCCTTCTTCGTCTTTAATGCCAGACGATCCTTCTGTTTTGCTGACTACGGCTGGGATGCAACAATTTAAAAAATATTATACTAAAGAACTAGATTCAAAATCAGATTTCAATTCTTATAGAACAACATCTATACAAAAGTGTTTTAGGACAAGCGATATAGATGAGGTTGGAGATTCATCTCACCTAACGTTTTTTGAAATGATGGGGAACTTTGCATTTAGTCCAATAGGATATGATGATCCCGAAAATATATCAGGAGAGTCAGGGTATTTCAAAAAATCAGCAATAATGTGGGCATGGGAATTCGTAACAAAAATACTAGAAATAGATGAGAAAAAATTATTTGTAACTGTATTTGAGGGAGATGAAAACATAGAAGAAGATGTAGAGTCTTTTAACATATGGCTTGAGGAAGTTGGTGTGCCAAAGGAAAAAATATTTAAATGCCCAAGAAAAGATAACTTTTGGGGGCCAACTGGCAACGAAGGGCCATGTGGTCCAACAACAGAGATACACGTTGCAGATTCTGAAAAAAATGCCAAAAAAATGAATGGGGTTGAAATATGGAATATTGTGTTCAATGAGTATTATGCAAAGAATGAAGATGGTCATTTAACTTATGAAAAATCTGACACTCCAGGCATAGATACTGGATTGGGACTTGAAAGACTTCTAACTATAATAGAGGGCAGAGAAACGGTTTTTGAAACAAGTTCTTTCAAGGGAATAGTTAAAATTGTAAAAAAACATGGGGGAAAATTAGACGATAGATATATTAGAATATTTGCAGATCACATAAGGGCATCTATTTTCTTAATATCAGATGGAGTTTTGCCTTCTAATAAGGAATCTGGGTATATCTTAAGAAGACTTTTAAGAAGAATAATAGGACTAAGTATAAAATATGATATAGATGTAAATCTTTTCGATGAGGCATATAAGGAAATAAAAGATCAATACGGTAAAATTTATAATAATATTAATAATGAAAAAGAAATAATAAGTGTTTGGGAAGAAGAGTTTTATAAATTTAAAGAAACAATATCAAAGGGAATAAAAAAATTAAAAAAATACGAAAAACTTTCTGGCTCAGATGCTTTTTATCTTTATGAGACATTTGGACTACCTTTGGATTTAATAAAAGAATTCTCTACAGAAGTAATTTTAGATAGTAATATAGATGACGAATTCAATAAAGAATTTGAAAAACATCGCGAAATATCCAGAGCGGGTGTTGAAAAAAAATTTGGTGGTCATGGTCTAGAATTAGATACGGGAGAATTAAAAGCATCAGATGAGGAGGAAAAAGAAAAGGTAATTAGAATGCACACAGCAACACATTTATTGCAATGGGCATTGAGAGAGGTTTTAGGAGGCGATGTTAAGCAGATGGGATCTGATATTAATAGCAAGCGTTTAAGGTTCGATTTTTCATTTGATAGAAAATTATCTGATGAAGAAAAAAATAAAGTAGAGAAAAAAATAAATGAAAAGATAAATGAAAGTCTTCCAGTTTATTCTAAAAAAATGATAAAAAAAGATGCTGAAAAAATCGGAGCTCTTGCTTTTTTTAGAGACAAATATCCAGATGAAGTTAGTGTTTATTTCATAGGAGATGAAGATTCAGGAGGTATATTAAGTAAGGAATTTTGTGGTGGTCCACACGTTGAAAATACTAAAGAAATTGGAAAATTTAAAATATTGAAAGAAGAATCCAATGCCAGAGGAGTTAGAAGAATAAAGGCTATTGTAGAATAATCAGTAGCAAGCATTTTTAGTTGGAGAATGTCTGGCTTCTATTGTATAATAGAATAAATTTAAGTATTTAAAATTTAAAAAATTAAAAAAATGAAAAAAGACAAGAAAAAAATAATTAAAGTAATGGACATAGTCCCAGTAAGTAAAAAATCCAGAAAAAAAAATAAAAAAGAAGAGATTGAGATGGATGATATTTTTGAAGAAGAGATTAATCCCGACAGAGAAGAAGAGGAAAAAGATTTTTTTGAAGAAATAAATAGCTTGAAAAAATATAACAACAAAGACACGGGATTTTTTAGTGGGGGTAAATCTAAAAAGAAAAAAATTAAATTAAGTAGAAAAAAGAAAGTTATTAGATATGGAATTATATCGTTGGTGGTTGTGTTGGTTGTTTATATAGCTGCTGTTGTTTTGCCCAAGGTTACAATAACAATAGTTGAGCAGAAGAAGAGCTGGAATTTTGTAGATTCTGTAGTTGTTAGTACAAAAATAAACGATATATATCCACAAAAAGATAGCATTCCAGGAGAGATATTTGAACAAGAAAAAAATGTTGTGCTTTCTTTCAATGCGACTTCTGAGAAATATGTAGAAAGAAAAGCGTCTGGAGAGATAACAATATATAACGATTATAGTTCTTCACCTCAAGCGCTCGTTGCATCTACTAGGTTTGAGACAAGTGATGGAAAAATATATAGGATAGTTGATAAAGTTACAGTCCCAGGAGCAAAAATAGTTGGAGGGGAGATAGAGCCTTCCTCAATAACTGTAAAAGCTGTAGCTGATAAAGCGGGTGAGGAATATAATATAGGCCCAGTTAGTAAATTTACAATTCCTGGGTTTGAAGGTTCTGACAAATTTGAAGGATTTTATGGATCATCTTCCGGTTCTATGACGGGAGGGTTTATAGGCGAGTCTCTTTATCCTAGCGATGAAGACATTGAATTAGCAGAAGAGGGCGTTGAGTCTCAATTGACAGATGCATTAAAAATGTCGCTAACAACTCAGATTCCTGACGGGTTTAAAGTTGTTGATGGCTCTCAAGAGATAGAGATAATAAATATAGATGTAAATGAAGAAGTAAAAAACGATGGAAAATTTTCAGTAGTTGGTGAGGGGGTTGTTAAATCAATGATATTCAAAGAGGCCAATCTATTAGAAATGTTGAGATTGAAAGGACTTGATGAATTGGAGTTAAATGAAAGCTTTGTTGAAAAAGAAAAAGAAATAAAATATTCACAACCATTAGTTGAATGGGAAGATGGTAAAATGACCTTGCCATTGGAATACAGCGCTGTATTTTGGAGCCCCGTAACAGAAGATAAGATAAAAGAAGCATCAATTGGCAAAAGTGCTGTTAATTTAAAAACAGAAATATTAGCTATGCCTTATATAGAAAAATTAACTGTTTCTTTTTGGCCTTTCTGGGTTAAAAAAGTACCTAATAGAGAATCAAGAATTATAATAAATATAGAATAGTGATTTTATAATCCATTCTTATAAAAATGCTAAATAAAACTATTAAAAAAAATAGTGGTGCTAGTCTAGTAGAAATACTAATAACAACTTCAATTTTTGCTATAATATCTTCAATTGCAATATTAAATCTAGTTTCTTTTAGGAACGAGAGAGTTTTTGATACAGACGCTGATCTTATAGTGGACACTCTTCAAAATGTTCAAAATAGGGCTATATTAGGAGAAAGGGGCGAGAGCTGGGGAGCGAGATTTACAAACAATGAATCTGGGAAAGATAGCGTTGAAATATTCTATGGCTCTTCTTATAGCACTTCAACGGTAGTGACAACTCAATTATTAAGCGGATATTCTAATTTTACAAACCCAGCATCTGGAACTTATAAAGACATAACTTATACTCCATTAACTGGGGTCCCCACAGTGTCCGATGTTGTAACTTTAAAAAAAACAAATGGCAATAAGGTCCACATAATAACAGTAAATTCTATAGGTAGGGTTTCTAATGTTAGCGAATCTTATCTATCAGGGTTTTGGTCTTTTGATGAAGGCTCTGTAACTACTGCATATGACAGTTCTTCAAATTCTAATGACGGGACCATGTATTCTTTAAGCACTCCTACAGACTTAACTACGATTTCTGGATGTAAAACATATAGGTGTATATCGTTAGATGGTGTAGATGATTATGTTGAGATTTCTAACTCAAGCACCTTACCAGCTCTAAATGAGGACATAACAATTATTGCTTGGATAAAAACTTTGAGTGATGGGATTGTATTGGAAAGAGGTGATAACACTAGCGGTTATCAAATAAGAATTTCTGGAGGAAGTCCTTATTTTTATGTTAGGGCTGATGCAGCAACTATATATTCTGTTAATTCTCCAGCTTCCGTTAATGATAATTCTTGGCATTTTTTATCTGCAAAAATAACTCCTACAGCCGCATATTTAACAGTTGATTCATCAACGGCTTCAAGTACGAGCGGGTATATATTATCGGAACCATCTGAAAGCATGCAAATAGGCCGCGCAACTGGGAATTTTGTAACAGGTTCAGACAATCCTTTCACTGGGAGTATAGACGATGTAAGAATTTATAATAGGGAATTGAGTAGCAGTGAAATAAATGAGATTTATGAGAATTATTAATTTAAAAAAATTTTTAAAAGAAGAAAAAGGGCAAGTTTTGATGGAAGTTTTAATAGCGATAGTTATAGGTGGAATTTTTGTTACTGGAGCAACTATATCTCTTATAACAATGATAAGACAAAATTTTGAAAATAGAGGAAATCAAATTGCTTCAACGGTTGCTTATAACATGGTGAACAATGCCAAAAACATGGCACAGTCCAACTGGCACTCAATTTACGATTTATCAAAAGGTTCTTCTAATAAATATTTTTTAGTTAAATACGCAACATCTTCAACAGCTGTTTCTGGGATTGAAAGTATTTTATTTAATGATATAACAGCTAGTTTGATAGGGATATGGAAATTTGATGAAGATTCTGGAGCTACAGCGTATGACTCATCCGGGAACCTTAATAATGGAACTTTAATAAGTTCTCCTACTAGAGTAGCCTCTTCTAGTTGTAAGGCGGGAAAGTGTTTGAATTTTGATGGATCTACAAACTACGTAGATTTAGGAAATCCAAGCGAATTACAAATAACAGGCAATCAAACAATAACAATGTGGCTCAAACCAGACGATCTTTCTATTGAAAGAAATCCATTTGCAAAATCCTATGGAGCGGAGGGGACTATAAAGCAAGGGACTGATGGAATTATGACTTACTATTATGGCACAGCTGGTGGTAATAGCACTCCATTTCAAAGCTTTAGTAGCAGTGGTAATGTTAGTATTGGTAATTGGTATTTCGTTGCGTTAGTTAGGGATCTCACTAATACTAGATTGCACTGGTATATTAACGGGAGCTTAGACAACTCAGCAGATGCTTCTTATGGGACAGCTTCAACTTCCACATTGAGCGCTTATATAGGAGATGGGGATTCCGGAAATTATGCTGGCTCCATAGATGATTTCAGGATTTATAATAGAGCATTATCAGCAGATGAAATAAATGCTTTATACGAAAGTTCAGTTTATGAAAGATATTTTTATGTAGAGAATGTTGAAAGAGATTCAAGTGGTTTGGGAGATATTGTTGCTAGCGGAGGAACAGAGGACCCCTCCACCCAAAAGATTTATTCAAATGTAAGTTGGTTGGGTAATAGAAGCCTTTCGTTTTCTACATACCAGACTAGATATAATGATTATGTAATAAATCAAGGAAGTTGGGATGGTGGACCAGGTGAAACAGGTCCATTAACTAATGCTACTACTACATTTTATACATCTAATAATATAACTTATGAATCTGGGACTTTAACTTTAGCAACCACAACTAGTTCGGGGGATTTAGAATCAGTAACATTTGATATGGGAACAGAAGGAGGGGCCGTTATAAATTCCGTGCTTTGGAGTGGCACGCTACCAGCTAGTACGGAAGTCAAATTTCAGTTAGCATATTCAAACAATTCGGGAGGGCCTTGGTCTTATGTTGGTAGTGATGGAACGGGGGCAACATATTTTACTCCAACGGGCCCAGACACTTCAGAAATAACAAATATTCATAATTACAGATATTTTAGGTATAAGATATTTTTAGCGCCAAGTGGAGGAAGTTCTCCGACAATTGAAAACGCAATAATTAACTGGAGTAATTAATTGCAGTTAATGTATTTTGATATATAATTAGTAATGAAGTGAATTACAATTAATAATATTAAAAATGAGTAAAATAAAAGGAATCACAACGAAAAAGAATATATTTATATTTATTGTATTTGTTGTAGCGGTATTTATTTTAATTTTAGCTGGTGTTTTAATTGGCAAGATTTTTTCAGATAATAATGATTCTTACCACGCTGTGTATATGGATACCGGCGATTTGTATTTTGGGGAACTATCAACATTCCCAAGTTTGTCATTGTCAAACGTGTGGTATGTGCAGGGAATATCTCAAAGCGAGGGGGGCGGATTGTCAATAAACGATTTTACAAAGACAGTTTGGGGACCAACGGGATCAATATTTTTGAATGATGACCATGTTGTTTGGAAGGTAAAATTAAGTGACAAAAGTGAGATAATACCTCTATTAAAGGGGATGAACGAAGAACAAAATAATAGCTCTAAATAAAAAATTCAAAAAGAGCAATGCTATTAAAATTTTTAAAAAAAAATAATGGAGTAGCTGCTCTTTCAACTACATTGCTTATAGGTGGGATAATAGTTGAAATTGCTAGTGCTGGTATTTTGGCTTCTTACTTGGTTAGTCAAGAGGGGCTTGGTTTAAGAGCGTCATATTCTTCATTCTTTGTTGCTAATTCTGGCGCAGAGGACGCTCTTCTTAAGATTACTAGATACGGAGACACAGTGGCAGATCAAGATTACTCAGTTGTTGTTGGTGACTACACAGCTAGTGTGAATATAAGCAAGGTATTACTTGCGAACAATGATTCAAAATATACGATTACTTCTGTAGCAGATATATTAAATAAAAAAAGATCAATTCAAGCCATAACAGTGGTTGATTACAATACAAAAAAAGTATCTTTAGAATCTATTACAGATGTATAAATTAGTTTCATGAAATTCAATTTCAAAAGAATAAAAAAATTATTTTCATTAACCATAGTACCCAAGGTGAATGTTGCCGGTGTTGAATTAACAGATTCATATGTAAATTATATGAATATAGTTAATGATAAAATAGAAACGTCTGTATCTGTAAAGTTAGAGAAGGGGGTGGTTTTACAAGGGAAAGTTATTGATAAAGAGAAATTAAGTTCAGCATTAAGAGAGTTAAGAAAAAAAATAGACAGCAAAAATAAAGATAATTCTATAATCCTATCAATTTCGGATGCAAATATATTTACACAAGTCGTTGATTTGCCTTATGTTGCTGGACATGCTGCAAAAGAATCAATATTTCTAAATTTAGAAATAGCTTCTCCAATAGAAATAAATAAAACTTATTATGATTGGCAATATATAAATAATTTAGATGCAACCAGTAAAAAAAGAGTCACAGCATCTTTTATTGAAAAAGAAATAATAAATGATATCAACGACGCTTTTTCAAGTGCAGGATTTTTAGTTGTTGCTATAGAGCAAAAATCTGCATCGCTAGCAAGAATCTTAAGATTGTCTGAATCAAGAAAGTTTGAGAATATAGCTGTTTTCTTGCTTCATATAGATAGTGATGGAATGAGCTTTTCAATAGTAAACAGCGGTGATTTAGTATTTAATAGGTTTATTTATTGGGAAAAAATATATAAACAAGAAAATACAAGAGAAATAAAATTCAGTGATTTCAAGAGAATTATATTAGAAGAGAGTCATAAAGTTGTAAATTATTATGCCAATAGATTTAGAACAAATCCTAAATTTATATATCTTATGGCAGAAGGAATGGAAGACAAGATAAAAAATTCATTAAAAGAGGAGTTTGCTTCAGAAATAATAACTACAAGTATCAAAAATCATAAAGTTGAATCTTCTAATCTAGTAGCATTCGGAGCGGCTTTAAGAGGAGAGATAAAAAGATCAAAAGATGATGAAATAAGTTTAGCCCCAGAAGATACAAGAGAAAAATTTAGACACGAGCAAATGTTGTCATTTATAGGTTTGTGGAGGGATATATTTATAGTATCTTTTGTGGTTTTATTGGTTGCTATGCTAGGGACTTTTATATTCCTAGGCAATTATATGAATAATTTAGTACTTAATCTTGAAAAATTATCTAAATCTCAAAATACAGAGACACTGAAGGCATTAAAAGAAGAGGCGATAGAATTTAATAGGAATATTGATGTTGCAATAGAGACAACGTCTAAACAAAGGCAAATGAATAATCTTGTAAGCAATATATATGATGTATCTTTATCTAAAAAGGTTGAAATAACTCGTATATACATTCAGTCTCAAAATTCTCCAATATCAATAACAGCATATGCGGGTAGTGAGCAGGGAGCAATAGATTTTAAGAAGGAGTTAGAAGACAAAAAAATTCTTAATAACGTAGATCTCCCATTATCAGCAATGGAGCCCGTAGCATCTGGAGGAGTTGTTTTTAGATTGAGTGCAAATATTCCAAAACAATAGCAAGGCGTTGATAAAATAGAAAATATTGTTTAATCTTTAATATGCGCACATTTATTTGTGTTTTTTAAAGTAATTTTTATGGAAAATAAATATCCTTTTAAAAAAGTAGAATCTAAATGGATAGATAATTGGGAGAAAAATAAATCCTATGAAACAAAAGAGGGCGTGGGCGAAGATAACTTCTATGCATTGGTTGAATTTCCGTATCCTTCAGGAAAAGGGTTACACGTCGGACATCCAAGATCTTACACTGCTATGGATGTAATATCTAGAAAAAAGAGAATGGAGGGCTTTAATGTGCTTTTCCCAATAGGTTGGGACGCTTTTGGTTTACCGGCAGAAAATTTTGCCATAAAAACAGGTACGCACCCAAGAATTTCAACAGAAAAAAATATAGATAATTTTAAAAGGCAATTGAAGTCAATAGGCTTCTCCTTTGATTGGTCTAGAGAGATAAATACAACAGACCCGAATTACTATAAGTGGACTCAATGGATATTTATGAAAATGTTTGATAATGGGCTAGCTTACAAAAAATCTATATCAGTGAATTGGTGCCCTAGTTGTAATACAGTTCTTGCCAACGAAGAGGTGATAGATGGAAAGTGTGAAAGATGTGGGGAAGATGTAATAAGAAAAGAAAGAAAGCAATGGATGTTAAAGATTACAGAATATGCTGATAGGCTTATAGAGGATTTAGATTCTGTTGAATATCCAGAAAGAGTAAAGAAGCAACAGGTGGACTGGATAGGGAAAAGTGAAGGAGCAACAATTTCTTTTACAATTTCAGGGCATAAAGATGAGATAAAAGTATTTACAACTAGGCCAGATACAATTTTTGGCGCAACTTTCTTAGTCCTATCTCCAGAAAACCCTTTAGTCAAAGATATAATCACAAAAGATAATAAAGTAGAAGTTGATAAATATATAGAAGAGATTAGTAAAAAGACAGATTTAGAAAGGACTGAGTCACAAAAAGATAAAACAGGAGTATTTACAGGTGCTTATGCAATAAATCCTGCTACAAAAGAAGAAATTCCAATATGGATATCAGAATATGTTTTAATGTCTTATGGAACCGGCGCTATTATGTCGGTGCCAGCACACGATCAAAGAGATTTTGACTTTGCTAAGAAGCATGGCCTTTCAATAATAAAAGTTATAGACGATGGCAATAAAGATGAATTAAGGAGTGCGTACGAGGGAAGTGGGATAATGATAAACTCAGGAAAGTTTGACGGTAAAAAGCCTGAAGATGCTATAGATGAAATGATTAAATTTGTTGGAGGAGAAAAAAGCATCCAATATAAACTAAGAGATTGGGTATTTTCAAGGCAGAGATATTGGGGAGAACCTATACCATTAGTTTACTGTGAAAATTGTTCTGAAAAAATAAACAACAAGGAAATCTCAGAGAAAGATTTAACAAAAGGAGAAATAGAAAATCCAGGATGGATATCAATAGGGGAGAATAATCTTCCTCTAAAACTTCCAGAAATAAAAGACTTTAAAACTACAAAAGAAGGAGATTCCCCCTTAGCAAAAAATGAAGACTGGGTGAATGTTAAATGTCCTAAGTGTGGGGGTAATGCAAAAAGAGAAACTGATACAATGCCTCAATGGGCGGGCTCCTCTTGGTATTATATGAGGTATATAGATAACCAAAACAATTCAGAGATAGCAGATAAAAACAAAATAAAAAAATGGTTGCCGGTAGATTGGTATAACGGTGGTATGGAGCACACAACTCTTCACCTACTTTATTCTAGATTTTGGCACAAATTTCTTTATGATATTGGGATTGTTGACAGCAAAGAGCCATACAAAAAAAGAACTTCGCACGGAATGATTCTAGGAGAGGGGGGAGAAAAAATGTCTAAATCAAGAGGAAATGTAATAAACCCAGACGACATAATAGATGAATTTGGTGCAGATGCATTCAGGGTTTATGAAATGTTTATGGGTCCATTTGAAAATGCAATTCCTTGGAGCAATGAAAGCATACTAGGAGTGGAGAGATTTTTAAATAGAGTGTGGAGGATTAGAGAGAGGGTATCGGATGAAGATATAAAAGATGAATATATTTTGCTTTTACTTAATAAAACAATAAAGAAAGTTTCTGAAGACATAGAAAAAATGAGATTTAACACCGCGATATCTTCTTTGATGATAATGTCTAATGAAATGGATAAGTTAGATAAAATACCAAAAGAGATGATAGAAAAATTTGTTCTATTATTATATCCATTTGCCCCATTTATTTCAGAGGAGTTGTGGGAGAGTTTTGGGAATAAGGATTTTATACACCAAGAAAAATTTCCTGAATATAATGAAAAATATATAGAAGATGAAAATGTAGTGACGGCAGTGCAGATAAACGGAAAAACAAGAGGGACAATTGAAGTAAATAAGGGCACTGATGAGGATGATGTAATTAGAATTATTCTAGAAAGCGATAAATTTGATAGATATAAGGATAAAATATCAGACGCAAAGAAAACAATATTTGTTAAAGATAAAATAATAAATTTTATAACTTAAGTTCGCATGAAAAACTTTCTTACAGGATTTGTCTTAATTTTGTTAGCAATAATAATGGTTATTATTGTTTTGAGTATATATAAACAAGTACCATCTCAATCAATGGCGCCTTATTATATTGATTGGGCCAAAGCTTAATTTATTTTTATATCTTTATTTATATTTCTACTTCCTCGTATTACTGAAAGATTTATCTTGCTACTTTTTTTGATTTCTTCTTCTAAAATTTTAGTAAATGAACCCTCTTCAACTATCTCCTTTTTGTTTATGTGTGTTATTATATCTCCTTCCTTTAAGCCAGCTTTATAAGCTGGGCTGTTTTTTATAACAGCCTTTTTATTCTCAAAAGGAGACATTATCAATATCCCTTGATTTATTTTCCCTCCTATTTTTTTTGCTATATTTTCATTAACGAATATATATTTTATTCCTATAAAAGGCTTTTTTATTTTCCCATGTTTTTTTATATCGGAAATATCTTCCTTTATTATATTTATTGGTATTGCGAAGCTTATGTTTTCAGAATTAGGAGATATTGCAGAATTCATTCCTATTACTTTCCCTGAGCTATCTATTAAAGGCCCCCCAGATTCACCAGGATTAACAGATGCATCCGTTTGTATTAATCCATGTAAACTTTCTTCCATGTCCTTACCCGATGCTTTTATAGATCTTGATAAACCAGATATTATCCCCATTGTTGCCGTGTGGGGGAATATGCCCAAGGCATTGCCCATAGATATAACACATTGCCCAATTTTTAATTTTGAAGAATCTCCTAATTTAGCCTGCTTCAATTTATTTCTAGCAGGAATTTTTATAAATGCTATGTCGTGTATGTAGTCAATTCCCAACAATTGTCCTCTAAATTTTTTATCATCATTGGTTGATATTTCATAATAAAGCCCATCCCTATGTATTACATGAGCACTGGTAACTATTATTCCACTAGAGTCAACTATAAAACCAGAACCACCATCAACATAATCTCCATAATCTTTTTTTGATGATTTTTTATTTTTAAAAACATTTACAGAAACAACAGAGGGGGTATTGTTTTTAACAATTTTTATAATATTTTTCTCAAAATTTATCATAGAGATATTATGTTAGTAATAAAGTTGCCAGCCCCAAAAATGACAAAAAGCCAAATACGTCAGTAGCAGTAGTTATAAATATAGTAGCCGAAGATGCTGGATCTTTCCCCAGTTTTTGCATTATTAATGGGACCATTGTTCCAAAAAGGCCAGCTATCATTAAGTTTGCTATCATTGCTATAGTAATAACTAAAGCAAGTTTAATGTCATGGTTTAATATTATTATTACAACAGAAACTATTATTCCATTTATTATTCCATTCACAAATCCAGCTGAAACTTCATTTTTCAATGCTTTCCAGGCATTTTTTAATGTGATTTGCCCATATGCTATTCCCCTAACTAAAACAGCTAATGTTTGCGTTGCTGCATTCCCTCCCATTCCAGCAACTATAGGCATGTAAACCGCAAGCAATACGTATTTAGATATTGTTTCATCAAACAACCCAACAGTGAAAGCTGCCAAAAAAGCTGTCCCTAGGTTTATTATTAACCACTTGTATCTAAACTTAACTTTTGCTAGCGCGCTATCTTGAACCTGCTCTTCTTCAGAAACACCAGCTAAGTCATACAATGATTTTGAAGCCTGTTCGTGCATTATACCAAGAACATCATCTGAATATATTATTCCTATAACATTTTTTTTATCTCCAACAACTACTAATTTATTATGTGGGTAATCTTTAAATTTTTTTAAAACATCTTCATGCTCCGCATTATGATCTATCGTTTCTATATGTCTTACGTACTTTTTTACTTTTTCGTATTGCTTTGCAAACCCTAATTCATGTCCGGGCAAATATCCTGAAACTTTTCCATCTTTGTCAACTATTATTGCTGGTAATCTGCCGGTTCTTTTTTCGTGTATCTTCAACTTTTTTAAGGTGTTTGAAATTGAATCATCTTCATCAACTTGAATGTAGTCAACATTCATAAGCCCCCCAGCTGTTTTAGGGTCAAATTCTAAAAGCTTGGTTATATCTTCTTTTAAAGATGTGTTTAATTTTTCTATTATTTTATTACTTTTTTTAGCTGGCAATAACTGCAAAACATCAGTTAATTCATCCGGATCTAGATATCCAGCAAGATTTATTATTTCATCATCTTTTAGTTTAGATAATATTTCATATTGCATGTGTTTTGTTAAGCGCAATATTACATCTGCTTGTGAAGATTCTGGTAATGATTGAAAAATATCAAGCCTCTCTTTTGGCTTGAAACTTATTTTGTGAATTATCTTATGAAGCTCTGCGTTATTCATTTGAATGGTTTTAAAAGCAATATACTAATAATAATAGAAAATAATAATAAAGACAATTTAATATTTAAATAAAAAACAGCCCTATCGGGCTGATTAATAAGATTCAGCAATTGAAATCAAAATTGATATTATAATTACTCCAATTATGCCGTAGCCAAAATCACAAGTTAAGCTTTTTACAATATCCATAGACTCTCTATATCTGCCATTGCTTCGGTCATAGAATCTTCCCAAAACAACACTAAAAAGAAAAACAAATAATAATAGAATAAATAAATTCATCCCGTTCATATCTGCCTCCTTTTGTTCTGTTTATTAGAATACTAAATGATTGGATTAATATCAATTATTGTAGCCAATAAAGTTGATTTTTTAAGTCGGCATATAATACAATGTATGTGCAATGCTTGCAATATTCTTGTCCCCGTAGTTTAATGGATAAAACAAGTCCCTCCTAAGGACTAGATATAGGTTCGATTCCTGTCGGGGACACAAGAATGCGAAGCATTCGTGTGTAGCCGAAGAAAGAAAATTTATTTTCTTTCGTCAAGAATCGAAGAGTCGGAACATGTGCGACGAGCAGGGAGCGAGGAGCGCGTGAGACGGGCCTGCGAGCTATATTTCGGAAGAAATATAGACTTGTAGGAGATTCCTGTCGGGGACACAAGAATGCGAAGCATTCGTGTGTAGCCGAAGAAAGAAAATTTATTTTCTTTCGTCAAGAATCGAAGAGTCGGAACATGTGCGACGAGCAGGGGGCGAGGAGCACGTGAGGCGGGCCTGCGAGCTATATTTTGGAAGAAATATAGACTTGTAGGAGATTTCTGTTGGGGACACCATAATTACCTGAATGAAATGAAGTTATAATTATGAGTGCCCCGTAGGGGCCTTAATATAAAAATTACTAATTAACAAAAATTCACTTACCACGCCGTAGCCTTGGCAAAGGCGGGCAATCAATAACCTAAAACCATGTTTAAAGAAAATTCATTTGAAGCAAAAAAAGGACCAAATTTTATATCTGAAGAAGAGGCGAAGGAAATTGTGGAAACAATAAAAGAAGATTCTCCAGATGCTAGAATTGATATAAACAATGAGTACTTCGTTGTTTTTCTAAGTGATAGGGAGGTGAATATACCAAGGTGGAGAAAAATTCCTATAAGTTCTGATGGTGAAAACATAGATGGACATGTAAAAATTATCGATAGAATAAGAGATACTTTAAATTCAGATAATATATAGAAGTAAGGTGGGGTGCCGGAGTTGGTTTAACGGGCCACACTCGAAATGTGGTGTCCACCTTTGGTGGACCGCGGGTTCAAATCCCGCTCCCACCTCATCTTAAAATAAAACAAATATGAAAGAAAATTTTGGAGAAAACATTAATCCCAAAAAAGAAACAAGCGACAAAGACTTAGCTTTTTTTCTTGGGCAGCATATAGCAAATTCCAGCGAAGGTATTGAGCAAAGTAATGTTAAAAATTCTTACATAAAAGAAGCTAAATTAGCAATAGAAAAAATGACAGATGAAACTGCAAAAAAATATTTAGAAGAAATAATAAAAAACTTTTCAGATACAAAGCATTAAATTAAATCTTCTCCAATTTTATATATATCTCCAGCTCCTATAGTTATTATGACGTTGTTTCCACCGTCATTTTCTTTTATATAAGAGATAATATCTTTAAAATTTTTTATATATTCAGAATTTTTTATCTTAGGTATCAAATCTTTACTGTGGATGCTTTCATCTTTTTTCTCTCTAGCTGCATATATATCAGCAATTATAATTTTATCTATATTGTTAAAGCTATTAGCGAAATCATCTAAAAAAATTTTAGTTCTTGAGTATAGGTGGGGTTGGAAGATGGCAATTATTTTTTTATCTTCAAACTTTTCTCTAGCAGCTGACAGCGTAGCTTTTATTTCCGTTGGGTGATGAGCGTAGTCATCGTAAACCAAACTTCCACTTTCGGTTTCTCCTTTATATTCAAACCTTCTCCATGTCCCAGAGAATTCTTCTAAGGCTTGCTTAATTTTGTCCTCATCTAAACCAAGGATTTTTCCAACACCATAAGCCGATTTTGCATTCATTTGATTGTGTTCGCCAGGGACTTTCATTTTAAAATCAACTTTAATTTTTGAGTAATCTACTATATTTGCTTCAGTGTTAGATAGCTCCACGGCTTTTTGTGTATTCTCATCATTTAAATTACAAACAATATATCCATCTTTGGGTATTCGTTTTATCATTTCTGAAAACACATCTATTATTTCATCTATGGATTCGTAATAATCAAGGTGATCCTCTTCTATATTTGTTATGACTAAAATATCAGGCTCTATATTTAAGAAAGATCTCTTATATTCACATGCTTCAACTATAAAATATTCACTTTTACCAAAAACAATATTTTCTTTTTGTTTATTTAAGAAGCTGCCTATAACAACGGTAGGATCTTTTTCAGAGTTTATAAAAATATCGGTGAGCATTGCGGTGGTTGTTGTTTTTCCAGTCGTTCCAGATACAGCAATTGTATATTTGTTTTTAGAGATAAGGCCAAGCATTTCAGGATATGAATATTGGGGTATGTTCCTTTCTTTTGCTCCGATTCTTTCGGGATTACTTTCTGGTATTGCGGGAGAGTATATAATCATATCAACGTCACTAGATAAATTAGATTTATTATGGCCTATATAAACATTAGCGCCAGCATTTTTGATTTTGTCTATTGTCACACCTTCCACTCTATCAGAACCGGAAACTTCTTTTCCTAATAAGAGCATCAACTTTGCCAGAGCAGAAACGCCAATCCCACCTATTCCGATAAAGTGAACTTTTTTCACATTTTCAAACAATTCATTTTTCATATTAGTAAGTTAAAATATTTTATTAAGATATATCAAAATAAGTGCATAAACAAGGTCACATCTTTATATGCGGAGTTATCCACAAAGATGATTGGATTTATGATAAATATGATTTATCATATATTACATACTTAATAAATTGTGAATTATGAAAAAAAATAAAAACAACGACTCTCCGAGTAAATTCTATGGGATAACAACAGTAGGGGAGAGAGGGCAAATAGTAATACCATCTGAAATGAGAAAAAAATATAAAATATCTAAAGGAGAAAAATTTATGGTGGCTGGATTTAAAGAAGATGTGATATCCTTATTAAGAATGAGCAGGGCAAAAGATATAATAGAAATATTGGCGAAAGAAGTAGAAGCTAAAGACAAAAATTTTAAAAAATAATAAAATAGTTAAAATTAATAAATAAAAATTAATATGAAAAAAATATTTTCTTATCTAATGAAGCATAAATTATGGGTGGTTATCGGGGTAATTGTAGTAATAATAATATTAATAATTTCTTTTAGTGGAAATGATGGAATTGGAGGAGATACATTTGCAATAGAGAAAGGAGAAGTTGTTTCAGAGGTTAGTGTAACTGGAACAGTTAAGCCCGCCCAAAGTGTTGATTTAGCATTTGAAAAGTCAGGCAGGATAAGCTCTATTTTGGTTGACGTTGGAGACAATGTTCTAAGGGGTCAATTACTCGCCAAGCTGGATAACTCTGATTTGGTAGCTCAAGTGATGCAATCAAAAGCATCTCTTAGCAGTGAAGAACTAAAATTAAAGACTTTGTTAGATGGGGCTCGCCCAGAAGAAATAAAAAATAAAGAGTTGGCTTTAGATTCAGCGAAAGAAAAACTAGAAGGGTATTATATAGACGCCATAAATGTTGTTGAAGATGCATTTGCAAAAACAAATGACGCTGCAAAAAATAAGACAGATAAAATGTTTGATAATGATGACAGCGTTAGCCCTCAACTAACTTATTCAACAGCTGATTCACAAGCTAAAAGTGATGCACAATCAAATAGATTGCGTTCAAAAATAGTGTTAGAAGAATGGACTGCAGAAATAAACAATGTAAAAGAAAACTATTCTGAGAATGCTGTTATGTTGTTATTAAATAATTCAAAAAATAGGATGAATGTTGTTCTAACTTTATTGGCAAATATACAAGATACACTTACAAGCTCAATAGATTTAAGTCAGGCAAATGCAGATACATATAAGACAAGTATAAGCACTGCTAGAACAAATGTTATAACCTCAATGACAAATGTTGATAATCAAATTCAATTAATAAATGAACAATCTATTTCTGTTAATTCTGCACAAAACGATTTAGATTTATTAAAAGCTGGGACTAGAGAAGAGGATATAGATTCACAAAGAGCAAAGGTTGATTACGCCGAAGGGCAAGTATTGTATTCCCAAGCTCAACTTGGAAAGACTTTAATCTATGCTCCTTTTTCAGGTATTATTACAAAAATTCCAGCTGAAGAAAATAATGTTGTATCTGCAAATGAGCCAATAGTTTCCGTCATAGGAGAAGGAAATTATCAGATTGAAGCAAATATAACAGAATCAGATATAGGAAAAATAAGAGTTGGAGAGACTGCAAAAATAACATTAGATGCTTATAGTAATGATGTTGTCTTTGATGCGGAGGTTGTAAAGATAGATATAGGGGCAACAATAATAGAAGGAGTGGCTACTTATAAGACAACATTAGAATTTACGAACGAGGATGAGAGAATATTACCAGGATTGACAGCAAATGTAGATATATTAAATGCAAGTAAAGAAGGGATTCTTTACGTACCTACAAGAAATATAATTACAAAAGATGGAAAAAAGTTTGTTAAATTAATAAACGGAGATAATATCAAAGAAGTTGAGATTGAGGTCGGTTTGAGAGGATCCGATGGTAGGACAGAAGTATTAAAAGGATTAAAAGAAGGGGATATTATAATAACTGAATAAATAAATGAGCTTAATATCTATAAAAAATTTAACAAAGACCTATGTAAATGGGGATGTTGAAACAAGAGCTCTTAGGGGTGTTAGTCTTGATATAGAAAATGGAGAATTTGCTTCAATTATAGGGGCTTCTGGCTCTGGCAAATCAACATTGATGCATTTATTGGGATTTTTAGATAGGCCAACTTCAGGAGAATATTATTTTGAAGGGAAAGAAGCTTCAAAATATTCAGACGATGAATTGGCAATGATAAGAAATAAAAAAATAGGATTTGTTTTCCAAACATTTAATTTATTGCCAAGACTAACAGTTGCTGAAAATATAGAAATACCTCTAGTTTATGCAGGTGTTTCTAAAAAAGAAAGAAAGCAAAAAGTTGAAAAGGTGGTGGATATGGTGGGAATACCACAAAGAATAAATTATGAAACAGCCAGATTATCAGGAGGTGAGAGGCAAAGAGTCGCCATAGCAAGAGCTCTTATAAACGAGCCTGCTATAATATTTGCAGATGAGCCAACAGGTAATTTAGATTCTAAGTCGGGTGAGGTTATTTTGGATTTTTTTCAGAAGCTTAATGACGAGGGGAATACTATAGTTGTCGTTACTCATGAGTCTTACGTTGCAGATTCAGCTAGAAGGAAAATTAGTATAAAAGATGGAGAGGTTAGTAAAGATGAAATTGTTAAGAATCGTCATATAGTTTCCTCGGAGGGATTTAATAAATAAAAATGAGGATTACTGATTTAATAAAAATGTCAGCATCTAGCCTTTCTGTAAACAAAGGAAGGTCTGCGCTTACGATGCTAGGGATAGTTATAGGTATATCATCTATAATAATAGTTCTATCTGTCGGAGGTAGCTCAGAGAAATTAATATTGGGCGAGATAGAGGGCTTTGGAACAAACAACGTTTTTGTTTTACCAGGTAAGCAACCAGATGGACTTATGTCTATTTCGGGGACTTTATCTAACGATTCTTTGAAGGTTAAAGATTATGAAGAATTAAAGAAAAAAGAAAATGTGCCAGATGCAAAGAATGTAATCCCATATGCATTTGGGCCAGTAACGAGTTCTTATGGTTCTGAGACCTATTCCGCCAACATAATTGGATCAACTCCCGAAATAAAAGAAGTTTTTTCTATAGACTTAAGCTCTGGTAGGTTTTTTGATGATATTGAAACTTCTATAGGATCTAGAATTGCTATAATTGGAAGAGATGTAAAAGACGAACTTTTTGGGTTTGAAGAGGCTGTGGGAAAGAAGGTAAAAATAAATAATTCTGTATTCAATATAATAGGGGTCATGAGTCAAGAGGGGTCGGGCTCATCTCCTATAGATTTAGATAAATCTATAATATCGCCTTATAAATCAGCTCAAAGAGATGTTTTAGGTATAAGATATTTCCAAAGAATTGCTGTTGAGGCGCCATCTCAAGATAAAATAGAAGATGTTAGAAAAGATATTGAAGCGACATTAAGGGTTAGTCACGATATTTCAAATCCAGAAGACGACGATTTCTTTACTCAGACTCAAGGGGATATAGCGAACAGCGTTGGTAGGATAATTGGCATTCTGGCTGTATTGGTTTCATCAGTGGCAGCAGTTTCTTTATTTGTTGGGGGTGTCGGCATTATGAATGTAATGTTTGTATCCGTGACAGAGAGAAGAAGGGAAATAGGTATGAGAAAGGCGCTAGGAGCATCAAATGGAAACATTTTTAATCAATTTTTAACAGAGGCAGTTTTTCTAACATTTGGAGGGGGAGTGTTGGGTATTTTATTTGGCGGGGCTTTCACAGCTTTTTCTGTTTGGGCTGTGAATAAGTTTGGAGGAATAGATTTCCCATTTTTTATATCAACAGGGGGAATGATATTGGGAGTAAGTGTGTCAGTTGTTCTGGGTTTGATATTTGGGATATTCCCAGCTATGTCTGCAGCTAGAGAAACTCCAATGGAGGCAATAACTTATAAATAAACATGATAAGTATAAAAGAGACATTAATAATAGCGAAAAAAGAACTAAATGCTAATTTTGGTCGCTCAATATTAACCATGCTCGGGATAATTATAGGGATATCAGCAATAATGATAGTCATGGCTATTGGAGGAAGTGCTGAAGATTTAATAACAAAAGAAATAGAGATTTTTGGATCAGATATGATAGCCGTAAATCCAGGAAAGGAGCCTACTGGTCCAAGTGATTTTTCTCAAGCATTAATGAAAGACTCTTTGACGTTAGAAGATTTTGAATCTTTAGAGAAAAAACAAAATGCGCCTTATGCAGAAATAGTAGTACCATCAATGACTGGCTCAGTCTCTTTAACATATGAATCAAATATAGTCTTTACAACTTTTATAGGCTCTAACGAAAATATTTTTGAGATGTTTAAAATAAATGTGAAAGAAGGGAATCCTATTTTTAAAGAAGATGTATCCTCTAACAACAAAGTAGTTGTTTTAGGCAAGAATGTTGCAGAAGATTTATTTGGATTTCAAGATCCTTTGAATAAAAATATAAAAATAAAAGGTAAAATATTTAAAGTTGTTGGGGTGGCATCTTCAGAAAGTGCGGGATTTCTTGGCTTGGATGATATTATAATAATGCCTTACACAACTGCAATGAGGTATGTTAATGGAGTAAGATATTTCCAAGAAATAGATTTAAAAGTTCCAGATCCTGAAAAGATAAACGCAACAGCTAGAGATATAGAGATAACTTTAAGAAATAATCATGACCTTGAAGGTGACGAAGAGAATGATTTCTTCATAACCACTCCAGATAAAATGATGGGGATGGTGGATAGCGTATTCGGTGCTATAACTGCATTTCTGGCATTGGTAGCAGCAATATCTCTTATGGTTGGCGGTATAGGGATGATGAATATTATGTTGATTTCAGTAACGAAGAGAACCAGGGAGATAGGGGTAAGAAAAGCAATAGGTGCAACTAATAAAGATATAAGAAATCAATTCTTAGTTGAATCATCTATACTGACAGGCCTGGGTGGTATATTGGGTATTATATTTGGGCTTATTATTACATTTCTTATAACAAAAGGAGCGTCTATAGCCCTAGGAATGGAATTTCTTTTTGTGGTTTCAGGGACCGCAATACTGCTTGGTTTGGGTGTCTCTGCGTTTGTTGGGATTGTATTCGGTTTGTATCCAGCAATGAAAGCTGCTAAAAAAGATCCAGTTGACTCATTGCGCTATGAGTAGAGGAAATAAATTAAGTATTGTATAATATATAAAAGTCGAAATTTTGAAAAAATATATAAAAAAACAAATTAAAATTAATTATTAATAAAATTATGAAAAAATATTTAATAGTTGCTTTAGTTGGTATGGCAATATTAATATCTGGAGTTGCATTTGCACAAACAACAGATACAAGTGTAACTGTAGCTACAACATCTCAGGGGACTTCTACAGATTTAACTGATTTGCCAGATGTTGTTATAACTCCTGATAGCCCATTTTTCTTTTTGAAAAGAGCATTTGAAAGAGTGGGGACATTCTTTGCATTCGGACAAGAAGCAAAAGCAAACAGGTATTTAGAGCTTGCTAATAGAAGATTGGCTGAAGCACAAAAATTAGCAGAGGGTGGAAGTGAAACAGCAAAAGAAGCTATAGAAATGTATAAAGAAGAGATAGAGAAAGCCAAAGAACAAGCAGAAGGATTGGATAAGTCAGATATTATTGAAAAAATAACAACTAATACAAATAGGCACATAGAGGTGTTGCAAGATGTGCTAGATAGAGTTCCAGAGGAGGCAAAAAATGTTATTCAACAAAGAATAGAAGAGGCAAAGCAAAGACAAGAAGAATTGATTAATAAAATAGAGTCAATAGATCCAAATAAGGCAGGTGAAGTTGCTTCCGATATATTGCTTGATAATGTCAAGGCAATACAAAAATACATTAAAGAGAACAACGAAAATAAAATTCAAAGAGTTGAACAATCAATGGAGCAATGGAGAGAATATCTTGATGATGTTTTAGATGACAATTCTGAAATAGCAGATGATGTAGCTGGAAGAATGAATACAATTCTTGAGGCAATCAAAAAATTCAAGGAGGGTGAAAGCTGGGATCAATTACCAGAAGAGTTGAAGGAGAAAATAGAGAATATGAATACTCAAATATTGAAAAATCAACTAAACGCAATAAAAAGAGTTGGAGATAAAGATCCAGAAAAATCTGCAGAGTTGATGAATCAATTTATGGAGAAAGAAACAGAAAGAATTCAATCTCAAGAACATAAAGATGATCAAGAATATGACGGATTGAAAAATGAAATAATGAATAAGCTTCAAAATAGTGGACTAAATATCCAAATACTGAACACCGAGAGAACGAGAGAACAAAATTTTGAAGGAGAAGATAATGCACAAGGAGAAACATATCAAAACAGGAATCAATATGAGGATATGAATATGCAACAATCTTCATCTACAGAATCTCCTTTAAAGAAATTCCAAAATTCACTTGAAGAAGATGATGAGGATGATGAGGATGACTCTGGTTCATCAATGAGAAAGGGAGGGATGTAAATATTTCATTCAAAAAGACGCTTTTAAGGCGTCTTTTTGTTTGTTTTTTTAATAAAGAAAAGTTATTGTTATACTATATAAAATATGAGCAAAAAAGAGATAAAAAATAAAAAAACCTCTCCAGAATTAGCTGGTGGTTTTCAGGATTATCTTACAAACGATGCAGAAATAAGAAAATCAATGAAATCAATAATAGAAAACGAATTTGAAGAATTCGGTTTTTTGCCTTTGGAAACTCCAGGGGTTGAGAAATACGATGTATTAACTGGTGGTGATAAAAATATAAATAAACAGATATACAGGCTTTCAAAGACAGATATGAAAGAAGACAATATTGGGCTGAGGTTTGATTTAACAGTTCCATTGGCAAGAGTTGTAGCTTTTTATTCCTCGGAAATAAAATTTCCATTCAAAAGATATCAAATAGGGAATGTGTGGCGTGGAGAAAGACAGCAAGCAGGTAGGTTTAAAGAATTTACTCAATGCGATGTTGATATAGTTGGAAGTAAAAAAATGGAGGCAGATGCAGAGATAATACAACTTGCTTACTCAACTTTGAACAAGTTGGGTATAGATAATATAAAAATAAGGATAAACAATAGAAAAATTTTAGATGGCTTGCCAGGATATGCTGACTATAATTCTGAAAAAAATCCAGATGTTTTAAGAATTTTGGATAAATTAGATAAAACTGAATGGGACGGGGTTGAAAAAGAATTGTCTGGTAGTGAAATTAATTTAAGCAAGAAAAACATAGGCAAGATAAAAGATTTTATAGAGACTAAAGATAAAGATAAAAAGAGGCTTATAGAAAAAATGAAAGATAAGGTAAGGGGTATATCAATCTCAGAAGAGGGGCTCGATGAATTAAAGGAAATTTCTAATAATTTGAGATTTTTGGGAGTCCCTGAAAATGTTTGGGATATAGACTTTTCAGTAGCTAGGGGATTGTCTTATTACACAGGTCCGGTTTTTGAGATAAATATTGTGGGAGAAGAATCAATTGGCAGTATTTCATCTGGAGGCAGATACGACAATTTAGTTGAAAGATTCAGCCCTACATCAATACCTGCAGTGGGGATATCAATTGGATTTGATAGATTGTTTGAAATAATAAAAAATGATGCCAGGAAGAAATTCAATAATAATCTTGATGTTTTGGTTTTGAATTTTGATAACGACTGCATAGAAGACGTTCAGAAACTATCATCAAAACTCAGGGAAGAAGAATTGAAAACTTCGTTGTATGTTGGTCAGGATAGTTCTATGAAGGGGCAAATATCTTACGGTGTTAGTATTGGAGCAAAATTTATATGTATTTTAGGTAAAGATGAAAAAGATAAGGGGATGGTGCAGGTCAAGAATGTCAAAACTAGAGAACAAGAAGAAGTTGAGATTAATTCAGTTGCAGATTTCATAAAGACAAAAATTTAAAATATGAAAAATCGCAGGGACGGAAAAAGAGGTTTTTTTGATTATAATGAAAATAATTTCCCAGAATATGACTTCCATTCATTGGAGAAGGGAATAACTCCGCAAGAAATAAAAAACAGATTGTTTGATATTATAAATTACGAAAAGAGCAATAGAACAAAAACCCTTAGATTAATAGTGGGCAAGGGATATAATTCAGAATTTGGTCCAGTAGTAAAGCCCGCAGTAGAAGATGGATTATTAGAACTATCAAGAAATAAAGAAATAAAGAATTTTAATTTAGAGAAGTTAAATAATGGGGATATAAACGAAGGAGCTTTTATTATAAATATTTATTAACTAGATTATGAAATTATCAATAGGTATAGTTGGGTTGCCAAATGTTGGGAAATCAACATTATTTCACTTTCTTACAAATAATGAAGTGCATATAGCAAATTATCCATTTGCTACAATAGATCCAAATATTGGAATTGTTGAAGTGCCAGATGAAAGGATAGAAAAATTAGCTGAAGTAGTTAAAACAGAAAAGAAAATTCCAGCCGTAGTTGAATTCTATGACATAGCTGGCCTAGTCAAGGGGGCAAACAAGGGAGAGGGATTAGGGAATAAATTCCTTCAACACATAAGAGAAACCAATGCAATTGTTCAAGTGGTTAGATGTTTTAAAAAAGATGAAATAACTCATGTTGAGAATGACGTAAACCCTGTTCGCGATATATCTACAATAAACACAGAATTGATATTAAAAGATCTTGAGACAGTACAAAAGAGATTAGATAAAGCAAGAAAAGAATCAAAAACAGGAGATAAAAAGAAAGAAGAGGAAGTTAAAATTTTGGAATTAGTTGAAGTTGAATTAAATAAAGAAAAGTTAGCAAATACTTTGTCAGTAGAAATTTTAGACAACCCAGTAATTTCAGAAATGAATTTATTAACAGCAAAAAAACAGATGTATTTACTTAACGGCAGAAGAGAGGAGCTAGATAGTAATTTATTGGCATTCCTGGACTCAATAGGGTCTGCATATGTTGTTGTGGATTTGAGTGAAAAGCCCGATTTGTCTGAGCTTATAAAAAAATCATATTCAATATTGGATTTGATTAGTTTCTTTACAGCAGGAGAACAAGAAGTCCGTGCATGGACTATAAAAAATGGAGCGAAGGCTCCAGAGGCATCAGGAACAATACATAGTGATTTTGAAGATAAATTCATTAGAGCTGAAACTGTATTCTGGGAGAGTTTGGTTGAATCTGGGGGGTGGGCAGAAGCTCGTAAAAAAGGGTTAGTAAGAATAGAAGGGAAAGATTATATTGTTAAAGATGGAGATGTTTTGATTGTGAGGCATGGGTAATTCGCCCAAGGCGAATTGAGTAATGAGTAGTTAGTATTGAGTAATTATTTGAAAGGCGGATTGAGTAATGAGTAATGAGTAATTTGTATTTAAGATATAATTTTAGATATAATAAAGTCAGTTCATTAAACAAGACCCGCCTTCGTTAAAACTATGGCGTGACAAGGAGGAAAAGAAATGAGTAAAAGAAGAGACACGGAATCTAATCCTTACAATCTACCAAAAACAAGGGGAAGGTTGGATGAGATGTGGGACGAGCATCAAAAAAAAGAGAAGAAAAAAAGACCTCCTTTGAAATTTTATGGAGGGAAGAGGCCAATTAGGCATAAGGCCAGAAAAGGAGGAAGGTGAAATGAATAAAGAGGTAAGCCCTTACGATTTACAAGAAAACGGAGAGAAATTCAGGAAACTACAAAAGCAAGAAGAAGAAAGAGAAAGAAAAAAATTCCTTCAAACAGAATCTTGTTTCGGTGTTCGTCCAAATGACGGATAAATCAAAACCCCCTAGTAAGGGGTTTTTCTTTATTTCTGTTTTTCATTCATCTCCATGTAAAATACTGTGGATTTTCCGTTAGGAATAGCGGTTTCCCCATCGGGTAAAATATAATGAACATTATTTTTTTCTTGATCTTCTTTAGTAAAGCTATTTGATATAAACATTACAGTTTGTGCCGGCATCGGAATATCTCTAACAAGAACCCCTCCAGCATTTACAACAATATATTTGGGTATCTCGCTTGATATTTTAGATATTTCTTTTCCTATTTCCGCATATCTCTCAGAAAAAGCTCCTTCAAGGTTTGAGTTATTACCCCAAGCTATAAAATAGCAACAATAAGAACACATTATTAAAAGAGCGGATAACAAGAAAATTGAATATGAGAGTATTTTTCTAGGAATTTTTCTGTAAAGATATTTAAAGACATTCATTGCACCAAGTGCAGAAATTATATAAACAGGAGGTATTATCAATATCGCCCTAAGTGCGTGAGGCAACCCTTCGCTTGATAAAACTACTGGTAAAATACCTATAACAATCCATAACAAAGAAGAAATCACAAGGAATGTTCTCTCTTTAGATTTTTTATCTTCTATGATTTTCTCTATAAGCCTATTTTTAAATATAAGAAGAATTTCACTAATCAACCCTATTAAGAAAAATATTCCTACAAGCCATTCAAGCTGTGGCTTATTGGCATAATTATGTCTCCAATTCCCATCTCCTTTTATATTAAACATCATTAACGTTTTCCCGGTATTTTCAAGAAGTGTAATTAGTGGAGATCCTGAATTAAATATAGAAACTTGAGATGTTCTACCCATAAAATCTTGAGGATTGTTAAAGAAATATATCCCCAGAGGAGCGAAAGCTATGAGAGAAAACAAAACAAAAATTGAAAATGTTTTTATAATATCTGAGAATTTTATATTAAACATTTTCCAGAATATTAAAAACATTGCCATAACAAGCAAAGGAGTCGCTCTATATGCTATGTAAGAATGCATCCCTAAGCCATATATAAATCCAGATAAAGCAGACAATAAAATAATATACAGGTATTTTATATCTTCCTTTTTTTCTTTTAGCTTATTAAAAATTATTCCAAGTACATAAAAAGACCATATTAAAAAGAATGGAGCCATTATTGCCCGAAACCCTATTCTTGAAAAGTTGATATGCCAAAAGCTTATAGACACAAAAAATGAAGATAGTAGAGCTATTAAATCAGCATATTTTTTACCTTTTAAAAATTCTCTTACCGCAAAAAATATTCCTACTACAGTCAATATGCCAAAAATAGAACTAACTAGTCTTAAAACCCAAGGTTTCCCAGCTCCAAAAAGCCATATAAAAAATGCTTGTATATTTACAAACATGCCTTCTCTACCATTGTTCTCTGGATAAAATACTTTAAAATCATTATTCTGCAATGCCTCTACGGCGTTATTACCATTCATAGCCTCATCCGGGTATAATCCTGGGGGGGTGGAGGCTAAATTGTGCGTGCGGAAAAATGTTGCTATAATAATAACAACTAAAAATAGTATTAATACACTTAATTTACTTTTTTTATTAAAAAACATGAATGAGCCTACTATAAATAATATCAATTTGCATGAAATAACACAAGAAATTGCAAAAAAGAAAGAATCAAAATCAGAGATTCAGAATTTCTCTGATAAGGAAGCTTTGAAAAGATTGATAAAAGAAAAACATGAAGACCTGAAGGTCTCTGATGAAGATAGTGAAGATATAAAAAAATCAGATAACCAAAAAATAGAAGATGAGGGGAAAGAAGTGCCTCCTAGTGATTTGATACCAGATTATGCAAATGAAATTAGCGAAGAATCAAGAATAAAAGTAGAAAATTTGATAAAGACAACTTTAGAAAGCGGGTTATCTCAAGGATTAAAACAAGCAAAAAAAGAAGAGCCGTATATAATTGATTTATATCATGATGCTTTGGTTGATAAGCTGTTAGACGAATTAAAAGAAAAAAATCTTTTATAAAATAATTTATTTATGATAGGTGGAACATTTTTTTATATAGCGTCTGTAATAGTGCTCTTATCAGCAACTATCTTGTTTGTAGTCTTTTCCGTAAAACACAACAAAGAAAGGATAAGAAAAGAATTAAGTTACAAGCTACTTTTAATAAGAATCCCCAAAAGCTCCAAAGATTCAAAACCCTCTCTAATGGAAGAGATTGGGCTGTCAGAGCAAATTATTTCTTTGTTAGCATCAATAAGAAGCGATATTATTTTTGAGGTTTCCATAGCTAGCATAGGAGAGGAAATAAATTTCTATGTTTCAGTCCCAGAAGGTAATGTTGCATTTGTAAGTAGGAGTATAGAGGGATTATTTGAGGATGCTTCAATCTCAGAAATAAGTGATTACAACATATTTCATCAAAATGGATTTGTATCAGGTGCTTATTTAAAACAAGAAAGTCATTATTCTTTGCCGATACGAACATATGAGGATACTACCTCAGATATGTTTTCCCCAATACTCAACGGAATGTCAAAAATTAATGAAATAGGCGAAGGAGTTGCAATGCAAATTTTAATAAGAAAGGCCCCAGACTCTTATAAAAAGAAAATCTCTTCAATAGTAAACGGCTTAAAAAAAGGAGCCTCTTTCAGTGATTTAATTTCTGGTAATGTGAAATCTAAAAATAATAACTTAAGTGAAAATAAAGACAAAATAACTGATGATAAATCACTAAATTTAATAACAGAAAAAATATCAAAACCATTGTTCAAGGTTAATTATAGGGTTATATCTTCTGCATCAAATAAATTTCAAGCAGATGCGGTTTTGGATAATGTAATTGGCGGATTCTCTCAATTTGATAAGCCTTTTGGCAACACATTGACTATAAATAAAATTAAGAATATACAAAAGTTTGCATATAATTACTCTTTCAGAAAATTCAATGAAAAAGAGTCAATGATTTTAAACTCTGGAGAAATTTCAAATATATTCCACTTTCCAACTCATATGACTTTATCTCCTAAAATAAATTGGCTGACATCAAAAGAGGCTCAGCCTCCAGTTAATTTACCTAATGAGGGGACAAAAATAGGGGAGACTAATTATAGAGGAGAACATCGCCCAGTGTTCATATCTTCAAAAGACAGATTAAGGCACGCATACATAATAGGTCAGACTGGTACAGGAAAATCTGTGTTAATGCAGAACATGGCTATAGATGACATAAGAAAAGGAAAAGGAGTGGCGGTTATAGACCCACACGGTGATTTGGTGGATAAAATAGCTGGATTTATTCCGGAAGAAAAAAAAGAAGATGTAATATTTTTTAGTCCTGGAGATGTGAATAGCCCAATAGGTTTAAATATGCTGGAATATGATCTGAGTAAACCAGAAGAGAAAACATTTATAGTAAATGAAATGCAGGAAATATTTTCTAAACTTTTCCCAGATTCAGGAGAGGCTTTAGGTCCAATGTTCCAACAATATATGAGAAATGCATTACTTCTATTGCTAGAGGATATGCATAATGAGCCAGCTACCTTAGTAGAAATACCTAGGGTATTTACAGACGAAGAATACCGAAATAAAAAATTATCAAGAATATCAAATCCAATAGTAAAAGATTTTTGGTTAAAAGAAGCCTTAAAAGCTGGGGGAGAGGCGTCTCTTCAAAATATGGCGCCTTATATAACTTCAAAATTTAATGTTTTTATAGCTAACGAATATATAAGGCCAATAATCGGTCAGGTTAAGTCTTCTATAAATTTCAGGAAACTTATGGACGAAGGAAAAATATTATTAATTGATTTATCAAAAGGTAAAATAGGTAGCACAAACGCTGGGCTTTTGGGAATGATAATAACAGGGAAGATATTAATGGCAGCATTGTCCCGTGTGGATATCCCAGAAAGCAATAGGAAAGACTTCAATTTATATATAGATGAGTTTCAGAATTTCACTACTGAATCAATATCTGAGATGTTGTCTGAAGCAAGGAAATATCACTTAAGCCTCACCGTTGCCCATCAATTTATGGCGCAATTAAATGAGAAGACAATGAAATCAGTTCTAGGGAATGTGGGTACAGTAATATCTTTTAGGGTTGGTGTGGAAGATGCGGAAATTTTAGAAAAACAATTCAGCCCAGTATTTTCAAAACACGACTTAATAAATCTAGACAATTTTAACGCTTACGTAAAACTTCTTATAAATAATCAAAGCTCATCACCATTCAACATAAAAACAATACACCCTGGGATATCAGATGAGCACATATCAGATGAAATAAAGAAGAAGTCATCAGAGAAACACGGGAAATCAAGAAGTGTTGTTGATAGGGAGATAATAGATAGACTAAGATAGATTGTATTTGACATAATTCAATTAATAAATTAATATATATTCAAGGTCCGCAGACAGCAGGCATACGAAAGTTATAAGCACCTGCCGAGGAAAAACACGAACTGTGCGATCTTTAAAGGTCGTTTTTTAATAGGTGATATAACCTAAAACACAAAACATGAAATCTAAGATTCAAAAAACAAAAGAAGTTGAAGAGGGTGTAAATTTGGCTAACAAGTCAAAGTCTTTAATTCTGGTAAACTTCTCAAAAATACCAGTCAATGCAACTTACGAGCTAAAAAGCCAATTAAGAGAAATAGGCGCAAAGATGAAGGTTATGAAAAAAACCTTGCTATCATTAATATTTCAAAAGAAAGATGTTGATATAGATGCAACGCAGTTTAGTGGTCAGATAGCCACCATATTCTCAGACGATGATATTGTAAATCCAGCTGGAGTGGTATATAAATTCGCAAAAGACAATAAAGAAGGGGGATATGAATTAAATATGGTTGCTGGATACAATCTTGCTGAAGGAGTATTGTATGATTCAGAAAAAATGACAGAGTTTGGCAAATTGCCTTCAAGAGAAATATTGTTGGCTCAGCTTGTAGGAATGATATCTGCTCCTATAAGATCTTTAGCTGTTGTATTAAATCAGATATCTGAGCAAAAAAATTCAGAGTCAAAAATTGAATCAGATACAGAAGAAAAAGAAGAACAAAAAGATAAAGACAACGACGCACCAGAACAAGAAAAAGAAGAAAAGAAAGAGGGTGAAGAAGTAGAAGAAAAAAAGGAAGAAGTAGAAGAATCAAAAGAAGAGTCAGAAGAAAAAAGCAAAGATGATTCTGAGGAAGAAGTTAAGGAGTCAGAAGAAAAGTAAATTAAAATTAATATCAAAAAATCATGAGCGATAATAAATTCAAAGAAATAATGGATAAAATAGAATCCATGAGTGCATTGGAATTATCTGAACTTGTTAAGGAGTTGGAAGAAAAGTTCGGAGTTTCAGCTGCCGCTATGGCTGCAGCTCCAGCAGGAGGCGCAGGAGGCGCAGAAGATTCAGACGCACCAGTTAATGTTATTTTGAAAGATGGTGGAGATCAAAAAATCAACGTTATAAAAGCTGTAAAAGAAATGACCGGCTTAGGATTGAAAGATGCAAAAGATATGGTTGACGGAGCTCCTAAAGCTATCAAAGAAGGGATTAAGAGAGAAGAAGCAGAAGAATTGAAAAAGAAATTAGAAGAAGTTGGTGCTATTGTTGAATTGCAATAAACTAACTGGTAAAAGAATTCAAGAAATAAACAGT
>CAYQSO010000008.1:0-28031 GCA_964420205.1 uncultured Candidatus Saccharibacteria bacterium
TATTTATCAACTGCAAGTTGAGAAACCGGAATAAAAGCACTTATTCCGTTTATGTTTGTTAGAAGTCCTCCGCTATTAGCATTCTTAACCTTAACTTTTATAACATCATCAGTTGATTTTACTTCTCTAAGTTTTTGCCAACTTTCTTGTTTAATAGCTTGGACAAGAGATAATTCAACATATCCATTTTCATTCTCTTCTTCCAAAACAGTAATTGTTGCGAAGTCTCCAATTTTTAAGTCTCTTAATATATCTACTGAGTTCAATAATTCAACGCCATATATAACCCCAATATTTTTGTTGTTTATGTCAAAAAAGGCATTCTGACTATCTTTATATAGAAGCTTACCTTTTGTAACGTCTCCAGTTTTTATAGGCGTTATTAATTCAGGATTATCCTTTAAAACCTTAAAAAGAGGATCTGACTTCTTTTGATCTTGTGTTTGTTTTAATATTTTCATTGTTTTATACAATTGCGTGCCATGCGTTTTACGCACCAGTTATATCAAAGATATATTTCGATAACACACGGGGAAAGAATAGCCAAT
This sequence comes from uncultured Candidatus Saccharibacteria bacterium, assembly GCA_964420205.1. Classification (GTDB taxonomy): domain Bacteria; phylum Patescibacteriota; class Minisyncoccia; order UBA6257; family JAGOQP01; genus CAYQSO01. The sequence goes on from CAYQSO010000008.1 coordinate 549, forward strand.
TTGTTGTTGCAAATCAAGTGTTTCGGTGATAATCTTAGTATAGACGCAATATTATACCTCTATTGTAACGTTTTTATTTGCGCTATATTTCAGTAAAAAACAAAGAATATGATAATTTCTTGGTATGGAGAAGGATGTTTCAAAATTCAAAATGGAGATAAGGTTATAATGACAGATACTCCAACAAAAGACTCTGGTATATCAAAGCCTCGTGTAAAGGCGGATATTTTATTAAAAACTATAACAGCATGGCCAATAAAAGAAGAAAAAAATGGATATGGCGTTATTGTTTATGGTGCTGGAGAATACGATATAGAGGGTATAAAGATAAGAGGCATGCAAATATCGGATGAATCTGATAAGAATTTTTTTAAAACAGTATATATTCTAAATTGGGATGACGTAACAATAGGAATACTAGGGACAATTTCGAATATAATAACAAAGCCAGAAATAGTGGAAAATTTTGAAGATATAGACATCCTAATAGCGCCTGGAGGAGGCAATCCTTTTATATCTCAAAAAGATGTATCTAAATTTATAAAACAATTAAATCCTAAAATATTTATCCCTTCTTTTTATAAGATAAAAGGGTTAAAAAGAAAAACAGAAGAAATAACACCGTTATTAAATGAGTTTAATGGTGAAGTTGAAAAAGATTTAGAAAAGCTGGTTATAAAGAAAAAAGACATAAATGAAATAAAGAAAACAAAAGTAATATGTCTAAAGGCATAAAGTTCAATTTAAATAAAATAAGAGAATACAATAGTAAGAAAAAGAAAAGGATATTAAAAATTTCAAGTATAATAACTTGTTCCGTAGTGTTGGTTATATGGATGTTGCTAAAATTTTTGTTTAAGATGTAAAAACGTTTATGAAAAAAGATAAAGATAAAGAAAAAAAAGAAATTACAGAAAAAGAAAATGAATCAGGAATGGTTCCTGTTGAGATAACTGAGGAGTTAGAATCTTCTTATATAAATTATGCCATGTCCGTTATAGTTTCTAGGGCATTGCCAGATGTCAGGGATGGATTAAAGCCAGTTCATAGAAGAATTTTATGGGCGATGTGGAATATCGGTTTAAACCACAGCTCAAAATATAGAAAATCATCAAACGTTGTGGGAGAGGTTTTGGGTAAATACCATCCTCACGGAGACTCTTCTGTTTATGATGCCATGGTAAGAATGGCGCAAGATTTCTCTATGAGGTATCCATTAGTAGATGGACAAGGAAACTGGGGGTCTGTAGATGGAGATAGCGCAGCTGCTATGAGGTATACAGAGGCACGTCTTTCAAAAATTGCATCTGAGCTTCTAGTTGATATAGAAAAAGATACAGTTGACTTTATACCGAATTACGATGGCTCAAGAAGTGAGCCTACAACATTACCATCTAAACTCCCTCATTTCTTATTGAACGGAACTGTTGGAATTGCAGTTGGTATGGCTACTGATATACCTCCACACAACTTAACAGAAGTTGTAGATTCAATAATTCATTTAATAAGCAACCCTAACGCCACCACAGCTGACTTAATGGAGTTTGTGAATGGTCCTGATTTCCCAACTGGCGGAATTATATACGATAAAAAAGCTATAGCCGAAGCTTATTCTTCAGGGCAAGGAGCTATAAGATCTAGGGGGAAGGTTGATGTGGTTGAGCAAAAGAAAGGAAGATTTAATATAGTAGTTTCCGAAATTCCTTACAGAGTAAACAAAGCTGAACTTATAAAAAAGATAGCTACACTTGTAATAGATAAAAAAATCCAAGGGATAAGAGACATAAGAGACGAGAGCGACAAAGATGGACTTTCAATAGTAATAGAATTAAAAAATGACGCTCCTCCAAAAAGGATAATAAATCAACTTTATAAATACACAGAACTTCAAAAGGATTTCCATTTGAATATGATAGGGCTTGTTAATGGAATTCAACCTCAACTACTTTCATTAAAGGATATATTAGTTCAATTTTTGGATTACAGGCAAGAAGTTGTTAGAAGAAGAACAGAATTTGATTTAAATAAAGCAAAAGAAAGAGCTCATATTTTAGAAGGGCTTAAGAAAGCGCTAGATAAAATAGATGACGTTATATCAACTATTAAAAAATCAAAAGACAAGGAGCTGGCTCATGCTAATCTACGTAAGAAATTTAAGTTTAGCGATGCGCAAGCAACAGCTATTTTGGAAATGAGATTACAGACCTTGGCATCTTTAGAAAGACAAAAGATAGAAAATGAATTAAAAGATAAAAAGAAGCTAATAAAAGAATTAGAGGAAATACTTTCATCTAAAAAGAAGATAATGCGAGTTATAGAGGATGAACTAAAGTACTTAAAAGATACTTATGGAGATGAAAGAAGAACAAAAGTTATTGCACAAGGACTTGATAACTTTAAAGAAGAAGATCTTATCCCTAAAGAAGAAGTTATAATTTCTCTATCTAGAAAAGGGTATATAAAAAGATTAAACCCTAAAGTATTCAAGGTTCAAAAAAGAGGCGGTAAGGGCTCATCGGGTTCATCTGTTAAGGATGATGACTTCTTGAGGTCAATTATTTATGCAAACAGCCACGACAATATACTGTTCTTTACTAGCTCCGGCAAAGTATTCCAAACAAAAGTTTATGAAATACCTCAAGGCTCAAGAACTTCTGGAGGTAAATTAGTGCAAAACTTTTTAGATATACCAACAACAGAAACAATAGAAGCTGTTGTTTCATACAAAGACAAAGAAGATGAATTCAAATATTTTGTAATGGCAACAAAAAATGGAGTTATAAAGAAAACTCCAATAGATGATTTTTCAAATGTAAGAAGAAATGGGATTATAGCAATAAATCTTAAGAAGGATGACGTCCTAGTAAATGTGATGCCTTCTTCTGGGGATGATGATATATTGATGATTACATCAAATGCTCAATCAATAAGATTTAAAGAGAAAGACTTGAGATCAATGGGTAGAAGTGCTTCCGGTGTTCGTGGAATAAATCTAAAAAAAGGAGACTATGTTGTTGGAGTAGATTTAATTAAAAAAGGAAGCAAGGATAAAGATTTTGAAGTTCTAGTTATAACTGAAAATGGGTTTGCAAAGAAAACCAAATTAAGTGAATACAAGAAACAAAAACGTGGAGGAACAGGAATAAAAACAGCTAAAATAAACAAAAAAACAGGGACTATAGCCACATATAATATAGTAGGAGACGAAAAAGAAATATTAATACTCTCTTCTAAGGGACAGGTTATAAGAACAAATATTGATAAAATAAGAACTAGCTCAAGAGCGACTAGTGGAGTGCGTGTTATGAGAGTAAACGCTGGAGATAGGGTTGTTGCTATAGCTTATCTATAAAATTTGTTATTATATAAATAATGTTAAATAAAGGTAAAATAATAATCTTAGGAATAGCAGGGATTATTATTCTAATTATTGTCCTGGGAGTAGTAGGTGTTATACCTATTTTTAAAAGTGAAGGAGGAGACCCAAATTATCCATCCGGAGCCGTAACATTGAATTTTTGGGGAGTTGATAAAAGCTCTGCATTTTCAGATGTTGTAAAAGCTTATACAGCTGAACATAAAAGCGTAAAAATAAATTACTCAAATTTTGATTCTTTAGATGAATATAAAAGAACCCTTTTGAATAAATTAGCTGAAAGCAATGGTCCTGATTTATTTATGGTGCCAAGCGATTGGGTTGAGGGCTATAAAGGAATAATGTATCCCGCCCCACCTGCTTTAATATCTGCAAATGGATTAAAGGCTTATTATCCAGACGTTGTTTCTAAGGATTTTGTGAGAGATGGGCAAGTCTTTGCATCCCCTTTGTATATGGATTCACTTGTTCTTCTATATAATAAAGACATATTTAATGCCAATGCTGTGATATTTGCCCCAAGGACTTGGGATGACTTTGTTGATGCAGTTGTTAAAACAAAAAATCTTACTAATAATGACGAGGTTTTGAGAGCCGGAACAGCTCTTGGCACATCTAATAACGTGAATTACATGGCGGATATAATAAGTTCTATAATTCTACAACTAGGCTCAGATATAAATAAAGAAGATAGTTTAGAAGTTAAGCTTGGTGATAGTGCCGTTAATGCAATAAAATTTTATACACAGTTCTCTAATCCAATAAGCCCCTATTATACCTGGAATGCTAATCAATTAAATTCAAATACAGAATTTGCATCTGGGAATGTGGCTATGATAATGGGCTACAAAGAAGACATCCAAGACATAAAGGAAAGAAATCCATTTTTGGATATGGATATTGCAGAATTACCTCAAGTCAATGTAAGTAATCCTAAGACTTTTGCATCTTATATGGGGTTAGCTGTTTCAAAGCAAGTAGTTCAGGAAAAGGCTTACGTTGCATGGGATTTTATAAGATACGTCACATCAAATCCTCAAGTTAATAATATGTACTTAACAAAAACAAATAGATTGCCAGCACTTAGAGTTGAAATACAAAAATTAATTGGCACTGAAGATGATGTATTTGGAAGATCTTTCCTATTTGCATCTAGCTGGAAGAGGGTGGATTGGAGTGAAATAAAGAAAATCTTTGGCAATGCGGTAGATGAAATATTGTCTGGCAAGGCAACCCCTCAGGAATCTATAAAAGCTATAGAAAATAAGATAAATAGTATAAAATAGATATATGTTACCAGATAAAGCGAAAGGAATATTCAGAAAGGTACTTTTAGTAGCATTTTTTATCTTGATAATTTCTCCTTATTTGTCTTTTGCGCAAGGATTAGTCCCTTGTGGGAATGAAGGACAACGGCAATGTACATATAAGGATTTATTTACTTTAGCGGATAAGGTAATAAACTTCCTTTTGTTTAAAATAGCAATCCCATTAGCTGTATTGATGGTTATTTGGGGTGGAATTAATATACTTACTTCCGCTGGGAATGAGGGCAAAGTAAAAAGAGGTAGAGAGATAATAACAGGAACATTTGTAGGTATTGCCATAGCATTCGGAGCATGGCTTATTGTGGAAACTATAATAAAGGTATTTTTTAAGTTATAATAAAAATATGAAAAAATATTTATATTCATTTATTGCTGTAATGGCTTCACTTCCAATTTATGTATCGTCTCAAGGCATAGAAGGAGATCCAGATCCATCTGCGCATGGCTTAACAAATCCTTTGGGGGAAAATACCACATTCGAAGGTCTAATAGGAACTCTTATAGAATGGCTTATAAAAATAGGTGCTCCTATATTGGTTATATTTATAATATGGGGAGGATTTCAGATACTTACAGCTGGAGACAATGAAAATAAGTATAAAAGTGGGAAAAACACAATAATGTATGCTGTTATTGGATATGCAATTATATTATTAGCTGGAGGATTGATAAGTGTAATCAAAGAATTTTTGGGTGTGAGTGGTCAATAAAATAAATTAGAATTAAATTTAAACAATATTTAAATATGAAAAAAGCAATAAAATTAATAACAATATTTTTCATTTCTTTGTTTGTTATCTCGCCATTTGTATTTGCAGATGGAGGTGTCCCAGATGGGCCAATAAGCAGTTTTGATGGAATTGTTGGCTTGTTTGAAAAGGCTGCAAGTTGGTTGTATACATTATTCTTCATAATAGCAGTAGTTTATATATTATTAGCGGCGTTCAATTATTTAACAGCTGGAGATGATTCCAGTAAAACAGGAAAAGCTACTAAAATGATAAGGAATGCGGTGATAGCAATAATAATTGCATTATTGTCTGGAGGATTTTCTCTTATTATAAACAACTTCTTAAGCTCAAATTAATATGAAAAAATTATTATCAATATCGGCTTTAATATTTTTAATAGGAATTAGTTTTTCTGGTCTTGTTATTGCTCAAAGTAATGATATAGCCCCATTAGCAGATGAGTTTGGAACTCCAATAACAGATGTTGGTGGAGGAGTTGAAATACTTTTGGAGATTGTAAAGTGGATATATACTATATTTTTCTTATTAGCAATAATCTTTATATTAATGTCCGCATATAATTTTGTTTCAGGGGGAGATAATGCAGACAAAATAAAGAAAGCAAAATCACAATTGAAATGGGCGATTATAGGTATAGGATTAGGATTAATATCAGCTTCAATCTCATTGCTAGTTAGTAATTTTCTTGGAGGAGGCTCTGGCTCTGGTGGTGCTGGAGGTGTAAATTCTTTATAAATCGTTTATATTTTGATATCATTAAAACATAAATAAAAAGGTCGTTATTGAGTCTAATTAAAAAATTATTATTTATAATTTTAGAAATATGAAAAAATTATTAGCAGTTATGGTTTTAGGCCTTGTTGCGACTTTGTCATTTGTTCCTGCATTTGCTCAAAGTCCTGGACAAATAACTGATCCTGGTTTTGGTGGGAGTGTAGGAGGTAGTCAAGTAACAACGGTAAGTGGTTGGGTAGGAATTTTGATGACAGCTGTTCGTTGGGTTTATACAGTTGTATTTATAGTAGCCGTATTATTCATTTTACTTGCAGCTTACAATTTCATCACCAGTAAAGGTGACTCAGACAAAGTTAGCACCGCTAAAAGCCAGCTTCTATATGCTGCAATTGGAATAGGTGTAGCTCTATTGTCATATGCAGTTGTAGAATTGGTAAGAAATTCTCTATCGTCTGGATTATCTGCATAAAACAGTTTTAAAATTTAAAAAAAGCCCCGCTCGTTTGAGCGGGGTTTTGAGTTCAGTGAGGGATTGTAAGACTTGTCCTACTCCCTCTTGCCGAGTTCGTCACAATGACGAGCTTGGCCGTTCCTTTTTCAAGGCGAACCCTGAAAGTTTTCATCCAAGGTTCGTAACGCATGTGATCGTCCTCAGAGAGGACACTCACAGTTCCATTTCTGAACTGGAATATTGTGTTGCAACTTCTGCTCCTGTTGCTTCTGTCCACGACCAGCCCCGAGAAATTAACTCTCGGGTCTATCGTGATCCATCCAGACCACCTGTCGTCCAACGGGACGACTCGTTCTTCGTTGGGTCCGATTTTGATTGTGGTTTTCACCACATCAAAATTGACGACCCTGGCTTGGGTTTTCTTCTCGGACTTGGCGGGGCATGCGTTTTGGAAGATCGTACTCCCAATATAAAGAGAGATAAACAGGAGTGCGAAAGTAAAGAATTTGTTTTTTTTCGCAACAGACTTCAAATCAGCCATTATTGCCTCCAATAATCTTTGCCAGAATCGGCAAAAGTCCTTCCAATCCTTCTACCCGGAAGATTTCACCTTTACTGATTTGGCCATAAGAAACATATTCGTGAAGAGCTCCCTTAACGTCTTCAAGTCCCATTTCTTTCAGCGCTTTCAGTTTCTTTTCTGGCGTATCAATCGCATCTTCGCTGTAGCCAAATTTGGAGAGCATTCTGTCAATAACTCTCATCATGGCTTCGCCCTGGATGGGTTCAGATTCCAATTGTTGTCTCTCATTTGCAATGTTTTCAAGATTGCGAGCTAGGGACCCACTTGGCTCAACGCTAACAACATTGAGGCCCAAAATAGCCAATCCGGTTCCGGGGACTTCTAATTCACCTTCCCCATTTTTCAGTTTGTCTGCCATTTCTTCTGAACGGAAATTTCTTTTTCGTTCTTCCTCAGACATCTGACCTTTCTTTTTGTGATTGCCTTCCTCATCTTTCGGTATAGGGTCTCCGTAGATGGCTCCTACTATTGCCTTGGTAAACTTGGGGCCTGCCTCAACGGCTTCTTCAAAGTTTCTAGGATAGCAGCCCCTATCGGAAGCAAACCATCTAACGGTTTCTTCCAAGATTGCTCTCAGCCTTTTTAAGGCATCGTCCTTAATCTCGTAAAAACGATAAGGATCGATAACCTTGTATGGCATCTCAACATTAACTGTTAACTCTGCTCTGTCTTCGGGAGCGAAAACATTTTGGATTTTTACCGTTTCCACTTTAACTGAGACATCAATTTTTTCTATCTTTATCAATTTGGGTATGATTCCAGGCCATAATCCTTCTTTTAGTATGGGACGTCTCAATCTCCTTCCAAGAATCACAACAATCCCTTTATGGACCAAAGGAATGGTGTCGGTAGAAATTTGTATTAACCCAAACACAATAAGAACCATACTAGCTTTCAGTAAAATCCCAGGAAGGATTATTGCTAAAATTGCTAATACAACCAAAACAATTAGAAACAAGGACTCCACAATAATAAAAATAGTAGATCCTTTGAGCCCAGAAAGCACTTCTTTTGTCTTTTTAAACATCTTTTCCTCCTTAGTTTTTGATGTTCTGGGCTTATTATACTATATATATTATAGTTAGTCAATGTTTTATGTAAAATATTTCTATGATATTGTATTTTTACTTTTTAGATAGTAGAATTTCATTAAATATTTATAGGGCAGGTGGTGAAATTGGTAGACACGCTAGGTTTAGGACCTAGTGCTGCAAAGCGTGCGGGTTCAAGTCCCGCCCTGCCCACTGTTGAGTAGTGAGTAACTTGTATTTTGTAATTAGGTTTAACTAATTTATTTTTTAATAAATAAAAACCCCAGAAAGCCTGGGGCTAAAATTTATTGTTGATAAATGCAATAAGGATCGTTAACATGGCTAGTACAAAGCTTATGACGAGAAACGTTAACGCACTTTCTTTGCTAGAAATACCAGAAATGAAAGTAGGAACCAGAGAAACAAGAAATATAAAAGCGGATGCATCAAACAGTTTATCTGTAAAAGATCTGCTTCTTGGATAATATTTCATTACAGCCTCCTGTATAAATTTGCTATAATTACAATATAACTTTAATTAGTATTTGTCAATCTTTTCTCCTTTTCCCGTGAAAAGCTTTATGGACTTCTCTCAACCCTTTGTTTGTTAAGTGAGTATAAACTTGAGTAGTTGATACATTAGAGTGTCCTAGTAATTCTTGAACAGATCTTAAATCTGCTCCATTTTCTAATAAATCAGTTGCAAACTGGTGCCTTAATTGATGGGGGGTAATATTTACATCAACTATACCAGCTTTTTTAGCGTAATTTTTTACCAATCTCTGGACTGTTCTTGGAATTATCCTGCCTATAACTTTAGGATTTTTAGCTTTCGTTATACTTATGAATAGTGCCTCATCGGCGTCAGATCTCTTATCTAAATATTTTTTTATAACCTCCTGAGCTCCTGCAGATAAAAATACTACTCTTAATTTACCGCCCTTCCCTCTTATTGTTATTTCTCCTTTTGAAAAATCGTGATATCTAGATAATGAGCACAGCTCAGATACACGCAATCCTGTAGAAAATAACATTTCCAATATAGCTCTATCCCTCAAAGCTCTTAGTGAGTCTCCTTCTGGAGCATTCAAAAGTCTTTCTAGCTCAGAATATCCTGCTATCTCTATTTGATGTTGTTGAGTGGTGGGCAACTCTATCTGTTCCGGTAATATATTTGGAGTTATATCCTGCTTTATTAAATATTTAAGAAAATTTCTGATAGCTATTATGTAATAACCTTGAGTTTTTTTAGATAAAGTTCCTTTTCGTCCATTGGATTTTCTAGCCAAAATAAGCCTAAATTTTCTTATACTTTCTCTATCTATATCTTTTATAGAGTTTATTTCCATTCCACTCACAAACCTATTCAAATACCTGCCATAGTTCTCAATGGTTTTTGGGGATCTGTTTTTCTCTATTTCTAAGTATTCAAGATATCTTTTTATATCTTCTTGTATGTCTCCCATATAGAGATATTCTATCACATTTTTTATTTTGCGACACTTTATATTGTAAATTATTGACTTGTAAGAAAAATCAATGTATATTGTCTCAATATGTTAACAACAAGAAAAAAACAAAATATAATAAAAGATATGCAAGGGCATGAGCAAGATACTGGCTCAGCACAAGTTCAAATAGGACTTTTAACTCGCAGAATAAGTGAATTAGTAAATCACTTAAAAAAGCATAACAAAGATGAATCCTCAAGAAGGGGTATTTTAAAAATGGTCTCTAAAAGAAGGAAGCTTCTTAGTTTTATAAAAAGGGAGAATGAGGATGAATATAAAAAAATTATCGATAAGCTAGGCTTAAAGAGATAATTTATTTTCTTTTAAATTTGAATATAAAAGTGAGTTTATGAAATATAACGAACAGCGAGTAGGTGTTTTTATAGATATTCAAAATCTATATCATTCAGCTAAAAATTTATATAAAGCAAAAGTAAATTTTGCTGAAGCAGTAAATTACGTAGTCGGTGATAGAAAATTAATTCGTGCGATAGGATATGTTGTTAAAAGCGATGTCTCTTTAGCGGAGGCGTCTTTTTTTGAAACATTAGAAAAGAATGGAATAGAGTTGAGAATAAAAGATTTACAAATATTCTCAGGTGGGGCGAAGAAAGCGGATTGGGATGTTGGAATGGCAGTTGATGCGATAAGGATGGCAGAATTTTTAGATGTGATAATTCTTATGACTGGAGACGGAGATTTCATTCCTTTAGTAGAGTATCTTCAAAATGGAAGAGGGAGACAAGTTGAAGTTGTTTCATTTGAGAGAAGCACATCTTCTAAATTAAAAGAAGTTGCAGACGTGTATCATAACTTAGAAGACCATAAAGATTTATTAATAAGATCACGTCGCACTAATACAAAAAAGAAAACTAAATAAAAATAAATATGAATTTACCAAACGCAAAAGAATTTAAGATGGATTATTATGGGAGAGAGTTGAGTTTTACAGTTTCTGACTTAGCAGGACAAACAAATGCATCTGTTATAGGAAAGTATGGAGATACTTCTGTTTTGGCAACTGTTGTAATGAGTGACGAAGATAGTGACGCAAATTTTTTCCCTCTAACAGTAAACTATGAAGAAAGGTTCTATGCTGCCGGGAAGGTTTTAGGTAGTAGATTTGTTAGAAGAGAAGGCAAGCCATCTGATTTTGCAGTTTTATCTGGTAGATTGATTGATAGAGCTATAAGGCCTTTATTTAATGACAAATTAAGAAGATCTATTCAAATAGTGCTAACAGTTTTATCTTACGATGAAGAAAACGATCCAGACTTCTTAGCTTTAATGACTGCGTCTGTAGCTTTATCTATATCTGATATTCCATGGGAGGGGCCAGTATCAGGTATAAGAATTTTGGGTAATAATGGAGATTTAAAAATAAACCCAATAAATAGTGAATTAGAAGATGCATTAGAAGTGGATAAGGCTTACGATGCATTTTTTGCAGGCACAAAAGATAAGATAAATATGATAGAAATATCAGGAAATGAATCTCAAGAAAACGATCTTGAAAGGTTATTCAATTCTGCTCAAGATGAAATAAAAAAATTAATTTCATTTCAAGAAGAAATAGTTAAAGAAATCGGAAAAGAAAAACAGACAGTAGCTATAGTTGAGATAGATAAAAATTTATTTGATGAGGTAGAGTCTTTTCGTGATAAGTTTAGCGAAGCTATGTTTTCAGGTGAAAAAGCAGAAAGAAATAAAAAAGTAGCAAATGTTAAAGAGGAATTAATGACTAGATTAGAAAGTATGGATATAGATATAAAAAACTCTGATTTGGTTTTAGAGGATTTATTAAATGAAATTGTTCATAAAAAAGCACTTGAAGAGGAACAAAGAGTTGATGATAGAAAAATGGATGAGGTAAGAGAATTAAATGCAGAGGTTGGATTATTTAAGAGATTGCATGGTTCAGCGTTTTTCTCTAGAGGCAAAACCCAATCTCTTTCAATAACTACTTTGGCGCCTCCTAGCGCAGAACAAATAGTTGAGACAATAGAGGTAGCAATGAAAAGAAGGTTTATGCTTCATTATAACTTCCCTCCTTATTCTACTGGAGAAACAGGAAGAATGGGGGCTCCTTCAAGACGAGAAATAGGGCACGGTGCTTTAGCGGCTAAAGCGTTAAGGCCTATTATCCCATCTAAAGATGAATTTCCTTATACAATAAGACTTGTTTCTGAGATAGTGTCATCAAATGGCTCATCTTCTATGGCATCTGTTTGTGCGGGGACATTGTCATTAATGGATGCTGGTGTCCCAATAAAAAAACCAGTTGCAGGAATAGCGATGGGGTTGATGACGTATCAAGGATTTAATAGTTCTAGTGATAAAAATGATTTTAAAGTTTTAACAGATATTCAAGGTCCAGAAGATCATTATGGAGATATGGACTTCAAAGTAGCAGGAACAAAAGACGGCATAACGGCTGTTCAAATGGACGTTAAGATTGAGGGAATTAATATGAATATATTTAAAGAGGCTTTACAAAAAGCTAAAGACGCAAGAATCCTTATTTTGAAAAAGATGAGTGAAGCAATCTCGGAACCAAGAAAAGAAATATCTGAATTTGCTCCAACTATATTAAAGACATCAGTGAAGCCAGAGCAAATAGGAATAGTCATTGGTTCTGGTGGTAAGGTTATAAATGGAATTGTAGAGCAATTTGGATTAGATTCAGTTGATATTGATGAAGATGGCTCGGTGTTTGTTTCTGGAGGCTCAAAAGAAAATGCAGAAAAAGCAATACAATACATACAAGATATAACAAAAGAATATGAAGTTGGGGATATTGTTGAGGGGAAGGTTATAAAAATTATGGACTTCGGTGCAATAGTTGATTTGGGTGGCGGAAAAGATGGAATGGTCCATGTTTCAGAATTTAAAAACGATTTCGTTAAAGATATAAATAGCGTTGTTAAAGAGGGTGATACAGTAAAAGCAAAAGTTATCAAAGCAGACAACGGAAAACTTTCATTATCTGTTAAGGCGTTAAGTGGGGGTACTGGTAAATAGCTATAAGGTAATTAGGTTTAATAAACGGTCCCGCTCTTTTGTAAAAAGGGCTGGGCCGTTTATTATAAGTTAGCATATTCGCTCAAAAAACTTGACTTGTTTATATAAATATTGTAATATATTACGCAGAAGAAAGCTCTTTTACAAATTTCCCGAAAGGGAGTAACAAAAAGGAGAAGGAAATGAAAAAGTTGATTTTCTGTCTTATGTTTTTGTTTTTTGCGGTATCGCCTGTTGTTCAGGCGAGTGAAGGTGGCGATTGGGAATTTTCCGTTTCATCCTGGGCAGTCCAGATGTACGGATATCCCTCTGTGTTTGAGGGGTATACTCTCAAATTGAGCGATGAGCCGATATACTACATCACCTCTGCTTCAAACACATTCGGTGTGGATGGAGAGATGTCATATTTCGACATCCAAACCATGGGAGATTCATTCTCAATTCCCGTATACAAAATCTCAAACGGGAGATGGGGTATTAATTTCTGGGAAATTTCTGAAAGGAATTCTCTTGATGAAAAATTCCAGAACGAAGACTCAGGTATGTTTCAGGGGCTGATTTTACCGGGCAATCCCCAGCATGTATTGGCTCCTTTTCCGAACAAAAATTCAGAAAATGGAGTTTCTGGAATCAAGTACACTCTTGTTGAGGGGTGGGAGGTTTTGTCGGTAGATATTACTTACGCCCTCAATCACCTTGAGTTCGGAATTAAGTATCTGGATATCAACAATGATTTCGGATACAAAACCGCGACAAGTGGGTGCTGGTACGGCACCAAGATTATGTCTGGGAAGGATATACTCGAGGCTGTGTCGCGGGTTGAATTCCAGGGAGCTGGGCCTTACATTGGTTTCAAGGATCAGTTTGAGAATGAAAAGTGGAAACTCTCATACGATATTGGATTCGGGGTTGTTCTCGGCTCTGGTAACAATGAGGGGATGTGGGGGAGTAAGTCTTCCAGGACTATTTCTTGGATTAATTTCAACGAAATTTCATCAAGCACATCATTCTACGAAGTGAATTCAGGTTTTGATGAGTCAAAAAACAGGGCAATTATTGTAACTGAGGCAAATTTGGAGTTTGGGTATCAAATTACAAAGCATTTTGCCCTAAAGGCAGGAGTAAAAGCAGTCTCAATGGCAAATATGCCGTTGGCGCCAGTTTTTACAGTCCCAACAGAGTATGGAGTTACCGGAACCTGGAGTGAGAGAAGTGAGGACATTGTCCTTGCTGGGGTAACGCTGGGTATTTCTTATACCTGGTGAACCATGAGAGCTTTCTATTAACACAGCGTCGGTCTAGTATCGGCGCTTTTTTAATCGTATTCTATTAAATATCCCCTTTTACTTATTTCATCATCTTCGTCATATATACTTGGGCTACTATCAATATTTTGATTTTGAAATCTTACCTTATCTCCAGGTAATTCAGATAAAAATCTTGAAGGCATGTCATAAAAACTTAAAATAAGTTCCTCTCTAGCCCTAGTCATGGCAACATACATCAACCTTCTCTCTTCTTCTATTTCTTCTGATGAAAATAAAGATCTCTGATGTGGGCATAACCCCTCATTAACTCCAACAACAAAAACAACATCAAATTCCAATCCTTTGGACAAATGCATTGTCATAAGATTTAAACCAGAAAAATCTCTTTTCTTTCTTTTAGATTTCTTATTCCAATCTAGGGGGTTTGTTAATGTAATTTTTTCTAAAAAGTCATGTAAGTTATCAAATTGTTTTGAGAAATATATTAATTCAGCAATGTTTTCTATTCTTTCATCGTAATTCAAGAAGTTTTTTTCTAAATAAGGAATGTATTCAGTATATTCAACTATCCATTTTATTAAATCAAAAGGTTTTAGTTCAGATTTTTTAGGCAGCTCTTCTAATAATTTTGCAGTTTTCTTTTTATAAAAAACCTTTTCAATTCTCTCTATGCTAACTTTGTCTTTAGGGTTTAAAGCGACTCTCAATATAGCCGTCATATCTTTTATTTCTTTTCTATCGTAGAAAGATAATGCTCCGAAAATGGAATATTCTATTCCAGAATTTATAAGTATTTGTTCTAATGCCCTGCTCTGGGCGTTTGTTCTGAATAATATCCCAATACTTTTTTTATTTTCTAAGTAATCTCTAACTTTTTCTGCAACAAAATCTGCCTGGTCATATTCATTATTGTGACTAATAACTTCTACGGGATTTCCAGCATTATTTTCAGTCCACAATTTTTTTCTCTTTTGCATTGAATTTCTGGATATTAGATCTGAAGAAGTTTCTACAATGTTTTTTGTAGATCTGTAATTTTGCTCCAATAAAAATATTTTTGCATCGGGCCAGTCTTTATCAAAATTCAAAAAATTTCTAAAATCAGAAAATCTAAATTTATATATTGATTGTTGATCATCCCCAACAACATTTATGTTCCTGTGTTTTTCTGCAAGAAGTTTTATAAGTTGATATTGTGCAGTGTTAACATCTTGAAATTCATCTACTAATACATATCTATATTTATCTCTATATTTACTCAACATTTCTTCATTCTCAGAAAAAAGTTTTACAGGCTTTTCTATTAAATCATCAAAATCGAATGCATTATTTTCTTGTAATTTTTCTTCGTATTTCAAAAAATTATTCCATAGTTTAGAGTTTCTAGATTCATTTATATCAACTTCGCCTAATAATTCGCTTTTAATTTTAGAAATTTTATTTAAAAGTATGGCTATATCTTTTTTCTTAACTTTTTCTTTTTGATTTGGATTTCCCAATATTTCTTTTGCTATTTTTATAGAGTCATTCCTATCATATATTGAAAAAGCCTTAGTCCTATTAAAATATTTAGGATTTTCTCTTAAAACTTTTGCTCCAAATGAGTGGAAGGTGCCAACAAATGGATAATTTTTAGCATCTATTTTTATATTATAAAATTTAGCAAGTTCTTTGTTTACTCTGGACTTCATTTGCTCAGCAGCTTTGTTTGTAAATGTTATTGCTAAGATATTTTTAGGAGAAACTTTATTATTTGCTATTAAATAAGCGAGCCTTGCTGTTAAGGTTTTTGTTTTTCCAGAGCCGGCCCCCGCAACTATTAATATAGGACCATCTCCTTGTTCAACTACTTCTTTTTGTTTGTCATTTAATTTTGAAAGCATAGAATAACTAACCAAATTATTCTAAAAGAGTTTAGTATAAAAGGCAAAAGATATTCTATATAGTTTCTTGTTGGATTCTGTAAGAAAGAGCTTCTGCTATATCATTTTTTTCTATTCTTCCCCTATTTTCTAAATCAGCAATAGTTTGTGCAAGTTTTATTGTTTTGAAAAATCCCCTTGCAGTTATAATTGCATTATCAAGCGCCTTATCTAGAATAGCCTTAGATTCCTGAGATACATTGAGAATTTTTTCTATCTGCTTAGAACTTAACTCGCTGTTGGATATTGTTGGCAAGCCGGCATTTTTATATCTTTCTATCTGTAGTTTTCTCGCATTATTTACAAGCTTTTTTATATCCTCAGAATTTTCTGAATCTTTGTTATTAAAATCTTCAGATTTTATTCTTTTAGTCCACACTTGAATATCAATTCTATCTAACAATGGACCAGAAATTTTCTTTTGATATTTTGAAATTTCATTTGGTGTGCAGGTGCATTGCCTCTCTTTATCTCTAAAATATCCACAAGGACATGGATTTGAAGCGGCAACCAACATAGTCTTAGCTGGGAAAACTAAAGTCTTTCTCGCTCTTGCTATTGTTACGTGTCCATCTTCCAAAGGTTGCCTCAAGGATTCCAAAACCTGTTTTCCAAATTCAGGTATTTCATCTAAAAATAAAATTCCCCTGTGGGCTAAACTAACTTCACCTGGCTTTGGGTCTTGCCCTCCTCCAACTATTGATACTAAAGATGAAGAGTGATGAGGAGATCTAAAAGGTCTTTGGAAATAAGACTTCTTACTCTTTGAGAGACCGGCAGAACTCCAAATTCTCATAATCTCTATAGATTCTTCCAGGCTTATATCAGGCAATATAGATATCAGTGATTTAGCTAACATTGTTTTTCCTGCACCAGGAGTTCCAGTCATAAGAATATTATGATTACCAGCTGCTGCAACAATTAGAGCTCTCTTAGTTGCGTATTGTCCCTTTATATCTTTAAAATCAATATCGTATTCTTCGCTTATCTTTTCAATTTCCATTTTTTTAATCGGGTCTATCTTTTTTTTATCTTCCAAATGAGATATCAATTGCTCAAGATTTTTTATTGGGTATACATTAACACCTTCCATTATAGATGCTTCTTTTCTATTCCCGTTGGGTATAAAAATATTTTTAAATCCTCTATTTTTAGCCATTATGCATATATTCAAAACACCTGGGACATCTCTAATCATCCCATCCAAACCAAGTTCGCCAATAAAAATTTTATCACTAGAATCAAATGGCCCGATTTGATCTGATGATTTTAAATATCCTAAAGCTATTGATACGTCATACTGAGATCCGTTCTTTTTTATATCTGCCGGGGCTAGGTTTACTGTTACTTTTCTGTTTTCTCTTGTAGGAGGTTTAATCCCAGAATTTTTTAGGGCAGAAGAAACTCTTTCTTTTGCTTCAGAAACGGATTTATCTGCCAAGCCCACTATAGTAAAAGAAGACAGTCCTACATTTATATCTGTTTCAACTTCTACAAGCCTAGCATTTATCCCTTCAATTTCTGCAGAAAATATTTTTGATAATTTTGTTTTCATAAAATAAAACTGCGCCAGTTGGCGCAGTAATTATTTATTCTCTTCTTTAGAGCATGAGATGCAAAGTCCTCGTGCAGGGTCTATACTCAGGGCGTTTTCTTCCATTTCTTTGCCGCATTTTTCACAGGTTCCAAACTCTGATTTTTGTATTTTAAACAATGCAGATTCTACATCAGAAACCCTGTTTCTTAGAATATCTGCCCTAACTTGCTGATTGTAAAATTCCTCTGCTTCTTCTGTTTCGTCTTGGAATCCTGGCTCGTCTCCCATGTCTGGCATTTTTTCTAATTCCTTGATTTCTTTTTGTAGTCTTTCTTTTTCCTCAATCAAGTTATTTTTATATTTATTTTGTTCTTTGTTGTCCATCTTTTAATTTAATTATTTGATAATTTACTTACAATATCAACCATTTGCTTATATGAAGTTCCTATTACAAGAAAAATTCTTTCTCCTGATTTGAGCCATCCATATTCTAGAACGTTGCCTGTTGAGTAGAATAAAAATCTAACATCCATATCTTCAACAGCGCCGTCATCAAATTCAGGGCTTTCTGGGGCTTCAACTTCATCAATAAATATTTTAGATAATGCTTCAACGTCAGATTCTATTAATGAGACGGCTGGTATTACCTCATCTATAGTCAATCCATCTTCTAATTCAAACACATAACCTAATTTAGGGACTATAGAATTTATTTTGTCGTAATATATCCAAGAAGTAAAATCTTTCTTAAACAACGGAGCCAATTCTGAGAAGATTTGAGGGAAATATAAATTTAATATCTCGGATGATTCTAGTAATCTTTCACTCTCCTCATTTTTTACATAGAAACTTAAATCTTTTACTTCTCCTTCCGCTAATAATGGCACTGTTGTTGATGATATTCCTGACAATAAATTATCTAGTGTTATCTTTTCTAAAGATACTGTTGCTGAAGAATCTGGGGAACTTATTATAGATGTGTGTGTGAATGCAGGCTCTGTTTCAACTGTGCTAGTGGCTGTTTGTTTATTTTCCTCATTATTAATTTCATTAACTATAGGAAGTGTATTTTCGTTTTGAGTATTGTTATTCGTTGGGATTTCAGGTGTTTTATTTAATGAAGAAATTAAATAATATACTCCAAACCCTATTGCTCCAGCTAAGATTACTATACCCACTATTATTAATATTGTTTTTAAAATAGATGAACCTCCTCCAGATGATTTTGGTTGCTCTGGCTGTTGAGGGGCTTGTTCTTGAGGTGGAATGTTTGATGGAGGGGGCGTTTGTTGAGTTTCGATTTCTGGTTGGTTGGGTTGTTGTGATTGTATTGGAGTGTTTGGCTGTTGTGGAGTTGTATTCTGTTCTTCCCCGCCAATATTTATATCAGGAGCAGTGACTATTTCTGATTTTGGCATATCCCCACCCGTTTGTTTTATTGATTCAGAATCAGATTTCATTGTTCTGACAGCAACATTCTCCTCTTCATTTGATGGGGGAGCTGGTATATCTGAAGCTCCTTGTGAAGCTGGAGCCCCTTGTTCAAAAGGATTTCCAGATGGCATGGAGGGTGTGTTTATGGGATTTTGCTCTCCGCTAGGTTGCTCGTCTGTTTTTGGCAGATTTGATGGTGGCACCGGTTGTCCTCCAAAATTATTAGGATTATTTAAAGGTTGATTATTGTCCATATTATGTGTTTTTTAATTATAAATATAAGACCACAATTTATTTATTATGTGCATATTATATCATATAAAGAGATTGTGCATAAGTAAAAGTGGAAAAATTTATAGAAGTATAAACAATGTGTTAAAATTATGTTAATAAACAAATGAAAAAACTTATATTAATAGACGCGAATTCTTTAATTCATCGCATGTATCATGCGATGCCTCAATTAAATGATAAAGACAACAATCCAGCCGGAGCAATATATGGATTATCTAACGTTTTATTAAAAATTAAAAACGAAATATCTCCAGAGTATGCGGTTGCTTTATTTGATAGACCAGAACCAACTTTTAGAAAGCAAGAGTTCAAAGAATATAAGGCACATAGACCAAAAGCAGACGAAGAGTTAATAGAACAAATAATTAAAGCACACGATGTATTTGATGCATTTTCAGTTCACACGATAGAAAAGCCTGGGTATGAGGCAGATGATCTAATAGGAACTCTTGCTGAAAAATTTAAAAACGAAAAAAATTTAAAAGTAATAATATTTACAGGTGATTTAGACTCTCTTCAATTGGTGGATGATGGGAAAGTTGTTGTTGAGACATTTAAAAAAGGCATATCAGAGACTATTGAATATAATTCTGAGGAGGTTTACAAAAAATTAGGCGTTTACCCTGAAAAAGTAATAGATTATAAGGCAATTGTGGGAGATAAATCAGACAATATACCTGGCGCATCTGGAGTTGGTCCAAAAGGAGCTACTCATATTCTCTCAAAATTTGATTCATTGGAAGATTATTTCAAAAACGGAGAAGAGGATAAGTTATATGAAAAGATAATTAAGCAAAAAGACCAAGTTATTCTATCAAAAAAACTAGCTACTATAATAAAAGATGTTCCAATATCTACAGACTTGTTTAATTTAGAAATAAATTACGATGATAAAAAAATAATAGAATACTTTAACTCAATGGGGTTCAATTCTTTAGTAAAAAGAATGATTGTAAACAAAGATATAAAAGAAAATGATTTGTCTAATAATAAAAAATCAAAAAATATCTCTAAATCAAAAGACAAAGATTTTATAATTCTAGATGAAAATAACAATAAACAAGTTAATTTAAATTCCAGTGATTTAAAGGTTGGTTTTAGCATAAAAGACATATACAAAAAAAATAAATTTATTCCTCCTTTTGCTGATATAGAAATAGGATTTCAGTTGCTTGGAGAAAAGTTTAAAAATTATGAAGAATTGTCAGCTTTGCTGTTTTCTAAAATTTTAGAAAAAAGAGATTTTTTGATATCTGCATTTTCTATATTGAAAGATAGGATAAAAAAAGAAAAATCTGAGTATGTATTTTGGGATATAGAAATGCCACTCATACCTATTATAGCTGAAATGGAGAAAAGAGGTATTTCAATAGATAAAGAATCTCTTGAGGATGTTGAAAAGAGGATAAGTAAAGAAGTTGATAAGAAGAGAAGCGAGATATTAAAGAAAATGGGAGAAGATATAAATCTAAATTCCCCAAAACAGCTTTTAGAATACTTTAAATCTAAAGGAGCTAAAATAAAATCCACTTCGGCAGACAGATTAGAAAAAATCAAAGAAGAATTTCCCATAATTGAAGAAATTTTAGAATACAGAAGTGTCTTTAAGTTGAAGACTACATATCTAGATCCTTACAAAGAAATTACAGATGATAATAGTAGGGTTCATCCGACATTTTTGCAATTAGGTGCTTCAACTGGTAGATTGTCGTGTCAGTCTCCAAATTTACAGAATATTCCACAAGAATCCGAGTGGTCTAATGATATAAGAAATATATTTAGTGCTCCGGATGAGTGGTCATTGGCTTCTTTTGATTATTCGCAGATAGAGCTTAGAGTTCTAGCTTCATTATCTGAAGACAAAAACATGATAGATGCATTTAATAATGGAGATGATATACATAGACTTACAGCTCAAAAAGTTTTTGGATTGGATGCAAAAGATGTATCTAATCAGAGAAGAAGAATAGCTAAGACTTTGAATTTCGGAATTATTTATGGAATGGGGCCAAGAGCATTTTCAAAACAAGCTGGGATATCAATGAAAGAGGCAAAAGAATTTATAGAAAAATATTTTAATAATTTCCCTTCAATAAAGATGTGGCAATCTAAAATATTAGATTATGCTAGGGCAAACAATAGAACAGTTAATCAAAATGGAAGATTTAGAAAATTGCCTAGCATAAATTCACCAAATCAGATGTATTCTTCAGAGGCAGAAAGAATGGCTATAAATATGCCCCTACAGAGTTTAGCTGCGGATATAATAAAACTAGCAATGATAGAAGTTGATAAAAAAATAAAAGAAAAGGCGTTGGGGGATGATGTAAAAATGATATTAACAATTCACGATGAATTAATATTTGAAATAAATAATAAAATTATTGAGAAAGACAAAGAAAGCGAAGTATTAAAAGATATTAAATCTTGGATGGAAGGAGTTTATGAATTGAAAGTTCCTCTGATAGCAGATATAAAACTAGGACATAAATGGGGAGAGTTAAAGTAATTTAATAAATATGCCAAGAAAACTAGGACAGCATTTTTTAAAAAGCGGTAAAAAGCTAAGCAGAATTGTAGAAGTTCTAGATGTAAAAAAAGGAGATAACGTTTTAGAAATAGGACCAGGGCACGGTGAATTAACGGGTCTTATATTAGATAAAGAAGCTAATGTAGTAGCGATAGAAAAAGATGATAGGTTGATAGAAATTTTAAAAGATAAATTTTCTGAAAAAATTCAAGACGGATCTCTGAAAATAATTAGTGGAGACGCTACTAAAAAAATTTCTGATGTTGTAAAAGAATATTTTTCTTTTTCTGAGTATAAAATAGTTGGGAATATCCCATATTATATAACAGGATATCTCTTGAGAATTATTGGCGAGTTGGAAATTAAGCCAGAATGTTCTGTTTTGTTGATACAAAAAGAGGTTGGAGAAAGAGTGTGTGCGTATAAAGACAAGATGAATATTTTGTCTGCGTCGGTAAAATTTTGGGCAGAGACAGAGATAGTGGGTAATGTTGCAAAAAAATATTTTTCTCCCCCTCCAAAGGTTGAATCTGTAATTATAAAGTTAATAACGCATAATAAATATAAAGAAGTAGATTCAAAAGAATATTATAAATTTATAAATATAATATTTAGCAAGCCTAGAAAAACATTAAAGAACAATTTACTGGCTGGTGGATATGAAAATGAGAAAATAGATAAAATTTTTGAAGATTTAAATATAAAAAATAATTTAAGAGCTCATCAATTAAATTTTGAAAATATAATGAAGTTATACGCTTCTTTTATATGATTTTCTATACTATAATATAGTTAATGGATACAGACAAAAAAGCCTTTATAACCTTTTTAATAATAGCTGGATTGTTCTCTGGGTATTGGATTTTTGGTGGTGTTTTCTCTTATGTCTCAGATTATTTTAGTGAAAATAATTCCACATATTCATTTGAAACTAGTGGCAACACAAAAAGCAGTTTTATAGAAGACCCTAATCAGGAAATAGAAAATATAACAAATAAAATAGCTTTAAATATAAGTGATAAGTTTATGGCAGACGGGATAGTTAATGAAAAGGACTTAGAAGGCTCAGCTACAGAAAATCTTTTAGAAAAAATAGATTTAAATAATATAAATGATATCTCTGAAATATCGGATAATATATATCCAGAAGATTTTGGAATAATCTATAAAATTGATAACTCTAAATTGGACATAGTGTCAGATTCACCTAAAGTTTATGAAAAATATTGGACAGATTATACCTTCCTTATATCTGAGATAATGCCAAAGATAGAAAATATAGATTCAATAAATAATTTGTTTGATGGCATAATAGGAAGTTCCAATACAAGCGGTGTAGAAGCATTGATATTAGATATAAATTCTACTTACAACGCTTTTTTAAATATGAAAGTTCCTCAATCTTTAATAGGCTTTCATAGTGATAATATAATATTCTTTAAAAATCTTTCATCGGTTTTATATAGTATGTTAAAATATAATGAAGATCCTTTAAGGGCGTATGTTTTGATTGAATATTTTCCAGAATTAATAAAAGACTGGAACTCAATAACAGAATCAATTGATAAATATTTATATAAATAGTTGATTTATGAATTTTTTTAAAAAAATATTTCTATTAACCATAATGTCAGCGATTATTTTGTCTGGTGTTTTTTATCCTAATTTGAGAGTTGTAGCTTGGGGTGTTGGTGGCTGGGTTATAGACCCCACTCATATAGCAGAAACAATAGAACAGACGTTAAAAGAGCTTGCCAGATGGGCGGAAGAAGACATGATGAAGGTTTTAAGAGACCAGATTGTAAAAATAATGGTTGATAGATTAACAGACGATATAGTTAGGTCTATTTATAATGAAGGAGACCCTTATTATGTGAGAGATTGGAAATCTTATCTTGGGGAGGCTGGAGACATTGCTTTTAATGATTTAAATAAGAAACTAAAAGGAGTAACCGAGGGAGTAAATTTATGTTCTCCTTTTATGCCAAACATAAAAGTTAATTTAAGAGGTAGATTAAATTACGGATATGGGAGATTGCCATTGGAGTGCACATTTCAAGATTTTAAAAATAATCTAAAAAATTCAGGTCATTTCATAGAGAGTGGTGGTTGGATAAGCTATGATGAGATGCTTATACCCTCAAATAATTACTGGTTAACAAGCATAATGATAGAAGATGAATATAATGCGAAGGTCAGAGCCGAAGTTGAGGCAAGAAAAAATGAAGCCCTTTCTTCTAGTGGATTTCTGGGGATGAAGAGGTGTGTTAGTTATGGAGAATATGACCAAGCAGAAGTTAGGGGGCAGTGTGAACCGGGAGATTCCGCGTGTATGAGTAGTGTAGATGAGGCATTTTGTGCTAAATGGGAAACACTAACTCCTGGAGATGCTGTTGCTAAATCTGCAACAGAGGCAATAGGTCTTGATGGTAAATATCTAACAAACGTAGAGAGTATAATCTCAGCACTTGTTAATGTTATGGTAAAGAAAGTCTTAGATAGTGCTTCTGGGGGATTTTCAGGGGCGTATGAGTATGATGAAAATGTTGGTTATTTTGATGAAAGTGGAACATCGGACTTAGTAGAAGAGATTAATAGAAGTGATTTAAATAATATAATAAACAATTATGAGGATTTCATAAATTATGTGAACGGTGTATTGGGTTATATAAATTCAGGAATAGAGGTAGCAAGCGGTGTTAGTTGCACATCAGACGAGATAGCATATATAGATTCAAATGGAGAAGAGCAAACTTCTACTGTGGGTGATTTACTTAATTTCTTAGAGTCTTCTAAGCCAGGATTTGAACAAGCTTTGTCAGATGCTGAAAGTGGTCTTGGTTTTATGACAAGTTTTGACCCAAGCGAGCCAGGCTCATCTTCACTAATAACAATACAAGCGATAGATGATTATCAGAATCTAATTAATAGATATCCTGTTATAAATGGAGATCTATCATCTATTAGTGCTGGTGGGCAAGGGGGTCTAGAAGTAATGTATAAAAGTATATATGAGTCATTGTATTCTTACATAACAAACAATGATTCATGCACACAAGCAAGTTTGTGGCAAAAAAATAAATTTGCTTATTTAGGATATAAATTAAATTCTATTTTTTAGACTGATTTTATGATTTCAAAAAGATGGGCAAATAGATTAAAAAAAATAGGCATAGCTCTTGTAATAGTCGCTGTTGTATTTTCTTTTGCTAGTAGTTTTGTAAATGCTCAAGACGCTGGAGGTGGAGAGAATCAAGGAATTGAAACTCAAGCGGGCAATAACGATGCTGGGAATAATAATGGAGAAACGGAAGAAGGAGGAGTCCCTACAGGTGGTGATGATGGTAATCCAAAGGAGCCATCAAGCGTATCTCTGGGATTAATAGGCTCTATTTTTAAAGTAATTCTGTCGTTAATTTTATGGGTGTTTAGTTGGTTTGTTAAATTGGGAGCATATATGGTTTCAGCTGCTCTTTATCTCAACAAAACAATATTGGAGTTTGACCCGCCATTTATAACAATAGGTTGGAGTGTTTTAAGAGATATAGCTAATCTAGGGTTCGTATTTGGGATAATAATAATAGCAATAGCTACGATACTCAGATATAAAGATTACACAGCACAATCTATTCTCTGGAAGTTGATAGTGGCTGCGTTGCTAATAAACTTCAGTTTGGTTCTGGCGGGGTCAGTTATTAAAATAACTAATTCATTTTCAAATTATTTTCTAGAGCAGATAGAGGGCGAAGATAGCAACGGAATGCTGGCTAAAAAACTGACAGATGTTTTTGATACAGAATCGTTACAAACGACTATTTCTGAGAACGAATCAGTTAATGAAAGCGGTGATTCGCAAAATAATGAAGATAGTAATGACGGTGGATCTAATTGGGACTATTTAAAAAAAATGGGAGTCAATATTATCTGGGGGGCGGCGAATCCTGATGAAGCAATGGCTGTTTTAACAGAAGCTACTTTGAAAAGATTTGGAGTTGTAGCTAAAGAAGCGCCATCTTTGTTAGAAATAGCTGGTCTTCACGTTGCCATATTGATTGAAATTATGGTCTTCCTCATTTTAGTAGGATTGGCATTTTCTTTTTTGGCTAGATATTTTATACTGTCTTTCTTGTTGGTGTTATCTCCTATAGTGTGGTTGTTTTGGGTATTCCCAAGCACACAAAAATTATGGAAACAATGGTGGAGTCAATTTATCCATTGGTGTCTTTATGCTCCTGTGATGTTATTTTTCATATGGCTCACTCTTATAATAACGACTGGTGATAATGCAAACAAATTCTATGATCAAGCAAGTAGTGCGGTGCCAGACGCAACGCCAATAGGAAATATAGGATTTGGGTATTTTATGAATACTATTATGATGGTGATGTTTTTGGTTGGAGGAATGAAAATAGCTCAAAAAACTGGAGAAGGGGGTAGTTCAATGGCTGTGAATATTGCTAGCAAAACAAAAGACTGGACAAAGAAACAGGCAGCGTTAAGGGCTAGAAGAACTGGATATAGAGCATTGAAGGGGATGAATCTTGATAAAGCTGGTTCTGCTATAACAACATCTAGATTTGCAAAAGTGCCTGGAGTAGGAGCACTTGGTAGAGGATTAACAAAGGCACATGGGAGAGCCAGGAAAGAGGCACAAGGAAGTTCTGAGGATTTCAAAAAGAGTTTGTCAAATCTTAATAATAAAGAAATTACAAAGATGTTGCCTAGTCTTAGTGGCGAAAAACTTGCGATTGGAGTAGAACATTTACAATCAAAAGGCAAATTAAATGATGTAATTAAGGAAATTGGAACTGAAGGAGTCGATAAAGCAATGAACAAGTTGCATAGTATGGGAAAAGATAAGGCAGTCTCTAGCCTTGAAAAAGGATTTATGAGTAGAAAGTCTTCAGGTTTGTTGAAAAAAATAAAATCTGCAAGAAATGAAGAAGAGAAGAAACAAGCGATAGAGGAATTTAAAAAATCAATTTCTGAAACTCAGAGTAAATTTAGTCCTAAGGACTGGGCTAATTATGCAGATAATATAGGTAAAGAGGTTTTGGGTGTAAAAAATGATGGAAGTTTTAAGGACGATGTGTTGGGGTTGGGTCCTGACGTTACCGAAGCATTACAAGGAACATATATAGAAAATATGTCAAAAGATTTAGGGCGTGCATTTAATACAACAGTACCAAGGTTAAAAGATATGCAGTTAAAGGCATTATATAGAAAACTTATTGAAAACTATATAAGTTCCAGTGGTCCAATAAAGGAAGAGATTATTGATAAAGCTACAGGCGAAGGAGTTGGTATGCAAGAAGTTGATATGAATAAGTTGTTAGAAAAAGCTGAAAGCTCAGGAGATTATTCAAGTGTTTGGGACGTAATGTCTAAATCCGGGGACCCTGGACTTAAAGCTCTTGCAAGTAAGATGAAAGGAGGGATGTCTGCATTAATTGCAGGCGCTTACAACCCCGGAGCTGATAAAAAGGAAGATAAAAAAGATGATAAAAAAGGTAAATAATCTATAAAAATGATAAAAGTAACAAGAAATCAAATTTTAGATAGATGGAATGAGTTGCCAGATGTAATAAAAGAGGCAATTTATTCTGAGGACTTGAATAATCAAATGAATAAAATATTTGATAGTTTTCATTTGTCTGAATCTAAAAAACAAGATATGTCGTATCTTTGTTTGTCGGTTTTCACAGGGTTT
>CAYQSO010000009.1:0-24104 GCA_964420205.1 uncultured Candidatus Saccharibacteria bacterium
GAATCGCTGTTTTCCCATCCCAAAGTTCAGGACGCTTAGGCTTTCTATCTAAGCGAAGAGTTTCCAGATATTCTTTTCTTATTTTTTCTATGTTGTTACCCACAAGAACAGAGGCTCCTCCATGTTCTCTAAGTGTAATAGGTCTTTCAGTATTCCTGCGCAATGTCAAACAAGGGGTGCCAAGAATAGTACATTCTTCTTGCAAGCCCCCGCTATCAGTAAGTAAAATTTTGGTTTCCATGTTGAGTTTAAGCATATCATGGTAGCCAAGAGGATGTAATAGCAATAGCTTCTCATTTAATAGAACTTCATCCCATAACTTGAATTTCTGTAATTGTTTTTGAGTTCGTGGGTGGATTGGCCAAATGATGCTTTGATTTTTGCTTACCTCTTCGAGAAGGAAATTAATTATTGGTTTTAGTATTTTTTTCTGATCAACGTTTGATGGCCTGTGTAAGGTTAAAAGAGCAAAATCCAATTTCTTAGAATTTCTAGAGGATGAGAGTAAAGTTGTTGATTGATTTAGAATTAAGTTTTGAGACACTATTTTATCAATAGTTAATAATGAAGCTTTTTGTCGATTTGCTTCAAGTGTGTCAATCATGATATTCCCAACAAATTTAATTTTTGATGCTAGAATTCCCTCCTTCTTAAGGTTTTTGATTGATATTTTGTCTGGAACTAATAAAAGATCAGATAAACGATCAGTAACTAAACGATTAATTTCTTCAGGCATCTTCATATCTCCAGATCTTAATCCAGCCTCTACATGGCATACATTTATATGCAGTTTTTTTGCGACAAGTGTTGCTGCTATTGTTGCATTAACATCTCCATATATAATAACCCAATTTGGTTTTTCTTTAATAAAGACCTTTTCCAGTCCAATCATAGATAGACCAACTTGTTCAGCATGTGTTCCTGATCCAACCCCCAAATTGATTTCAGCTTCAAGAATATTTAAAGAATTAAAAAATATCCTTGACATTCTATCGTCATAATGTTGACCAGTATGAACCAATATATGATTAATTTTATTTTTACGTTTTATATTATGATTATTAATAGTATGAATAAGCGGTGCAACTTTCATAAAATTAGGTCTTGCACCTACAACTGATATTATTTTCATATTCTATTTAAAATTATATTGATAATCAGTATATTTTTTCATTATTTTCTTGCTTTCTGGATAATTTTCAATAAACCAAACCCAAAAAGCCGTTACATCAATTTTGTCAGAAAGTAATTTTTGCCTTTTATTTTCCCACTCTATTTTTAGTTGTTTGTTTTTAAGTAATGTTTCTACCTTCTGTAACATCTCAACAAATTGATTTGTTTTAAAGCCAAAGCATAATTTATACTTATGTTCTTCTTCTGCTAAATATGCGATACGACCCACAAAAGAATTCATCCTAATGGATGGAGTTCCATGTACTGCAGCTTCAGATGACATTGTTTGGCTGTCCCCGAGAAAAAGTGTAGCATAATACATTAATGAATGTGCTTTCTCTGGCGATACTGTTAATTGATATTTCTTTAGTTCTGGCTCAATCTCCCTTTCAGTTGTTATAAAAATTTTGCCATGAGGTTTTAAAAGCGTGATAAGTTTTTGTTTTTGCTCTATAGTCATTCCTTTATTTCCAACATCATGATGTGCTTTAAAAACATTAAAACGCATTATGAAAAACATTTCATTTTTTTTGAGTCCAACTTCTTTTAGAATACTTGAATCAGGTATAAACCTTTTAGGATGTAAATATGCTAACTCATGAAATCCAGAATAAAAAATTGTGTTTTTCTTTTTTCTATGACCAATTAAGGATTCTGGAGACAATATTGTGTTTGCAAAAGGATGAGCGAATCTAACAAAAAGACGTTGAATATCATCATCGTCATCGTCAAGTAGAATAGATTTCATCTTTGATAACATTGAAACATGAGTAATCGTTATTGAAGTCCCAATCCCAATTTCTATTTGATTCTTATTTACTAATTTTAGTAACTTAAAATTATATTGAAATTGAGAAATAACCTTACCGAAAAGAGAGTCTCTTTTCTTTCCAATTTCAATATATTTAATGTTATATTTTTTTAATAGTGTTATTACTATTGAAATATTTTTCACAGTAACCCACACAGAGTGCCCATTTTTTATTAAAAGGTAGTATAGGTTTCGAATTAAGTGAACATGAGCTGGATGCCCTATATCAATTAAGACTTTCATTTTTTTATTTTTGATAAAAATTTTAATCCTAGAATCCCAACCCTATATAGAAAAGGGTTTAGGATTTTTATATAACGACCATGTTCAACTTGTTTTCCACCAAATCTTGATTTAAACTCACGGACTCCATAATCTTTGTTTGGGTTTCCTGCACCCATAAAATCAAGTAATGGAATTCCATTTTGATTTGCGTATTTCATCGCTGCCCACGTTGCCATTACACTAGGGTATTGGTTTTTATATTCTTGATCTAATCCGCAAATATAGAATTCGTAAATTGCCTTTTTTTCAATTATAGGACATAATATTCCACCAATTACTTTTTTTTGGTAATATACCAATAGAAATTTACTGAATTTTTGTTCGAATTGCTGTATAAAGAAATCTCTTACAAATAATGGTTTTTTTATTTTATTTTTATAAAGATCAGCAAGAATATTATAAAAAGTATGTATGTCATTAACATCATCTGCTACTTTCCAGCTGACACCATTTTTAATCGCTTTTTTCACTTGTCTTAAACGTGAATTACTCATATTTTTTTGCATTACATCAATATCAGAAGTGTCTAAATGAAAATTCAGCCAAGGAATATATTTAAAAGAATGTTGTTGAAATTGGATTTTATATTCAGCGTAATCAAAGAAATTCCTACTTTCAATATATACAAGTTTTTTTTTGTAATATGAGTTTATGCTTTCCAAAAGTAAAGACAAACTTTCTGTCTCATTTGATAAAAGCAAAGGTCCCCCATAAATAATACCTCTTTGAGAGAAGGATTCTTTTATCCCCTTTTCTTTTTGTATAGTAATAACTACCAATGAAAGAAATTTGTTGTTTTTCTCAATAGCAAATACATCAGCTGATAATAATTTATCAATTGAATTGCAAAAATTATAAAATTGAGGAGTTTGAAAAGGGGAAGCATAGGTACTGTTTGAAAGAAGTTTTTCCCATTTATTAAGCTGTAAATTATTATTCTGTATTAATAACATTTATTATAGGCTTTTATACAAATTAATAATTTTATTAGCAATTGTTTTACTATCTAATCCTAGTGATAATAAGCGATCACGGCCTTTTGTTTTCCCTTCTCTATTTGAAAAATCTAGAGCGAGTTTAATTTTCATGGCAACATCTTCAGGATTAAAATTACTAATATAATGCCCAGCTTGGCCCCCAAACAACCATCTAACATCACCCACATCAGTAGAAACAATGGGGCAATTAGAGGCCATAGCTTCTTTTATAACATTTGGGCTTCCTTCCCAAAAACTTGTTAAGAGTACGATGTTTGCAGATGAAAAATAGTTTGGGACATCTTCATTATTTACATTATCTAAACAATGCAGTTCAATATTATTATTAGTAATCAAATCAAACGCTTTCTTAGCAAGTTCAAAGTTCTTTTCAGTTCTTTTTGGGTCGGCAGCAAATAAGATGTGTTTTTTGTTTTTGTCCCATCCTGTTTTTTCAATTGCTTTGTCTTTGTCAATATTTGTATACTTAATTAAATCAACACCATTAGGGATAATAAAAGCTTTTTTTAATCGAGAAGAAAGCTTCATGTCTTCGGATTTAACAATGCATTTGTTCCAAAAAAAGTAATTAAATATTTGAATAATAAGATTGTGTTTTTTTGATGTTTTAACATCAGACCCCATTAAAGATACTATTATTTTTTTTGCTCTAGAGAGAGCACAGATAAAGCCAGATAATGAATAGTGAGCGTGAACAATGTAATAATCATTTTTTTTTAAATATCTTCTTAATGGTTTAATGTTTTTTAGATACCCTTTTAAACCTTTCCCTTGAATCCCGTAATAGGCTATTTCTATTCCTTCTTTTTTTATAGATTCTCCTTGAGCTTTTACGATAGATGAAATTTCTCCTGATTTATTCCAGCTACTTACAAAAAGAACTTTCATTATGATATTCTTTGTATTAGGTGTTCTAATCTTAAATCATATGACAAATTAGAATTAAACAATCCTTCTTCAAATTTCCATTCGCCATTTGAAAATATTATTCTCCCAGGCTTTCCATTTTTTTCACAGATATATTCTTGGACATGACCAAAAATACATTGTAATTCATTTATTAAATATTCTCCATTGCCATCCTCAAAAAGGTCAACAGCTATAGATTTAAAGTGTTTTTTTTCACATAAATCTTTTACAAAATTTAATAGTTTATCTGGTGGTAATATGTAATTTATTCCTTTTGTTCCACTTGCCTTATCGCCTTGTTTGATTTTTTGATGACCGAAATAGGAATCACCTATTTTTACTATTCTCCATTCAAATGCATGTGGGATAAACTCTTGTAGTAGAATAAAACCTTTTTGAATTTCATTATAGGTTTTATGATAAACCTTAACCCTATTAACTATATGAGAAGGGTTTGTAATCAATTTAATAATTCTAGATTTATAATCCCCCATTTTTAGGTTAGGTCCCCACTTTTGTCTAAGACCTTTTGAAAAAGCAAGGTTTATATATTGTACTAATTTTTCTCTTTCCTTTAATATGTTAACACCTTTGCCAGACGCTCCAATATTAAATTTTCCAACTATTGGCAAGTCCGTTTTTGTTGCAAAACGCATGGCTTCTTTTTTACTATAAAAAACATATGTCTTTGGATGATTAATTTTATTTGCATCTAACCAATAAGATAGAAAACGCTTGTTTTCATGAATAGAAATTTCAGCAAATGAAGGGAATACAATATAATTTAATTGTGTTTCTAAGATTTGAATTCTTTCATCATAAAGCTGTTTGTATAGACTTTCTCTCCCTGGAGGACACGCTAATAGCGCATTAAAATCATTTTTTAATATTTCTTCTAACCATCGTGATGATGTTAAGTCAATTGTTTTATAATTAATTTTATATTTTTCACATGCTTTTTCCCAGTGTAGGTGAAGGTCATCTGATTCGTTTTTTAAAATAGCGAAAAACATATTAGTTGTTTTTGTTTTTATATTGCTCAATATTTAAATAAATATTAATAGGATTAGTATAATAATGCAATTCCTTTTCTGTAAAACTAGTCTTTTTTTCTTGTTTAATAGAATCTAATAATTTGTTCCAATCAAATAGACTTGTAGAATCCTCTTCACGAGCTTTTTTTATTTGTTCTACAATATATTCTTTTACCCACTGACCATAAGGAAAGTTTTGGGGATATTCTTTATCTTTTTTTAACCGAATAAGCCTTTTTGTTGTTAGAAGTATTGGGTTGTTTTTTAAATATTCTTTTGCATTATAATGTCCCCTTTTTGCATATTCAATCCCAGATAAGTTTTCTGCCAAATAATTAGTAATTCCGATATGAAAATCAGATCTATCTATGCGGATTTTATCGTAAAGGAAGTTTCGTCTGACATCTATAAATGAATAGTTTGATGAGTATAATTTTTCTAGAAAATCAATATCCATGAATGGATTAATTACGTATTTTACTTTAGAATTAAAAATAGTTGTGTCTTGCCAATCATGCATGCTACCTACCAAGTGAAAAAGTGTACTTATTTTCCTTGTTTTAAAATCTGAATTGTTGATAAACGTAAGTGAAGCTATTCTGTTTTTTAGTTCGCTAATCCTAATGTTGTTAATAATAATTCCTAGTTTTTTTAAAGAATTAGGGATTAAGAAGTCAAGATTGTGCTTGTTTTTGCCGAATTCATATTCCCAAAGGAAGTGAGGTGTAATATAATCGTCATAAATTAACCCTTTTACATAATCCCCTCCCATGAATCCTCCAAAAAGTATATCTGTGTTAGGGTTTTGTCCTAATTCTTTTTCAATAGCATCAAGCCTGTGTGCTCTGTGGATATTGATTAGTGAATTATTTTGAGAAAGAATTTTTTCTGCAAAACTTGAAAACCAATTACAGCTTGGATTTGAGACTTCGTAATTATTATAATTATATTGGATTTCTTGAGCAATTTTTTTCGCAACAACGACATCATATGATTTTGAATTCCCAAACGAAAATAGATTTGTATTAATCCCTTTGTAAAGCAATGCACTCAATATCATTCTAGAATCATTGCCCCCTGTAATGGTCATTCCGATGTTTTTTGCTTGGAGATATTCGACATAATCATTTATCATATTAGCCCAAAAATGAGAGAATTCACGGATTGTTATTTTCTTTTTCTTTAATAAGACTAAGTCTTCGATGTGGAAATATTGCCTTATGCTTGTGTCAGATGAAAGGCTGTTTATTTGAAGAATTGTTGCGGGACTGCTATAATAAACATTTTGAAAAAGACTATACCCCCCAACAAAGTGTTCCATTAAACAGAACATGGCTATGTTTTCATTGTCAGGCGTTAATTTTTTTAATTTATTAATTTGGCTTAGTTCATTTGTGATTAGCAATTCATCCCCTTTTTGATAGAAATAGAATTTTTTAAAAGAATGAAAATCATTTATTACATAGACTTTTTCTTTGTCGATGATAATAATAACAAAAGATCCTTTTATATAGTTAACAAAATCAAGACTATGTTTTTGATATAAATATGCAATTAAATCACTTTTTGAATATTGTTTCAGTTCTTCATAATATGCATATCGAGGAATAATATATCCATCAAGAACAATTATTAATTCATTAGAGTGTTTAGTTATAAGGTCATCCTTATCTGTTTGAAAAGCATATTTGTTAATATTCAATAAGGATGACTTTGAATTACTGATTATATTTTGATTTCCAAAAATCCAATGCATTATTTTTTGTGTTTAGAAGTTTTAGAAAAAATATCTTTAATCGCAATAATGGGATTTCTATAATATCCAAAGATAAAATCATATAGCTTATCCCATTGTTTTTCTTTGAACCTTATAGTCCTTTTTATAATAGGATATTTTTTAGCTAAATTAAAAATTTTCCATCTTTTTTCTGACCAATTGATAAAATCACCTCTTTTTATTTGTAAAAAATTCCCTTTCTTCTCTTTAATTTTATATGATTTTAAATAATTGAAATCTTGATCAAAAAAAGGAATAAAGCTTGTTTTTGTACTTATTCGTAAAGAGCGTAAGGATTCTCTCCAGAATTGATCTCCATAGCATAGGCTTCCCAAACTATAACAAATAGATGATTCTTTATATTTTTCAATAGCTTGTAATGTATGAGTGTGATGTCCCATGATGAAGTCAACACCAGAATCAGCAAGTAGATGAGCTGTATTGATTTGTTCAATAGTTGGGTAATTAGAATAGTCAATTCCCCAATGAATACTGCAAATAATTTTATCAACCTGCCCCTTAATCTTTTGAATGTCTTTTATTACATTGACAGGTTCAAAGTAGTTTATTAACAATTCACGGAAAAATTCTGTTTTTGGATTGGTGCTTTTGTCCACATATGCAAAAAAAGCTATTTTTTGAGAACCAA
Organism: uncultured Candidatus Saccharibacteria bacterium; assembly: GCA_964420205.1. GTDB lineage: Bacteria > Patescibacteriota > Minisyncoccia > UBA6257 > JAGOQP01 > CAYQSO01. The sequence goes on from CAYQSO010000009.1 coordinate 7,637, forward strand.
TATTTATTATTGATGGTTCTATGTGACTAGGTTCCCAACCTGCTCCTGTATGATATATGCCCAGTTTGTCTAGTGCTTCAATCGTTGCCTTAAGACCAGGCATTTTATAATCATATATGTGATTGTTTGCTAATGAAACGCATCCAATATTTAGTGATTTTAATAAATTAATAGTAACGCCTTTATCTGCAAAATGAATAAAATCTTTATTTTCATTAGTGTTTTCTCCAGATTTAATTATAGTTTCTAAATTAGCAAAAACAAATTCCGCATTTTGTAAAATCGGAAATATGTCCTTGAAACGTATGGGATTTAATTCTGCCTGACGACTAATAAGACCATTTAAAGCAACATCACCTAGAAAAACTATATTTTTCATAATGTGTAATTTTGCTTAAGATTTGTATTGACATTCAGTTTTTTTATACTGGCTGAATGTATTTGGGTAGCAATTAGAGTATAAAGAAAGAAGTACCCGTTTTTGAAAATATAGGGAGATTGATAAAACGATCCAATCAAAATAATTAATATTATGTATTTGAGGGATTTTGGCTTTGAACCATTTAACATTACAAAAATTATGGAGAATATGAATAATGGATTTATTATCCCAAAATCATACAAGTAGGCCATATAACTAATCCCCTCAGCTCCTTCATATTTAACCTTTTTGTCTTCACGATGACCATTTCCTAAGAGTATTTTAGCTGTTTTTTGATTGAAAAAGTAGGCAAAAAATACTTTTGAAGAGACAGTTGTTCTCATTTCTGACTCAATATTTTTACTATTTACTACTTTCTCATATCTTTTTGAGATATACGTTTTAGCTAATCCACTACTAACAAAGATAATTACGATAACAATTACTATTCGCATTCTTTTGAGTACAATAATGTTCCTATTGATAAGAAAATCGAGCAATACAAAAGAAAAGAACAAAATATAAAAAGCAAGTGAAAAAGAGATTAACCCAATAAGAAGAATAATAAGATTGTATTTTTTGTTTAAATCAAAACGCTCCGCAACCAATATAAACAAACAGATTCCACTTAACCAACCTGGCTCTGTCTGGAAGCCACTTATTCTATAGAACTGGAAACTCCCAATGTGATTAATTTCTACAGGCTGAACAGCAGTTCCTGGATATATAATAAATGGCCTTCCAAGATTGACAGAATAGGATGGGATAATATCTTGAAAACCAAATATATAAAAGATTAATACGATTAATGAAGGAATTGTAAGAATGATAAATAATTTACGAAAAGAATGGTAAATATTAATGATTTCTTCTTTGTGTAAAAATGGAATAATAGGAATAAGAAGTGCATATTTTTGTGGAGAAAATCCCCCTTCAGAATTAAATGACATTTGAATGTATATGACTAACAGCAATAATGAAATGAGCAAGTTTTTTTTTGTAAAATTGAATTTCAAAGTAAAAAGAACTAAAAATACAGGTATGGAGAGTATGTTTATTAACTTAGGCTGTAGGAGATTAACATACGAATCAAAAGTTAAGATTAAATAAAATGATAAAAAATAATATTTTATATTTTTATAAGATATCATTTATTTAGTTTTTCATAAAGTGTAATATATTCTTTTGCTACTTTTTTGTGGCAATGAAAATCTTTCACATAGATTCTAGTGTCATTACCAATTAGTTTTATTTTTTTTGGATTTAGAATTAAATATTCAATTTTATTATAAATATCTTCTGCATTAGGTAGAATATTAATAAAAGGTGTTTTTGTTTCAAAGAATTTTTCAGCTTCTGGTTCATTTCCAGTTAACACTACTTTAGCCATAGATCCAGCATATAAAGCATTCATTCCATAGCTATAACAACAGGCTTGATCTATTAATATATTACAATTTTTAAGTGTTTTTTTGTAGTCTTCAAGACTTAGTTTCTCAACGATTTGTATTTCTACTAAGTTGGAATAGTTCTCTTCTACCTTTTTAATGGCTTGCATAATGTAGGTATGACCTTTTAATACCTTTCTTAAAACACCATATAAAATAATAATTTTTCCGTTTATAGTATTTTCTGTATTTTTTTCCTCAGTAAGTAGAGGCAGGGGGGCGTATCCTAAATAATTATTGAATTTATAGTAAGGTAGATGATATTCATACATATTTGTAATAATACCAGAAAATAGCATTGCTATTTTTTTTGATTTGATTAGTTGTTTATATCCAAGTTGTTTACAAGTACCATCATAAACCTCCTCTTTGAGTTCATTTTGAAAAGGAGAATACCGTAAATTCCCTAGCAGAACCGAAATCCCATAAGCGTCTAGTCCAGCCTTATTAATTACAACATACTTGTTTCTCTTTTTTAAAATTTTAATATATTGAATTTTAAAAAAATATGGCATTTTTAAAAAATCGTATGAGATTAATTGAACGACATCATATTTCTTTATTGAAAAAAGTAAAGACCAAAATTGCAAAAAACTCCAGATATACTTCAAATATTTGTTTTTGAAAGCTTGTTTTAGGACAACATCTCCAGTAATTTTTTTATATGAATCACTTGTTGAAATTAATGTGACATCATGTCCTATCTCTCTAAGACCAGATTGTAAATTTGTATGTAAACCGCTAAATTCTCCGAGGAGTAATATTTTCATAAATAAGATTGAATTATTTCAAAGATTTTAGAATTAAAGTTATTATTTGATTTTAGTATTGATTGTGCTTTAACCGTAGAATATTCTGACATTGTTTCAGTTTGTTCTTTTGTGGTTAAGAACCAATTAAGGTGCTTAGCTAATTCAATTGGGTCATTGTTTTTATAAACAAAACCATTTTCTCCATTCTCAATTAGATTTTCGTATCCACAATTTTTAGAAGCAACTACAGGTAAACCGCAATATTGTGCTTCAGTAATGGTTCTTGGTCCGCCATCAATTAAACTAGGACAAACAAAAACATGCGACGATCTGTAAAATTGATTAAGATCTATTATTTTACCTAAATAATGGACATTAACTAAGGAGTTTGTTTTTTTTATTAAAAACGGCTTAAGTTCTTGTTGAATAGAGCCTCCAATGATTAATTGAGCATTTTGGATATTAGCTTTTTCCCAAGCATCTAGTAAAACATGTAAGCCCTTTAGCAAAATAGTATGTGCTATATAGCAAAAAGTATAAGTTTCATTTTTTTTAATGCTTGTATTTTTAAATAATTCTTTTTTTATAGGGAAAAAGAAATTTATTATAATTAACTTGCTTTTGTCAACATAATTTAAAAAACTGTTAGACATTAAATCGTTGAATATTATTATCTTATCAGAATTCTCAATGGTTTTCTTATAGTTTTTTAAACGAGGATTAAAGTTATATATATCATTTAATTTATAAAACTTCTTCCGCTCAATTTTTAATATTCTTGCCATTTCTAGGTCGCAAGGATTTCCTGCCACAAGGATAGTTAGACCTCCCATTTTTTTGTTTTTATTTGTTATTTTAGGAATCCAGCCATTTGTAGTAATAATTATTGCCGGTTGTTTGTGTTTATGGCTAAAAATAGAATCAAAAATAAGTTCCTGTATGTGCCTAATCCAATAGTAGGGAATATTAATCATTTTTAAGGTTTTAATGAAAGCACGAACTATGAACCAAAAGAACTGACTATATGTTCTATAATTTATAGAATCACTTTTTATAAAGGTTGAAACCTTATATGTAGGTTCTAACCCGTTTTTTTTAAGATAGTTATATAAATCTAATAAAATATCATCTGTCGAAACAAGAGAATAAATAATGATTCTCATATAATTGTTGTTTAAATTCCTTTAAATTTTTATCCCTCTCAATACTATTTTTTCATAACCCTTCATTTATCAGGAAAACTCCAACTTTATTATTCTACAAAACTACATCTTCGATTAAGTGGAGTTCTATTATACAAATACTACTATTAATTTCTAAATATTAATTCGGGTTTCTCTATTAAATTAAGTAAGTTTCGGTTTTTGCCAGTTTCAATTTTACAATTTGTTGTAGGAAAATGATTAAGAAGAGCAATAATTGCAATATCTTTTTTGTTTTCTCTATGATAATCTAATATTTCAGAGAAATCCTGATTAATTAGAATCAATAATAATAACACAAAGGATTCATTTTTTTATATTTCTTTACCAAAGAAGCTTGGTAATTTGACCCCCAAGAATAATTATAGATTTCTTTCTTTTAATCATAAATCATTTATTTTTAATAACTCACTTATTCCTGTTTCAATTTTTTTTGAAGGAGACCAATTTAAATTAATATTTGCTTTTGTAACATCGGAATAGCAATCTCTAACCTCAGTCTTTCTAATGGTATTATCATAATAGACTTTAAAATCGGTTTTGCAATATTTTTTGATAATTTCAATAATATCTTTAACTGAAATTGAGACCCCTGTACCAAGATTGAATATCTCAAATTTTAATTCTGGCATTTCTCCTGCTCTCACAACAGCCTCCACAATATCATCACAATGAATGTAATCTCGTTTAGGATTTGGATCCATTAGTCTTACTTCTCCTTTTCTAATCTGCTTTAATATTGTTGGAATAAGAAATTTTTCGTCCTGTCCTGGTCCGTAAATGTTAAATGGGCGGAAAATAGTAACAGGCACATCAAAATCCCGATAATAGGCTTTACATAGATCTTCAGCAATCAGCTTGCTTTGTGCGTATGGGTTATGCGGGTTGGGTGGATGAATCTCGTTTACTGGTAAATAATGTGGATTTCCATAAATGTACGAGCTAAAAAAGATTACTCTTGATTTGTTTTTTCGAGCAAATTCAAGAACATTTAATGTTCCAATAACATTCGTAAAGTAAAAATCTGCTGGATGAATCATTGAATCAGGCACATAAGATTTCGCTGCCAAGTGAATAAATAGTTCGGAATCCTTCGAATTTGAGAAAACTTCAGGATTTGCTACATCCTGACCCAATGCAATATCTATTTTGATAAGCTTATGACCTAGGATTTCGAGTTTTTTGGAAATTAGTTTTCCAAGAAATCCCTCACTACCTGTTATTGTAATATTCATTCCAATCTATATATTATAAATATTCGTTTTATATTTTGCTAGATTCTCTGGTTTTGTAAACCATTGCACAGTTTCTTGTAATCCTTTTTCAAGGCTGTAATTAACTTTAAAACTGGTTAAATCTTTCAGTTTTTTATTCTCACCCCAAAGCCTTAATACCTCTGAATTTTTAGGTCTCAACCTGTTTTTATCTTCAACAAACTCAAGTTTAGAATTCATAATATTTGCAATTAACTCAGCTGTCTCTAGCATCGAGATTTCTGTATTTGACGCAATATTAATTTCTTTTCCAATTGTTTTTTCATTTTCTAGTAATGCAAGAAAACCACGACAAGTATCTTTTACAAAGCTAAAATCACGCGTAGGGGTTAAATCTCCTATTTTAATATTTTTTATTCCTCTAGCTATTTGACTTATTATTGTCGGGATAATAGCCCTTGCTGATTGCCTTGGCCCATATGTGTTAAATGGTCTAGCAATAGTGATAGGTAATTGAAATGCATTGTGAAAACTCATAGCAATGGCATCAGCCCCAATTTTTGTAGCTGAATATGGTGACTGGGCTTGTTTGGGATGTTTCTCATCAATAGGAACATACTGTGCTGTGCCATAAACTTCTGAAGTAGAGGTTACAATTACCCTGATGCCTCCCGATTCTTTTGCTGCTTGACAAATGTTTAATGTCCCACGAATATTGGTATCTACATAACTATCAGGAGCATGATAAGAATAAGGAATTGCTATTAATGCTGCTAAATGAAACACAATATCAATATCTGTAAAGAGGGATTTAATAAAATGAGAATCACGAATGTCTCCTGCAACAACCTCTAAATTTGGATTAGAAGGAATATCTTCTAGCCAACCCCAGTAATTAAATGAATTGTAATATGAAAGAGCCTTTACATTAAAGCCTTTTTTTAGTAATAATTCGACTAGATGCGAACCGATAAACCCATCAGCTCCAGTTACTAAAACTTTTTTCATTATTCTTTTTTATTAAAATGAGTATTATATGCTTCTTGAGCTTTTTCATAATCATTCAGACGACCAATATCTAACCAATATTCTTTCAATTCATATTTACAGATAAAATGATTTTCTGCGAGCATTATTTTAATAAGAGTATCCATCCCAAAATACTCATCTTTTGGAAAAAGCTTGAAAATTTCAGGTGTCATAACATAAATGCCTGCAAGAATATACATTACAATGTCTGGTTTTTCTTGAATGCCAGTAACTTTATCCCCCTCAAAAAAAATGTTTCCAAAAGCAAAAGGTGTTATTTCTTTCTTAACAGATATTGTTAACATTGATTTACTACTAGTAGCAAAATTATACAAATCATTAAAATCTATTAAAGAAAGAATATCTCCATTCATAACTAAAAAAGGGTCGGTTAATTTATCTTTTAATAATAATAGAGGACCTGCAGTTCCAAGTGCTTTTTTTTCTTTACTAATTATTAGTTTTACTCCATAACGAGAGCCATTACCAAAATAATTTTCAATATATTCTGATTTATAATTAGTAGCAAGATAAATTTCATTAAACCCAAAACGTTTAAGACGCTCAATTTGTATTTCAAGAATAGATTTTTCCCCAATTGGTAAAAGAGGCTTTGGTATTACTTCTGTAAATGGTTTTAATCGAGTTCCAAGGCCTCCAGCTAGAATAACAGCTTTCATTCTTTATTATTTAGTATTAATATCAATTTTATATGTAATTATTATTTATCAGTTTTGGTAATCCTCCTTTTTTTTGAGAGGTGAATATTGTGTAGAGTAAAATACTCAAATTGGACACTATCGTAAAAGCAAAAATGTATTTTTCATCAAAAAACAGAGCAAAAATTAAAAAAGATATTATTGATATAAGAGAGACAATAGTAGTGAATTTTAAAAAGAATACCGAATCTGTAAATGCTGCAATTAGATAATATTTTACTTTATATAGTAGCATAAAGAAAAGACCAATTAGTGCAAGTATGGAATTTTCATAAAAATATGGATAATGATTAATGTCTAATTTTTTTATAAGATCTTTTGCTATGAAAGAATAGATAATAATACTAAAAAACAGCAAATATACAAAAACATTTCTCCATTTAATAATTTTACTTAAGTGTGACTTTGCTTTGATATAGTTTCCTTTATAAGAAATCGTTTTTTGTAAAATAGGGTCGAAAAAATTTGAAATTACTCCTTTAACTATTTCAAAAATTCTTTTAATAAGGTAGAAAAGCCCAAGCAACTCCGCTGGCATTAATATGGATACAAGGAATTGATCAAGATGACTTATAATAAATGATAAGTAGCTTGTAAAAGCGAAAAACTTTGATTGATGAAGGGAGAATTTAATGAGTTTTTTCGAAAATAAGTATTTAATGTTAATATTTTTGTGGTTAATTAAAAACAAATAAAAGAAAACAATAATTGGAAGTAATATTATAGTGTAAAGATAAGAAGCAAGGCCATACTGGACAAATATTGCCAAGGCTATTGCCTTTCCGAAAATTAACACAAAATAGTGAGCGAACATTGCTTGAATAAACTTATTGTGGGCTTTTAAAAGACTTTTAAAAGAATCATTAACAGCCATAAAAATTCCTGAAATAATAAATGAGATAAAAAACATGAAATACTTGCCTTCAAATTTTACCTTTGAAATGAAGTATGCATATATTACTACCATGAGACCTACAAGAACAGATAATGTTATTCTAATAAAAAATGCCTGTGAAGAATAAATTTGTATTCTACTATATTGCTTTTTTTCTTTCCAAGATAAAAAATTGCGTAAAGCAACTGTTTCAATTCCAGAATTTGAAAACACAATGACAATACTTGTTATAATCGCGTGAATTCCAATTATAGCAAATGAAGCAGCAGGCAAAGTAATTGCAACGTACAAGGTTGTAAATAGCCCTACTATTATTGCTAAAATTTGTAAACCAATTAGATAAAAACTTTGTTTCATTTTATATTAAAAGAATTAATGAGCTTTGAAACAGTTTTAATATCATTACATTTCATGGTAGGATCAATGGGTAAACTTAATACTTCATTATGTATTAGTTCTGTTATGGAATAATTATCATTGTTCCATTGTTTATAGGCGGCTTGTTTATGTGGAGGAATAGGGTAATGAATTAATGTTTCAACTCCCATATCATAAAGATATTTCTGTAAAACATTCCTTTCAGAATTTCGAATTACGAAAAGATGCCATACATGACTTTTGTTTGACAAAATAGTGTTTTTATCAACATTTGGCAAAAAGATTTTAGGATGTTTAATGTTCTCGAAATAAACATGAGCGATTTCACGACGATACTGGTTTTCTATATCAAGGTATTTGAGCTTTATGGATAAAAATGAGGCTTGTATTTCATCCATTCTTGTATTTAATCCTTGATATTCATTGATATATTTCTTTTTACTACCATAGTTTGAGATAGCACGTATTGTTTCTGCAAGCTGCTTGTCATTCGTTGTTACTGCACCAGCATCTCCTAGGGCACCAAGGTTTTTGCCAGGGTAAAAACTAAAGCCAGCCGCATCTCCTAAATTTCCTGTTTTTTTCTTTTTCCATTCTGCCCCGATTGCTTGAGCGTTATCTTCAATAATTTTTAGCTTGTGTTTTTTTGCAATTCTTTCGATTTTCTCGTTCCAACATACTTGACCGTACAAATGTACGGGCATAATTGCTTTAGTTCTTTTTGTTATGTGTTCTTCAATAAGAGAAGAATCTAGATTATACGTATTGATGTCAGGTTCAATAAAGATAGGCTTTAATTTATTGTCAGTAATTGCCAGAATCGTAGCAATGTAGGTGTTCGCTGGTACAATAATTTCATCACCTTTTTTAAATATTTCTAATGCAAGGTAGGCCTTAAGGATTAATCGAAGGGCATCTAGTCCATTCCCAACACCAATTGCATGTTTTGTGCCTATGTAAGTTGCAAGATTTTGTTCAAATTGACTAAGCTTTTCACCAAATAAGTATCTTCCAGAACGAATCACAGCAGTAGCTGCATTTATTAATTCGTTTGAATATTGTGCGTTTATTTCTTGAATATTGAGAAATTTAATCATAATATTTTCTCATATAAATGAGGGTTTTTTCTTGTTTTTCTATTTTAAAGCCGCTTTTATTATAAAGACTTATGACCCTTTCATTAATACCATTAACCTTTAGCCAAATACTCTTTAAAAATTTCTTTTTTGATTCGTTTTCCATTAAAAGTATGATTTTCTTACCATATCCTTTTCCCCAAAAGGATTTTTCACCGATATATCCCCAATATTCAGCATCAGTTTTTGTTATATTTTTTAAACCACAAGCACCAATAGGAATTGATTTATTCAGTACCCCCAAAATATGATAATCCTTCTTCTCCTTTATTATAGAGAACCATTTTAATTGCTCTTCTACTGTAAATGTATTCGAATTGGTTAAGGATTTAATTTTTGGATTATTTAACCAAAGATACGAAAGCTTTAATAAGATTTCATCGTATATACAAATTGAAATCATATAGTAAGTTGATATGTTTCGTAAGCAATACCTCTAGCCCCAAATCCTTCTTTTTGAAAAATCAAATTTTCATTAAGTTCTTTTCCATTGTTTAAACAAGAATGACCAAGATCAAAGAATCTAACATCTTTATACTCTACGTTTATTAAATAATCGAAAAGAAAATCCAATGCTCCTAATTCTTTTCCCTTATTGTTTGCAGCAATATATTGTATGTGAATAGTATCACCCATATCAAAAACGATTGTTCCTGCAATTGTTTCTTTTTCAATACTTGCAACATAAAGGCTAATTTTTTTTGGAAAATTATCTCTAAGTTTATTAATTTCTTTAATTGAGTGTACTGCTTTTGTATTATGTTGTGAAGATAAAGACTCTGTTAATACTTCCCAAAAGGCTGCTAAATCATATTCTTTTGATATTGTTACATTATTCGTTTTTGCCTTCCTAACACCAGATTTTCTTGATTCAGTAAACAAAATTTTATTTTGAATCTGAATACAAGAAGAGATGTTACAAGCAGTTTTTATAGCATTGTACCGAAACAAAGCATAAATATCTTCTTGTGAAGGAAATTTATGATATATGTAAGGGATAGGTTTATAGATAATATCAGTGATGCTTTCTTTTTTCAATTCTTTGATAAGCAATTCAAATATCAACATAACATCTTTTGTTGTTGTTTTTTTTGACAAAATAAGTCCGCCATATGTGAGACCTTGATGTGAGTAATATGTTTTTTCATTTATGTTTCCCGGAAGGAGTGCAATGATATTATTTTTTTTAATAAAAAGAAAAGAATAATCATGATATCTATCAGAATGATAGTCCATATAATTTCTATCAAATAGGAATGTGGCATTTTTAGAACTTGCCACAAACAAATTCCATTCTTTAATATGCGTATTATTATATTTTTCTATTCTAATCATAAAACATATTGCATATAAATACTTGTATCAATAGTATGGGTTGCCTCGAACCCACTTTTCGTATAAGATTTAATTGCCCTTGAATTTTGCTCAAGCACTTTTAACCAAATTCTTTTGAGCCCTTTTTCTCTAGCAATAGATATTATTGAAAAAAGGATTTTTTGCCCCAATCCCAAACCCCAAAATTTTGATTCACCAATATAACCGAAGTATTCTGCGTCATTATCAGTAATGTTTTTTAATCCTGCTACTCCAATAGGTTTATTTTCAAAACTAATACCCCATATCAAATAATTATCTCTATCCTGAAGACTGTTAAACCATTTATAGCTTGTTTCGTAATCAACTGGATTGGAGTCTATTAATTTAAGTAATTCTGTGTCCTGCAACCAATTTATAGAAATTTGAAAGAAACTTTCATCGAATTTCACTAAGCTAATTTCCATATCTTAAAATCTGTGTATTTTCTAATATAATCTTTTTCATCATAAGGAGAAGATGCTAACACTAAGCATATCGCTCCAGAGGAAAAATGTAATAATTCACGCCATATACCAGGCACTAGGTGTAAGCCAACATAAGGCCTATCAAGACGAATTATTTTTTTGCTACTTCCATCCTTAAGTAGAACCTCGAAGGCACCACTCACCGCTACTATCATTTGTTCTAGATTCTTGTGAGCATGTCCTCCACGACCTTCTCCGCCAGGTATGTCGTATAAATAGTAAACTCTTTTTACATCGAAAGGAAGAGATATCTTGTTTTCTAGTGCTGTTATATTTCCAGCACGGTTATGTATTTTTGGTAAATTTAAAATGCTACAATCGTTAATACTATTTTTCATTCTTTAAGTATTGAAGATACGTATCAATGTCTCTTATGTAATCACTTTCATCAAATTGAGTAGAAGATAGAATTAAAACAACAGCATTAGTACTAAAGTTCTCTAAATGCCTCCATAAGCCATTAGAGATGTATAGCCCATGGTAAGAACGATTTAAATGAAATCGTTTTTTTTCTATGGCATTATGTACTACCACATCGAAACTTCCCGAAAGGGCAATAACTATTTCTTCTTGCTTTTTAAAAGCATGTCCGCCTCTTATTTCACCACCGGGAACATCATATATCCAATATGTTCTTTGAATTTTAAAAGGGATATGCTTGTATTCTTCAACAAAAGACAGATTCCCTCTTTCGTCAAAGATTTTAGGCAAATCAATTAGTTTTGTTTTTGAAAGCATATTGAAACTTATAATTATTGATTGACTGTGTATTAATATTATTTATGTTTCATTTGTTTCTGCTTTTTCATAGCTCCGCTTCCTCAGTCCCATGACTAAGAAGGTAATTTAAATTCCGATTATTTATGCATCTTATAAATCGTAGGACAAATGTATGATAATTATAATAAATTTGCAAATGTTAAAGAAAGATAAAATATGAGTTTTATTCAGAGTGTATTGATCCAAAATTTCCTATTTGTGATTGTCTTTTTTTTGATTGTGCTTAGTTGAAAAACTAAGAATAAGAAAGAAATTCGAAAACAAACAACTTTTAGAGAAGCTTATATTTTACTATGATTGTACAGTTAAATAATTTGAAGGAATTAATAATTTATAATTGTTTTTCAATATGTTTAGTTGAACAATAATTTTATTTGGGAAAATATCAATAATTTCTCCATGAATGTCTTGCATAGACCCATAATTTACCTTTACTTGTTTTCCTTTTTGTAAAGATTCGTTTTTAATTTCAAATTCATGTTGGTTTTCATAAAGTGCTTTTAATAGGTTTATTTGCTTATCTCTAATAATTTCAATTTGTGATCCTATTTTTACAAATCCAACAATTCCTTTAGTTTTTAATACAGAAAGATATTGTTTTTCATAATTAATATGAACAAATAAATATCCACTAAAAAGGGGAACTTCAATTCTTTTTTTTCTATCAGCCCACTGTCTAATTGTTTTTTGTAAAGGAAGAAAGCTCTCAACACCCTTTTCCAATAATAAAGTGTGAGCTTTTTTTTCCATACGAGATTTTGTATAAATAGCGTACCATCTTTCCATGTTTAATGAGCAATTTTTTTTTGAATTAACCGACACATATCTCCAACATTTTTAAATTTAATGATTTCTTTGAGTTTAAATTTAACTCCAAAATGTTTTTGGACTTCATTTAACAGGATTGTGTGATTCAAAGAATCCCACTCGTCAATATCGTTCGCATTTGTTGATTCTTCTAATACGATATTAGGATTTTTCAATACCTTTTGATATATTTCTGTGCAATCTGTTATTATTTTCTGTAAAGTTTCCATTTTTATTAATTTATGTTATAATATTCCAAATACCAATCAATAAAGTTGTTTATCCCTGCTGTAATATTTGTTTTAGGCTTATAGTTGAATTCTTGCTGAAGAGGTTTTGTGTCTGCAAAGGTCTGTAAAACATCTCCAGCTTGCATTGGTAGAAAACTTTTTTTCGCTTTTTTATTTAATTTCCGTTCAATAGCACTGATGAAATCCATAAGATTTACGGGTTTGCTATTACCAATATTATAGACTTTCCATGGTGCTGTTGAATTTGAGGAATTTATTAATTCTTTTGTAGTTGTTTTTGGCGGATGAAACAGAACACGAGAGATGCCATCAATTATATCCTCAACATAAGTAAAATCTCTAATCAATTTACCATTGTTATAAATTTCAATTTCTTGATTGTTAATGATAGCTTTAGTAAACTTAAAGAGTGCCATGTCAGGACGTCCCCAAGGACCATAAACGGTAAAAAATCTTAATCCAGTTGTAGGGATGTTAAATAGATGGCTATATGCGTGAGCCATCATTTCGTTACTTTTTTTACTAGCAGCATATAAGCTGATAGGGTGATCAACAGCATCCTTTGTTGAAAGAGGCATTTTGTGATTTAAACCATACACACTTGAAGAACTTGCGTAACACAAGTGTTTAACTGGAAATTGTCTGCATGCTTCAAGAATGTTTAAGAAACCTTGTATGTTGTTCTGAATGTAGGTGTCAGGATTAATTAGACTGTAACGAACTCCAGCTTGAGCTGCTAAATGACATACAAAAGAGATATTATACTTTTTAAATAATTCAAATATTTTTTTTTTGTCTTTTGTGTCAAACTTAATAAAACTAAAGTTTTCATAGATATTACTTTTTGAAGTGGTTTCTAATTTTACTGTTTCTATACCAATTTCTTTTAATCTATTTAACTTTAAATCAACGTCGTAATAGTCATTGATATTATCAATTCCTATGACATTATAGCCTGCTTTAGCTAGGTTTTTGGAAAGATGAAACCCAATAAAACCAGCACTCCCAGTAATTAATATTGTTTGTGTGTTTTTCATCTAGTGCTTAAGAATCGGTTAATTCGTTTAAAAATACTTTCTTTTTGAATGTCAACTTCATCATATGACGAATAATAACTATAATTTTTGCTCTTATAGTGAACACTTTCTTGTGAAGTGTATGCCCTAGAACTCTTAATAGGAACATTGTTTATTAAAATAGCAAAGTCGTTCTTTTTTTCATGAGGATATGCAATGTCATTTAGAATGCTAATTGCGTTTTTGTTAGAGTAATTATGCTTTACTACATATACAATTTTGTTTGAGAACTTCATGAGGCTTAGAGCATCTGAAACTATTCCAACAGGAGAAGTGTCAATTATTATTATATCATAAATTGTACGTAATTCTTTCAATAGTTTTTCCATTTTTTCAGATTCAATTATTGCATATGGATTTGGAGGAATTATTCCGTGAGAAATAACATCAAAAGAGTTTTTATTATTTTCGTATTTTGTAATGCATTTTTGCCAAGCAACATCTTTTGCAATTATATGAGATAATCCAAGGCTTGTCTCTTGTTTAAAATCTAATGCTTTTTTGATATTTGGGTTTCTTAAATCGCAATCAATTAATAATACTTTCTTCCCAGAAAGCGCATATAAGGCAGCATTATTAATACATGCAAAAGTTTTTCCTTCTCCGCTGTAGGCAGAAGTAAATAATAGCGTTTTTATTTCATTATTAGTGCTAAAAAAACTTAGGTTTGATTTTAATGTTCTTAAAGATTCAGTAAAAATGGATTTAGGATGATCAAATACCATTTCAACTTTATTTCTTGGTGAATGAAAAGTAATTCCAGAAATAGGAATATTTGTTTTTTCTAACACATCTTCTTTAGAAGTTATTTTTTTACAAAAAAGGAATTTTAAGGAAATTATTCCACCAGGAATAGCTAAAGCAATTATTATTGCTAAAAGATAAACTTGATTAGAGTTTGGGAAAGTTTTTTGATTAACAAAGGCACTATCAATAACTTTATTATCAGCAACATTAGATGCTTTAGCAATAGCTGCTTCGGCTCTGTGTTCAAGCAGATAGGTGTATATTTGTTCTTTAACCGTGAATTTTCTAGTTATACTTAATAATTCTCTCTCGGTAGCAGGGAGTTTGTTTACTTTTTCCTGCACTTCAAAAATACGTTTGTTAAGGTTTTCAAGAGTTATTTCGGAGTTGTTTATTATGTTTTGTACATTTTCGTTAAGAAGCTTACGATTATTTTCAATTTTACTTAGTAAAACTTTATAATAGGGATTTTCTTTAGTAGAACTGATTAATAATTTACTTTTTTCGTTGTTTAACTCACTTAATTCTGCAATTAAACTATTTAATAAGGGGTCATGAATTCCAATGGTAGAAGGTGCAATTATTTTTTCAGTCGAATCATTTCCGCTTAAATACTTTTGCAAATAATAATAATATTTAAGTTTTATTTGTTCAACAGCTTGTTCTTCTTCTAACCTTGATAATTGAGTGGATATTTCTTGGGTTTCAAGATTAAAATCCATTATTTGATTTTTATCTCGAAACCCTTGTAAGTGATTTTCAATAAGATTAAGGCTATCTGTGATTTCTGAAATCATCTCATCAATAAAGTCAATTGTTCTTGTGGCTTTTTGATTTTTTTCCTCCAGCCCCTTTGCAATATACTCATTACATAGAGTATTCATGTATAATTTTGCCTTTTCAGGTAAAGTAGATTTTATAGAAAGCTTCAGAATTGTTGACTCTTCAGTAAGTCTTTCAATATTTAACCGACTACTAAAACTCTTTGCTTGCTGAGAAAGATCCAAAAATTTGAAATTATATGTGTTGTTAATAAAACTAGAGTTAAACTTTTCATTTAAAATTATTTTAAAAGAGACAGCTTCTGATATATATTGTTGGCCAAAGGCAAGCTTTTCTTCAATTGTTGGAACAAAAACACTCTCTACGCTTGTTTTTTTACTGTAATCATAAGTGTGTGTTAATCTTGGTTCATTGTTAGATAATAAATACTCATTCTCGGAGAGAATATTAATTTGAAATTCGACATTGCAACATTGAGGGTGTTCCGCGTCTATGATTATATCAAATGGTTGTTTTTGAAAAACCTCTTTTAATCTATATTCACCTTGATAAAAAACTTCAATAAACAAACCTGTATTTAAAATTACATCCTCATTTAGTTGCCTAGATTGTATTATGCCTATTTCATTATCAAGGTTTTTTGATTCATTGAAGAATGCCAGTTCTTTTAATGCATTATCAATCTTACTTTTATCTTCCATAATAAGTAAAGTGGAAGAAATTTCATACACAGGAATGCTATACTTTAAATATGCCCTAGCAATAAAAAAACAGATCAACATTGCTATAACAAACCATTTCCAGTGATTTAACAAAAGCTCGAACAATCTCTTAATATCAATTGATTGTGTATCTTTTGAATTCTTTGTTGAATTGTATTTAGTTGACATAATTTAATATTAAAAATAAAGTTGTTATACTTGTAAAAATCTCAGTAAATGGAAACTTTTCAAAGCCAAAACTCTTTGCGACATGAGGTTCGACATAAA
>CAYQSO010000010.1:0-5289 GCA_964420205.1 uncultured Candidatus Saccharibacteria bacterium
GACCGGAATTATTAAAAGAGAAGTTAAAAATAAGAATTTAAGCAAAGATGGCGTATATAAAAAACCAATATTGCTAGATTATATTGAATATAAAAACATGAACATCGATTGGAAAAATTCTATAGCAGTTGGAGACACTGGCTCTGATATATCTATACTAGAAATGGTTGGAAACCCAATAGCTTTTAATCCAAACACGACACTAGCTAAGCACGCAAAGAAAAATAAGTGGAGAATGGTTGTTGAAAGAAAAGATGTTATCTATGATGTAAAAGACTTCAAATTTATTCAGAACCGTTAATTTCAAGAGAAATTTTATCTCCAATTTTTATCCCAAGTTTTTCAGATAGTCCAGCATTTATTTCCAATACTTTGTTTGATGGTTTACTAGAAATAGCTGTCAATATTTTACCAGCTATTTTTGGGGGTTGGAGGTTTTTAGTTATATGTATAATAGTATCGTCATCCATCCATATGATATCTATGGGGAAATTCATATCTTTCATCCAAAAGCTCCTAGTGCTTTTTTGAGAAAATATAAAAAACATACCACTGTCTTTATTTAGGCTTTCTCTGCCAGATAATCCTAGAGTTTGTTTAATAAAGTTATCTGCAATTTCTACATCAAAGGAATTATTATTAATCGTTACTTTCCCAGTTTTATACTCGCTATTTTTTTCAGAATAAAATATTGTTGCAGAAAGAGCTATAAATAGAAAAACTATTACTACTAAAAGTATTGAAATCATTATTATATTTATTTTTTTAACAGGCATAATCAAATTTTGGATTTTTCCTGTATTAAATGTATAATACCTATATAAATATTATATAATTTTATGGATAAAAAGAAAAAGGAAGACATATTAAAGGTTACAAAAGTATCTCAATATAAAACAATTGAGGAGCTACTTAAAAAAAGTGAATCCAATTCAGTCTATTATACTTTATTGATACTATCATCAAGTATTATAGCAATAGGGCTTTTATTGAATAATGTGACTATAGTTATAGGTGGCATGCTAGTAACGCCAATATTAACACCTATATTAGTAATAGCTCTCGGTCTTTCAACGGGTCAAACCAAAACAATTAGCTATTTTAGTTATTTGGTATTTAAATCAATAATGATTATTGTGGGGATTTCTTTGTTGTTCACAATATTTTTCAAATATTCAGTAAATTTAAGCAGTGATAATAATTTAATATATGGCTTTATAGACTCAACAAAAACAGGGTTATTATACTTTATAGTTGCCTTGGTTTCAGGTGTTGCCGCTACATTGGCTTGGGTAAGAAGAGAAACGAACGATATATTGCCAGGTGTTGCAATAGCAGTTGCCTTGGTGCCTCCTTTGGGGGTTTTTGGTATAGGGGTTGGTATATTCAAAGGAGATATAATAAGTTCAAGCGCATTGATTTTTATAGCAAACTTTATAGGGGTTATAATAGGAAGCATGACGGTATTCTCATTGTTGAAATTTTATAAAACTGGAGAAAAATTGGAAAAAGAAGTAGATGGAGTAGCGAAAGAAGAAAAGAAAGCGAAAGAAAACAAAAAAGAAATTAATTCTAAGAAGTAAATATGAAAATTAGGATAGGAGGACACGTATCATTCTCAAGATCAAATGCCTCCTTATCTTTTGAGCAGGCTAGAGATATAGGCGCAAATACTATACAAATTTTTGGTGCTTCTCCTGTGCAATGGAAAGCTGAGTTGCCAGAAAAAGATTTTTCAAAAGAATTTAAAAAACTCTCAGAAAAATATGATATAAAACCCATATTTTTGCACGCTCCTTATCTTGTAAACATAGCAAGTCCAAAATCTAAACTTGCGGGGATGTCTAGGAGTTTATTAGAAAAGCATTTAATGATAGCTAGCGAACTAGGCGCATTTGGCGTTATTTTTCATATAGGAACTAGGGGGGATAGTTCAGAAGAAGAGTCTGAAAAAAAGGTGGTAGATGCAATAAATAAAATATTAGATAAGGTTAAAGAGGGTAGGCTTATAATTGAAAATACAGCTGGAGCCGGTAATTTGGTAGGAGATACATTGGATGAGGTCGGTGGAATAATAAAAAAAATAAATAATGACAGAATTGGATTTTGTTATGATACTGCTCATGGATTTGAATCTGGTGTTTTGGTAGATGGCTCAAAAGAAAGCATAGATAATTTTGTGAAGGAAGTTGATAAGAAAATAGGGATAGATAAATTATGGGCAATTCACACAAACGATAGCAAAACTCCAGCAGAATCAAATAAAGATAGGCATGAAAATATAGGATTAGGATATATTGGGGAAGATTTCTTTAGAAATATGTTGCAGAATGAAAAATTAAGAAAAATCCCATTTATTTTAGAAGTCCCTGGGATTGAGGGAGGCGGTCCAGACAAAGAAAATATTGAAAAACTAATTTCTTTATCAAAATAATAAAAAACCGGCAGATTTTCTGCCGGTATTGTGGACTTATTGGCGTCCAATTCTGTGTAAAAGCTTTTTATTTGGATTTGCAGTGTTTCCAATTACTTTCCAAGTATCTCCTATTTTTGCTGATTGGGTGTGTGCTTGGGCTGTAACATCCTTTTTTTCTCGTAACTTCACAAGCCAATCTTCATCATATCTATCTCTTAAAACAACAAGCAATTCAATTTTCTCATTTGTTTTTTGAATGTGCGTTGTGTGAATCAAGGTGAATATTTCGTTAACTACCAGGTCATCAATTGTTCTTGCAATTCCTTTCCCAGCAGAACGAGCTTTTCTTGAAACTATCGTCATAATTATAAAGTTCACAGAAAATGCAACAAATGCCCCAAGAAAAAAATCATTCACACGCGCGGGGACCTCAACGAGGCCAACAATAAACGTTGCGGAGATAAATATCATTGCGAGGATAATAATAAAATATGGTTCCACAGAATATTTCTTCATTACAAACCTCCTTTGTTGGTTGCTGATTTTATGATGTCATATATTTATAATCCAGTCAAGCTTATAATAAAATTGATATAAGAGATTATTTAATATATATTCAATTGTAATGTTATATATAGTATCTACACCAATAGGAAATCTTAAAGATATTTCAGAACGCGCAATAAAAACATTAAAAGAAGTTGATGTTATTTTAGCTGAGGATATTCCTGATGCAAAAAAATTATTGAGCGCTTACGACATCCACAAAGAAAAGATATTTAAATTTAATGATAAAAATAAAGATAAAGTTGCTGATAAAGTTAGAAAAATTATTTTAGAAGACGATGTCGCCTACATAACTTCTGCAGGAACACCCTCTATATCAGATCCTGGCTCTGATTTAATTAATATTGCGATGGAGGAGGGGGTAGTTTTAAATGTAATACCCGGCCCATCTGCACTTACTTCTGCAGTCGCAATGTCAGGGATAAAAGCTCAACAATTTTATTTTGTGAGCTTCCCTCCAAAAAAGAAGGGGAAGTTAGAAAAATTATTTGAAGAAAATAAAAATAGCGGCTCAGTGCTTGTTTTTTTTGAGTCTCCTCATAGAATAATTTCAACACTAGAGTTGCTAGATGAAGTTGCACCAGACGCTCTGGTTTTTATAGCGAAGGAAATGACAAAACTTTACGAAAGATATTTTAAAAATACGCCATCAGAAGTTATAAAAGAATTAGAAAATTCAGATAGCGTGAAAGGAGAATTTGTTGTAGTCGTTGATTTTTCAAAAAGTAAGCCCAAAAGGAAAAAATTAAATAAATACGAAAAGATTAAATAATTCCGTTTTTTATAGCTTTTCTTATTTCTTCTAAATATGAATTGAAGTAGAAAAGATTGTGTATGGTTAATAACTTCAAACCCGTTATCTCCCTAGCTTTTATAAGGTGGTGTATGTATCCCTTACTGTAATTTTTACATACTTCACATTTACAATATTTATCCAAAGGTTCTTTATTTGTAGCGAATTTTTTCTTAGACATGTCTAATTTTTCATGTTTCCATTCAACCCCATTTCTTTTTTTGGAAATGAATGCATATCCATGCCTTGCATAATGAGTAGGCACAATACAATCAAATGTATCAACCCCTTCTTTTACAACAGGAATCATGTCTTTCAAATGCCCAATTCCTAAAAGGTGTCTAGGTTTGTCCTTTGGCAATTCCTTCATAACAACTTCTAACATAGTTGTCATTGATTTTATGCTATTCCCGAATTCTCCCCCTATTCCAAACCCATCAAAACTTAAACTACTTATAAATTTAGCACTTTCTTTTCGCAAATCTTTATAGGGCCCTCCTTGGACTATTCCATAAAGTGCTTGGTTGGACTTTTTAGTTTCAATACATTTTTTTGCCCATCTGTGAGTTCTTTCAATTGATTTTTCGTAATATTTTTTATCTGAAAGGGGGGATGGGCATTCATCAAATGCAAAAATAATATCAGCCCCTATTTTCTCTTGTATTTTTATAGATTCTTTAGGCCCTATAAATATTTTTTTGCCATCAATAGGAGAATTAAAATAAACTCCTTTTTCTGTAATTTTTATGTTTTTTGGCTGGTCTCCTTTTTTTATTTTTTTAGAATCATCCTTAGATATTTTTGTGGTATTAAAGTCGTGGCCAAATCCTAAACTGAAAACTTGAAATCCAGCAGAATCAGTCATAATTGGCTTTCCCCAATTCATAAACTTATGAATTCCTCCATATTTTTTTAAAATATCTTCTCCGGGTCTCAAGTGTAGATAAAATGTATTTGAAATAATACCTTGAGTTTTAGTTTTTTCTGAATCTTCACTACTTAATGTTTTTATTGTTGCCTGTGTTGCAACAGGAATAAAAGAAGGGGTTTCTATAATCCCATGCGGAGTTTTTATTGTCCCAAGCCTTGCTTTGCTCTTTTTAGATTCCTTTGTTATTCTAAAATCTATCATATTAGAAAATAATACTTTATATAAAATGATTAGCAAGTGTAGAGTAAGGTATTATTTAAATTTATAGGAATTAAAAATATATAATGATAGAAACAATTTTAAGTGTAATATCTCATTGGGTGATTGTATTAATAGAATTTTCTGGATACACGGGAGTTTTTTTGTTGATGTTGTTAGAAAGTGCAAATATCCCCGTGCCATCTGAAATAATAATGCCATTCTCAGGATTTCTTGCATCCTCTGGCGTGTTTTCTTTTTGGGCTCTATCTTTTATAGGCGCCTTGGGGAATTTAGTTGGCTCTCTAATATCTTATTTCTTAGCTTCTTGGATAATAAAACACAAAGATAAAAAAATAATAAGTTTATTCATTTCAGATACTT
>CAYQSO010000010.1:5342-19563 GCA_964420205.1 uncultured Candidatus Saccharibacteria bacterium
AGAAGAGTGGTTTGAGAAATATGGAGGCGCTACAGCGTTTTTTTCAAGAGTCTTGCCTATTATAAGAACATTTATATCTTTACCGGCTGGGCTCGGTAAAATGAATTTAATTAAATTCTCAACGTATACTTTCGCAGGTTCGTTTATTTGGTCAACCCTCCTAACTTATTTTGGTTGGATTTTGGGGGAGAATTGGCATGACATAAGCCCTTATATGAGAATATTGGATTATGTAATAGTTGTTGGAATCATAGCTTTATTGGCTTTATGGATTTATCTTCATTTCTACAAAAAGAAGAGTAATAAAATTAGTAATGAATAATGTTTAATTTTATGCTAATATCTTATACAAGAATCTAATTTCAATAAAATGAAAAAGATAATAGCATTAAATTGGAAAATGAATCCAGCATCTTTAAAAGATGCAAAAGGTATTGTAAAAACAATTGCAAATTTTTCCAAAAATAAAAATCTTGATTTTATTTTAACCCCACCATTTATTTATTTGGGGGAAATTTCTAAATTAATAAAAAATAAAAACATAAAGCTTGGAGCTCAAGACGTTTCTGCAAATGAAAAAACAGGAAGTTTTACCGGAGATATTTCTGCTACAATGCTTAAAAATATAGGAGCGGAATATTCAATAATTGGTCATTCAGAAAGAAGATATTTACTGAACGAAGAAAACTCTCTAATATCTAAAAAGATAACTTCTTCACAGAAATCAGGAGTAATTCCGATACTGTGTGTAGGGGAGAAAAGCAAGATGAGCTTTCCGAGGGCAAAGAGATTTATAACAAGGCAATTATTTGCAAACATAAATTTTAAATCAAATAAAAAAATAATAATTTCTTACGAGCCGGTGTGGGCTATTGGTGGAAATAAAAAAATAAATCCAGAAAGAGCTGCTAAGATGATAGGGGAGATAAAAGAAATACTAAAAAGAAGATATAAAAAAAGTGTAAAAGTTTTATATGGCGGGAGTGTAAATTGTAAAAATATAGAAGAATTATCAAAACATAACATTATAGATGGTTACCTAATAGGGTCTGCAAGCGTTAATAATAAAGAGATAAGCTGTATAATAAAAAAGCTTATAAAAGGTCAAAAATAAAAATTATTAATTACAATTATAAAAAATATGAACGATTCAAAAACATCACTTTATAAGACATTATCACTATTTATTTTGGTGTTGTCTGTAATATCTATCTATTGTGTTTCATGGGGTCCTTTAAGGGATTGGGGTGCTTCATTTAGACCAGCAAGAACTATGAATGTCTCTGCTTCTGATTTTAAATATGTAACTCCAGATATAGCTACTTTATCATTTTCTGTTGTTTCAGAGGGGAAGGACGTTAAAGTTATAACTGAAGAAAATAATCAGAAAATAAATAAAGCTATAGACTACCTTAAAAATGAGAAAGGGGTTTCAGAAGAAGATGTGAAAACAACTCAATATAACTTGAGGCCTGTATATTCACAATCAACAAGTTCTTATATTTCATCATCTTTTGTTCCTAGAATAGAAATGTATAGCTTAACCCAAACAGTTGAAGTTAAAATAAGAGACTTTGAAATAATATCAAGCATTATTGCCAGTTTGTCCGATTTTGGGATAAATAAAATAAGCAATGTCAGTTTTGGAATAGAAGATCAAGATAAATATCTCTCAGATGTTCAAAAAAGTGCATTTGACAAAGCACATGAAAAAGCAGAAAGAATGGCAAAGCAAAATGGAGTTAAATTAGGAAGAGTTATAAACGTTTCTGTAAATAACAATACTCCTTACTATGCATATGGACTTGGGGCAACAAAATCATATGACGCAGAGGGATTAGGTGGTATCGCTCCATCAATAGAACCAGGATCAGAAAGATTGAATATATCTGTGTTTGTTGAATATGAAATTAAATAAAATAGGGAAAGTAATAGTTGTTGTGCTGATAGGGGCAATGACGATAATAGGATTGTCTAATGTAATATTTCTAGTTCCAGATAACTCTGGAAATACTGATACAAAAAATGAAGACGTAAATAATAATGCATTATTAAATCCAAAAATGGATAAGGTGAATATAAAAACATCTGATGATGTAAATGTAGTGGGGAATTATTATCAGCCATCAGGAGAGATTAAGGGATGGGTCCTTTATCTTCATATGATGCCTGCTACAAAGGAATCTTATTCTAATTTAGCAACAAGGTTGCAAAGAGTTGGATATGCTGGATTGGCGATAGATTTAAGAGGGCATGGTGAATCTGAAAATGGTCCAGATGGTTATAAATCCTTTTCTAATGAAGAGCACCAAAACTCAATAGAAGATGTAATATCTTCTATTGAGTTTTTGAAGAGTCACGGTGCTAAAGAAGATAAAATATCAATAATAGGTGCTTCTATAGGCGCTAATTTAGCCATTCAATATAGCTCTCAAAATAATGAGATTGAAAAAATAGTGGCATTGTCCCCAGGAATAAATTATCATGGTATAATAACAATAGACTTAGTTAATAAATTTAGTGATGCTCAATCTTTGTTTATGATTGGAAGCGAAGACGATTCAAATGTTCCTGGTAACGTTTCTGAAATTCTTAGCATAGAGGCAAGCTACTCCTATAAAGACTCTGTTAATGTAAGAATTTTTGAAGAAGGGGGGCATGGTACAGATATAATGGAGAGCCATCAAGAATTAGAAGACGAAGTCGTTGCATTTATAGTAAGTTAATAAATTATGAAAAAAAATATAATAGCGAGCAGTGTGGCGGGCGTTTTTATAGGATTGCTATCCTTACCAATTATTAATAATTTGTCAGCTTTATTAAATAATCTTTCTTTGCCTTATGGCATGCAGGGGGTAATAGATTTTATTGTTGGCAGTTATCTAGCTACATTTGTAGGATTTTTTGTAATAACTTTATTAGCTAGCTTCATCGGATTCTATCTAGGAAAATGGATAAAAGTTTTATTCCAAATAACTAAATTTGGGATAGTGGGTGTTTTAAATACATTTGTAGATTTTGGAGTATTGAATTTACTTATATCAATCTTTTCAATAGCTGCAGGTGTTTGGTATTCAGTATTCAAGGGGATATCATTTATAATTGCTGTTGCAAATAGTTATGCATGGAATAAATATTGGACATTTGAATCTGATAAAAAATCAGATTACAACGAAGCTTTATCATTCATAGTGGTTAGCGGCATAGGTTTTGTTATAAATGTATTAGTGGCAACGGTTGTGGTTAATTGGGTGCCTAATGTTTTGGATACAAGCGATGTGATATGGGCAAATATAGGTGCATTATTGGGAACATTTTTCGGCTTAGCGTGGAACTTCATAGGGTATAAATTCTTTGTATTTGAGAAAAAAGAAAATTAGGGCTTGATTTTTCCTATTTTTCGTGTATAATAACAATTGAGTGAGAGTAAAGTATGTCTCCACGATGATATCGATGGAGATATCACCTTCATTTCCCCCTCTTTTCTTCGGAAAGGAGGGGGTTTTGTTTTTGCTTGAAAATTACTTTAAATGTGTAATAATAATCTTGGTGGCAGGCGAGCACTCACTCAATAATAAAAAATGGAGGTCAACCCCTGTCACCACTTCAGAATCCGTCTTTATGGCGGATTTTGAATTTATAAGATTTATTTATATGTTAGAATAAAATAAATTATATTTAATTTATTTAACCATGAGAATAATAATAAAGTCTCAAAATATAGATTTAGATAATGTATTAAAAACTTATGTTAACAAAAGGTTCTCTTCTTTAGAAAAGATTTTGGGGAAATTAGATGAGTTTAAAGATTTAATATTGGATATAGAAATTTCTAAAACAACAGAGCATCACAAAAAAGGGGAAAAGTTGTATTATGTAGAATGTTCTATTAGAATAAACGGAGCCCTGATAAGAATAGAACAATATTCAGACGATGCTAAATCTGCTATTGATGTTGCAAAAAACAGACTAAAGAGAGTTCTTAGTGATGAGATAAAAAAGATGAGAGATAAATAAACATAATACAATTCAATGAAAATAAGTAATTTTTTATTCAAGCCTAAAACTTCATATAAAAAAACAATAGAAAAAATAAATTTATTAGAAGAAAAATATTCTAAAATTACAGATGAGGAATTAAAAAATAAAGGCGTTGAATTAAAAGAAAAAATACAAAAAGAAGAAATTTCTCTAGAGGATGCTTTACCAGACGCTTTTGCAATAGTGAGAGAAGCATCTTGGAGAAGCTTACATCAAAAACATTATGACGTTCAGTTAATGGGTGGTATTGCGATGTTTGAAGGGAAGATAGCCGAAATGAGAACTGGTGAAGGTAAGACTCTTGCAGCAACAGCTCCCGTGTTCTTGAGAGCTTTGACAGGAAAAGGAGTCCATGTAATTACGGTCAATGATTATCTTGCCCAGAGAGACGCGGTTTGGATGGGGCAGGTTTATTACATGTTGGGGTTGTCAGTTTCTTGTATAATTCATGAAGAGGCATTTTTATATGATCCTGATTGGAAAATCCCACCAGAAGAAATTAAAGAAGAGGATGAAGAGAGAGATGAGCTGGGTAGCTTTAAGGTCCAAAAAGACTTTCTAAGGCCGGTATCAAGAAAAGAGGCGTATTTGGCTGACATAACTTATGGGACAAACAATGAATTTGGGTTTGATTATCTAAGAGATAATTTATCTTATGATGTTTCAAAACAAGTTCAAAGAAAACATTATTTTGCAGTTATAGATGAGGTGGATAGTGTTCTTATAGATGAAGCAAGAACACCTTTAATAATTTCAGCTCCAGATAAACAAGCAGGGGAGTATTACAAATTATTTGCAAAGGTATCAAATCAGTTAAAAGAAAATGAAGATTATGAAGTTGATGAAAAAGTAAGAGCAATACAAATCACAGATGAAGGAGTTGAAAAGGTTCAAAGAGCTTTAAATATAGAAAATCTTTACGTAGCTGAAAATATGAAATTAGTTCACTACTTGGATGAGTCATTAAAAGCAAAATCTCTATTCCAAAAAGACAAGCAATATGTTGTTAAAAACGGAGAGATAGTCATAGTAGATGAATTCACAGGAAGAATGATGCCCGGAAGAAGATACTCAGGTGGCTTACATCAAGCAATTGAGGCCAAAGAAGGAGTTGCAGTCAAAGAAGAGTCTAAAACATTTGCAAAAGTTACAATACAAAACTATTTCCATTTGTATGAGTTCATATCTGGGATGACTGGAACTGCGGAGACATCTTCAGAGGAATTTGAAAAAGTTTATGGGCTTCAGGTCGTTGAAATACCAACAAACAAGCCAATGATAAGGAAAGACTTGCCAGATTTCATATATAAATCAATGGAATCAAAATATGGCGCGATAATAGAAGTTGTAAAAGAAAAGAATGAAAAAGGACAACCTATCTTAATAGGAACAACCTCTATAGATGAAAATGAGTTATTATCAAGGCGATTGTCTAATGCCGGTTTGAAGCACGAAGCTTTGAATGCTAAGAACCATGAAAGAGAAGGAGAGATTATTGCTCAAGCGGGTAAATTAGGCTCTATTACTCTTGCTACGAACATGGCAGGTAGAGGGGTTGATATAGTTTTGGGAGGGAACCCAAAGGATAAAAATGAATTTGAAAAAGTTAAAGAACTTGGAGGTTTGTTTGTTTTGGGAACACAAAGAAATGAATCTAGGAGAATAGACAATCAGTTAAGAGGAAGAGCTGGACGACAGGGAGATGAGGGGGAAACTAGATTTTTCTTATCTTTAGAAGACGATATGTTGAGAATTTTTGGTGGGGAGAGAATACAAAATATGATGACTAGATTTAATTTTCCAGAGGACCAGCCACTAGAATCAAAAACAATCGTAAAAATAATAAATGAGGCGCAGAAAAAAGTTGAAGGAATAAACTTTGATATGAGAAAGCATTTATTAGAATATGATAATGTTTTAGACAAACAAAGAAAAGCTGTTTATAGAAGAAGGCAAAATATATTGCAAAAAATTGAAAAAGATAAAGTAAAAGAAACAATATCAGAAACAATCCTAGGTATAATAAAAGAAAGGATAAAGTTGTTTAATTTTCAAAGTAAAGGTAATGAATATGCTCCAACAGATAAAGTAAGAGAAGATCTATTAAATTGGATGATTGAAATAAAGTTGATAAGCTCAGGAGAGATAGAAAAAATAGATGAAGAAATGTTGGGTGGATTTAAAAATGATTTTTTGCCAGAATTTATTAAGAAAAAAATAGATGAAATGACAGATGAAAGTCAGAAAGATGCTGGAATTAAAATATTAAATTCATTAGATATATTTTGGACAAACCACCTAGACAATCTAGAAGCATTATTGGAATCCGTTAGAATAAGGGCTTACGGACAAAAAGATCCACTCGTGGAATATAAAAGAGATAGCTATGAAATGTTTAAAAACTTAATTGCAAGTGCGGAAGAGTTTGCAATATCTGCAGTTTTTGCACAGATAATTGATAAAACACCTAAAACCACAAAGATAGATTTTGAAACAATTGGGCATAAAGAGGGAAGCGGTATTACTAAAAAAATAGGCAGGAACGACCCTTGTTGGTGTGGGTCTGGGAAGAAATACAAAAAGTGTCATGGTGCGTAAAAATAAACGGCTCATGTATGTGAGCCGTTTATTTCTGAG
This sequence comes from uncultured Candidatus Saccharibacteria bacterium, assembly GCA_964420205.1. Taxonomy (GTDB): domain Bacteria; phylum Patescibacteriota; class Minisyncoccia; order UBA6257; family JAGOQP01; genus CAYQSO01. The sequence goes on from CAYQSO010000010.1 coordinate 12,021, forward strand.
TCTCTGAGTTTGTTTTATCAAGCTATCTCTAATGTTATAATAGAAAAATGAATAAAAAGAGCAAAAAAGAAGTAATAGTTGCAGTTAGTGGGGGATTTGATCCTGTGCACTTTGGACATGTTAGATTATTTAAAGCGGCTAGAAAATTGGGAGATAAATTAATAGTTATACTAAATAACGACAATTGGCTTAATTTAAAAAAGGGGTATGTATTTATGCCAGAAAAGGAAAGAAAAGAAATAATAGAAGAATTTGAAAGTGTTGATAAGGTTGTTTTAAGTCATCATAAAAAAGGAACAAAAGATATGAGTATATGTGTTGATTTAGAAAAGATTAAACCAGATATATTTGCTAATGGGGGAGATAGAACAAAGAAAAATATTCCAGAAATTCCTGTATGTGAAAAGATAAATTGCAAGATGATTTTCAGTGTTGGGAAAGGCGGGAAAGTTCAATCAAGCTCTTGGTTGGTGGATGCTAAAAACAAAAAAGGAGAATAAATAATAAAGCCCGATTTTCATCGGGCTAGTATTTTTATTACAACCAACCAAGTTTTTTCATTGCGAGGCATTCCTCACACAGGTCTGGTTTATTTATGTAATTTTCTGGTACAGCGATTTCTTCCCCACAAGAGATGCAATAAAAATACATTGGGGATCCGGCTGGCAGGGAGGAATTATCAACTCTACACTTTTTTTTATTAACACTCCTTCTTTGGTTCAATGCATTAACAGAATTCTGCTTCCCATTTTCTGTTGTTAAAGCGCTCATTTTTAAACCTCCTTCTTGTTCTGATTGTATAGTAATAATTATGTAGGTGTATGTCAATAAAAAAGAAAAAACCGCAAGGATTTCCCAATGCATCACGACTACTCTTGCGTGAAAGACTTTTTCGCTTGTCGCTACTATAAGTCTTGATTGAGTTTTCTTGCGGTAGCCAAAGATTCGCGTCCATCCTTGCAGCTAACTACCTGGATAAGTGAATGAGTGGCCAATTTCATCCACGAATAGATTTATATTATCAAAACTTTATCTAAATAGTCAAAAAACATTCTGGTATTCTTGCGAATATGAGAATGTTTTATCTGGTGTGGGGATTAAAAGCCTTTCATAAAGTTGATGAATTTTTTACCGTATGGTGACAATGTGTGAATTACATTACTTCCTAAATATTTCTTATTTAATAATCCTGCTTGCACGAGTCTTTTAGTGTGTTCAGACATTGTTTTAAAATTACAATCCAATTCGTCTGATATCTGAAATAAAGTCATGCCATTTTTATTCTTGTTTAACAATTTTAAAATATCTATTCGGTGGTGATTAGACACGCCTTTAAAATATCTTTCTAATTGTTTTGATGTTTTCATATTAGATTGGGTTAATGCTTTTATATATATCTAATTATATCACAAAAACATTCTGGTATTCTTGCGAATATGAGAATGTTTTTGTATTGTTTTAATTTTTTGCCTATAACCCCATACCTAACACATAAAACCTATTTTTATCCACTAACGTAAATGACTCCAATTAGATAATATTTATATTCTTTTCCGTTGTAGTTTACAGTCTCTTTTATAGAGTCCCAGTCAACATTTTCAATTGCTTTTCCTAATGTGTATGAATGCAATAAGTCGTCGTTCTGCTTTTGCCCATATCCTGGGATATTTGATGTTGTTATATAATCACCTGAATTAATATCGCCGTTTATATTTGTAACCAGAACTCTTCCTTCTCCAAGTGCATTAACTATTCCGAGCTTTTCATTCTCTGATAATTTATACCAGAAGTCATATTTAGGTTCCTGAGTTTTTATGAACACACCAAGAACATTACTATCATTAACAGAAGATGACAATTTAATTTTAGGCAAAGTAGAACTTATAGAAATATTTCCATTATTATCGTATCGCAATTGTGTTTCTCCTGTAGATGACACAATCATCCCTTTTTTAAAATTTCCTAATTCATTAGAATTTATTAAGACATCGTGTGCTCCGGTAAAAGGACCGTAGTTTGTTCCAGAACCAGAAGCGTAGAAATCATATGAACTTCCATTTCCTTCAACTCCGTAAGTTCCTTTTCCATAAATACCACTTCCTCCACCTCCTCCGGTAGCTTCTCCATATACACCATAACCACCTAATGTGTATGTATCTTTACCATATATGCCAACGTGTGATGGTCCTGCTCCTCCAACATTTAATCTCGCACTGCCAGATGTTGTTCCTATGCCGTAATATCCAGAGCTAATTTCATATATATTAGAGTACCCCAAACTACTTGAACCTGACCATTTAGATAAATATCCAGCTACTCCAGAACCACTGACTCCGCCAGTTCCTCCTTCGTCTGTGCCCCAATAACCTCGTCCAACGCCGTCTGATTTCCAAACTTGTCCATTTGTTCCTGCTCCGTAAACCCAATAAGGGCCGTAATCTGATATATCATAACCATCCACGGTTGCATTTGATACCAAAGAAACGTTATTTGCAAAATATGTTGTCCCATTCACATAAAGTTTATATGCTCCAGGGTTTATAGTGCCAACGCCCAAACTGCCATCTTTTGTTATTCTTATATTCCTACTCCAAGTAGATCCATTATAATTAATAAAGTCAGTATAGCCAGCAGAAGCAGCTGTTCCGTATGTTACAAACTCTAAAGCCCCCGCCCTACTATAGGTATTATAATTAGGCCCGTAAAATGTAAAACCAGCGCCATCGTTAGAGGCATTATTTGCATAGAAATCTATACGACCATCTGCATCCCCAGTTCCATTTTTCCCACCATAGAAAATTGATGAATTAACACCATCGCCACTAAATTTTATTTTCCCCGCAACTTCCAATTTTGCCACGGGATTTGTTGTCCCTATTCCAATATTGCCGCTATCAAGAGTTAAAGTATCAACTCCGTTGTTGTTGATAACCATGGCGCTATCTGTCCCAACTTTAAATATAGTTGATGTTGCTGTTGATCTAGACAATCTCATTATTTCATCAGATGTATTATAAACATCTAATTTAGATGAAGGGGTTGCTATGCCAATACCTATATTAGTTCCATCGTCATACATAAAAGAATTTCCTAAAGTTCCACTTCCAGTCCATTTTGTTATGTAATTTGCGGTACCTGAACCACTAACCCCACTAGCACTCCAAGAAGACTTACAATCTCCACTTATACACAATTGCCCAGCGTCAACTTGTCCATCAACACTAACATCTCCAGAAAAGTTAGCATTCTGCCATTTGTAAGAACTATTACCAACTTGATATGTATTATCAGCACCAGGAATTAAATCTGAATCAAATGTAACAGCAGAAGCTCTAGATACAGCAGATCTCAAAGCTCTTGTTACAACTTGCCCTCCTGATTGTGCAACTCCTGTCATAGCTATATCTATTTGAACTGTATCTTTGGAAGGGTAATCCACCATTTTTGTGAAAGATAAAGAATCTACATTTACGGTGTTATTTGTTATTGGTTTAGGGTCCTCAGAGTTTTCTCGCAGATACATCTTTCCATCTTCTAAATATACGATTGTGTATAAATCAGTATAATTAGTATCAGAATCACTCATTTTTAATTTAAGTGTAGATGTTGCTTCTCCTGGTATCATATCTATTACACTAGACTCTCTTACAAGTCTCTGAATAGTTTGAGTGGCAAATGTTAATTGTCCAGAAACTGTATTTCTCTCCGATTCTTTTATATGAGTATCAACCGTGGTTTGAAGTATAAAACTTAAAATGCCGGCTGAAACAGAAAGTATGCCGACATAAACTATTAATTCTACTAATGTGAATCCTTTTTTATTTTTTATTTTTTCAAGCATATGAGTGAGATTACTTTTTATGTAGGTATTATAACACAAAGCAGTCCACGGATTATAGAAATTGGGTTATAGGGAATAAAAACATGGAAGTCAAACTTCCATATTTTTAATTACTAACTACTCAATACTAAATACTTGAGATGTTTTCAAGCTTATCTCACGTATACACCCAAGATGTCATTTTTTGAAACTAGTCCAAACTTTGTGCTATCTGTGGTGTTGTAATTTTCATTTCCAAGTAATAACAATGCGTTTTCTGGGATTGTATTTTTGTAATCTACTTCATAAAGGTGAAGCAGATTGTAACCTCTTTCTGTGATAATAATGGGCTCCTTAAATGAATTCATTACAACTTTATCGTTTATATAAATAAGATAAAACTCTCCATCTTTGATTAATTCAAATTTATCTCCACCAATTCCCTTAACAGATTTTACTACCGGATTATCATTGCCCTTATAATCGTATATAACAATATCTCCTTTTTTTATTTTTGATTTGTCATATTCAAAATCAAATGTATAACTTTGCCCATTTTCTAGCAGTCCCGACATAGAGTTTCCATTTACAATTATTTCAGAATATCCATCCTTATTGCCAAATATAATATCTTTTAACGAAGTAATGTAATAAGAGTCGTTATTTGAGTAAGTCAAATAACCTAAAAATATAGACGCAACAAAAATTAAAACCAATAAATAAATTATATATTTTAACTTCATTTTAAATTATTGTTGAAAACAATATAGGTGGTAAGATGTTCCGCAGGCTGCAGTGGCTTGTGATGTCCATCCCGAATTAGAATAAAGAGTCCTTCCTATGTATCCACTGCCGGATGTTGACTTCCAATCGCTACAATCATAAATTCCGCTAGTATGTTGTTCGCCAGATGTAGTTGTTCCTGTCCAAACATAGTCGGTCACATATGTTCCGTATTCATCCCTATCGATTGCGGAATCTAAAGTTCCGTCGGTTAAATCGGTCCAGTTGTCTGCTACCTTAACCCAAGCAGAGCCAGAGTTTGAAGAAGAATCATCGTATACATCTAATTTATAATAAGCATCTGTAGAATGGTCTAACATATCTCTAGCTTCATAAAATGAATTAATTGAAACCCAGGCTTTGTAATGACCTGGTAATCCAGCTTCTTGTGCCGCAGTATTACAATATCTATGAGCCCCCACTATGCCCTCATTTGCATCGGCGTCGCTAAGACCAGTAAGGTCTCCGGTATAATCGTCACTTGTTACGAATACAATTTTACCACTAGATGGGCCGAAGCTACTTCCGCCAGAAGCTGCGTCAACGTAAGCTTTTGTGGCTGCATCTGAATCTGCTGTAGGTGTTGCTAGATTTGTTATTGTTCCAGATGACATATCAACACTTCCTGTTATTGTCACATTGCCACCACTTGCAACTGCAAAAGTAGGGGAGTTATGACAAGCAGCTCCAGTTCCTCCACAATCTGTTCCTGTGGCTCCTATATCTAAACCTCCACTAGTCCATATAGTTTCATCACTGTCTACTCCCCAAGTGATTTGCCCTTCATCTGTATGACGTCCATAAATATATCCTATACTATCATCAGCCGAATTTGCTAGAGTAACCTCTATAGCAGAGCTACCTTCATCTGCAGTATTAAATTCTGCAGATTTATAAACTTTCAATACAGAACTTTCATCTTGACCTCCTCCTCCAGTATCGTAATCTTCTATGATAAACACGTCTTTCTCTCCGGTAAGTTGATTTCCGCTATAGAACATAAATCCATCAGCATTACTACTGTTATATCCATGTAATACATAACTAGGAGTTGTTGTCCCTATACCAACATTGCCTTCGTCCAAGGTTAATGTGTCATTTCCATTATTATTAATAACCATTACACTATCAGTCCCAAGTCTGAATATAGTTGATGTTGCTGTTGATCTAGACAATCTCATTATTTCATCAGATGTATTATAAACATCTAATTTAGATGAAGGGGTTGCGGTTCCTATTCCAAGACTACCCGTTACATCAGCGTCTCCGGATACAGTTAGTTCATTGCTTGCTGAAGAAGTCCCTATCGCAACAGAGCCAGATGCTATGATATTACCAGAGCCAGCAGTGTCCCAAGACCCGACGGCTAATCCACCAGTTCCGAAAGCCCAATCATCATAAGCGGCAACTCCACTACTGTAGCTACTTCCATTATTTATTCTTAACCAATCTGTTTTGTCACCTTCAATTATTTCATAGCCTGCAGAATTATATAACCCATCTCCACTCATTCTTATAGCACCATTTACGTCTAACAAGTAACTGGCACTAGGAGTAGCTGTCCCAATTCCTACACTTGTTCCATTATCATAAATAGTTGATGTTGAGAGAGTTGTGCTACCTGACCATTTAGCAATATAATCTGCTGTCCCACTCCCACTAACCCCACTAGCACTCCATGAGGATTTACAATCTCCACTTATACATAACTGTCCAGCATCAACTTGTCCATCAACACTAACATCTCCAGAAAAGTTAGCATTTTGCCATTTGTAAGAACTATTACCAACTTGATATGTATTATCAGCACCAGGAATTAAATCAGAATCAAAAGTAACAGCAGAAGCTCTGGATACAGCAGATCTCAAAGCTCTTGTTACAACTTGCCCTCCTGATTGCGCAACTCCTGTCATAGCTATATCTATTTGAACTGTGTCTTTGGAGGGGTACTGCGTAAACCTCATAAATGAAAGAGAGTCAACAGTTACACTATCATCGGTTATCGGTCTCGGATCATTATTTCCTTCTTGCATATATATTTTTCCATCTTCTAAATATACAATTGTATATAAATCAGTGTCGTTGGTATCAGAATCACTCATCTTTAATTTAAGCGTAGATGTAGATTCGCCAACTGGTATACTTATAACGCTAGATTCTTTAACTAATCTTTGCATTGTTTGCATAGCAAAAGTTAATTGTCCAGAAACTGTATTTTTTTCAGCTTCTTTAACTTGAGTTGTTGTTGTAGTTTGTAATATTCCACTCAACAACCCAGCGGAAACAGATAATATACCTATGTATATTACTAACTCTATTAGAGAAAAGCCGCTATTTTTTTCTCTTAGCTTCTATAATATTTGCATATAGAAAAAGTTAATTATTAATTAATTATTATTTAAAATTATACCACATTATTAATACGTTAAAAAATTCAATGTGTATAAATGTTTAGATGAGTTTTGGGCAAAGAGTATAAGGATAAGTGGACTTTATAGAAATATATATCTTGATAATGCATGCATATGTCTTTATACTCTGATGTATGAAAAATATAAGGAATTTTGTAATAATAGCCCATATAGACCACGGAAAATCAACTTTAGCTGATAGGCTTTTAGATTCTACAAGCACAATAGACAAAAGAAAGATGCAATCTCAGTATTTAGATCAGATGGAGCTTGAAAGAGAGAGGGGGATAACTATAAAAATGGCTCCGGTACAAATGAAATACAAAAAAGAGGATACAGATTATATTCTTAATTTAATAGACACTCCAGGTCATCCAGATTTTTCATACGAAGTATCTAGGGCATTAGCAGCTGTTGAGGGTGCAATTCTTTTAGTTGATGGCACACAAGGGATACAAGCTCAAACACTATCCAATTTTTACTAAGCAAAAAATGAAGGATTAAAAATAATTGGAGTTATAAATAAGAT
>CAYQSO010000011.1:0-18785 GCA_964420205.1 uncultured Candidatus Saccharibacteria bacterium
GCGAAGTTCGTCTATATTTACAATGTTGACCAAGCGCATTATCAACCGGCAAAAAACTTCTTCAAGGCGTATATTATAGACGAAGAGGTGCGCGATATCGTCAAAACTCGACAGTTGGCAAGATTTCATCATTGTGCCTCGTTTGATTTTTCGGACTATGAAAAATTGAACGGGTACAAAACGACTGTTCCACAATATGTGCAAGATTACGCCTATCACCTAACGAACTTATAATATTATGAACATAGATACCAAAAGACATATAGACGCCGCTCGCCAAGTTTTGGTTGGTGTCGTGCCAAACCCAACTTCACAAATTGACCAGATTACCAATGCGCTGATCTACAAATTTATGGACGACATGGATCAGGCGTCAATCAAAGCGGGTGGCGACGCGACATTTTTCATCGGGGAACTGGAAAATTACGCTTGGACGCGCCTCATGGATCCCCGCATGGGAAATCAAGAGCGTATGAATCTCTATGGCGAGGCGCTTATTAAATTTTCGCAAGCCAAGCAACTGCCAGAACTTTTCCGCGGAATTTTCAAATCCGCCTTTTTGCCGTATCGCTCACCTGAAACGCTCGGACTTTTCCTTAAAGAAATTGATTATTTTGATTACTCGCACCCAGAGGAGCTTGGCAATGCGTATGAATATCTGCTTTCCATAATGTCCTCGCAGGGTGATGCCGGTCAATTCCGCACGCCTCGGCATATTATTGATTTCATCGTTGATGTGATAAATCCGACCAAAGACGACAAAGTGCTTGATCCGGCTTGTGGCACTGGCGGATTTTTAGTCAGCTCATATAAGCATATTCTAGAACAGCACGATGGAAAAGACGACCCAAAGAAACAGGAAAAACCGCTCACGCCGGATGAACGCAAAAAACTGATGACGAATTTTGAGGGCTATGACATAGATCCGACGATGGTGCGTATTGCGCAGGTCAATATGTATCTGCACCAATTCAAAAATCCAAAAATCTTTCAATACGATTCGCTCTCAAGCGATGAACGCTGGAACGACAAGTTTGATGTCATTCTCGCCAATCCGCCGTTTATGTCGCCAAAAGGCGGCATCAAACCGCACAGCAAATTCAGTATCCAGTCCAGCCGTTCGGAAGTGCTGTTTGTGGACTACATCATGAATCATCTGCGACCCAAAGGGCGCGCCGGTATCATCGTGCCGGAAGGAATTATTTTTCAATCAGGAACCGCACACAAACAGCTTCGCAAAAATCTTGTGGAAGATGGGCTTTATGCCGTCGTGTCTTTGCCATCAGGTGTTTTTGCACCGTATAGCGGAGTAAAGACAAGCATTTTACTTTTCAATAACGAACTGGCAAAAACCAGTCAAGAAATTTTGTTTGTAAAAATTGAAAACGACGGTTTTGATCTGGGTGCTACCAAGAGGCCGATCAGCAAAAATGATCTGCCGATGGCTTTGGAAATTTTGAACAAATGGAACACGGGTGAAAAAGTAGAAAGCAAGCTCGCGGTCTATGCAGGAAAAGCCAAGATTGCTGAAAATGGCGACTATAATCTTTCCGGCGATCGCTATCGCGTAGCGACCGATTACACCAACGCCAAATGGCCGATGGTGAAACTGGGTGATATTTGCGATATTTATCAGCCCAAAACAATCACATCAAATGAAATCAAGGCGACTGGCAAGTATAAAGTTTTTGGTGCAAATGGTGTAATTGGATATTTTGACGAATATAACCACGAGGAAGCAGAAATCGCAGTTACTTGTCGTGGAGCTACTTGCGGAACTGTTAATTTTACAGAACCAAAATCTTGGATTACGGGAAATGCAATGGTTATTAAGCCCAAGGATAGCACTCTCAGCAAAAAATATTTATTTCACCTTTTGCGTAGTACAGACTTGTCATCTGTTATTTCAGGGGCAGCTCAACCACAAATAACTGGTGCCGTGCTAAAACCATTTTTAATCCCTCTCCCGCCTCTGGAAATCCAAGAGCAGGTGGTGGAGCAAATCGATGGTTATCAAAAAATAATTGATGGAATACAGCAAGCAGTTTCTGCTTGGAAGCCAAGAATTGAAATCGATCCGGCGTGGGAGAAGGTGAAAATTGGAGATGTGTGTTTTATTGGTGACGGTAATCATTCATCAAAATATCCGCGATCTGATGAAATGGTAAGCTCAGGAGTTCCCTTTATTCGGGGCATTAACATGGTTGATGGCAAAATCGTTGATGACAATTTGATATATATTTCTGCAGAAAAACATCGACAATTGAAAAAGGGCCATTTAAAGACTGGCGATATTTTATTTAGTAATAGAGGGGAAATTGGAAAAGTTGCTTATGTCGATGAAAGATTTGATGGGGCTAATCTAAATTCGCAATTGGCTTGGTTGAGATCTAAAGAAAAATTAGATTCGTGGTATTTATTATGGATTCTAATGAGCGATTATACGCAACAACAGCTTGCGGGGTTAAAACAAGGCGCCACATTGCAACAGTTTACGATAAAACAATTGTCAGCTTTTGAAATCCCTCTTCCGCCTCTTGAAATCCAAAAGCAAATCATAGAAAAAATTGAATTTGAACGATCAGGAATAGAAAAAGCAAAAGAATTGCTCCCGACTTTCAAGCAACACGTAAAAAATACCATTGCTAAACTCTGGTCAGAATAGATATGTATGAAGATGCTCAAGAAAGTTTTGACTATCTGCCCATTCGCCGAGGTACGCTCGAAAACGACTACATAGATCATCTCTGGCAAGCGTTTTCTGTTTTAGGCCAAACAGATACGTCCGCTCAACCGTTTGCGGTGATGCCGTTTCACCTGCTCTTTATGCTGTCTGTCCAGTACAAAGTACTGCGGATTGCATCTCTGCATAAACAAGCAACAAACCTATTTTTTACCGGTGTCGGTGGGCGGAATAAAGAGCAATTGCTTTCAGAGCAAAGATCAGTTTTTGACATGGCACTCATAAACGAGAGAACTATTCCCGATATTTTCCAGCTTATAGAAGTTGATTCTGAGTCAATAAAAAAAAACAAAGAATTGGTTGACGAAAGAAATGACAATCTTGCTCACGCAAAGGTCGGAATGGAGCAAAATTTGGAAAACAAACTTGATGCATATATATCTGTTCTAGATTCAATTCAAAAAAGATGTGGGCAAATGAACCATAACCTTGCCGAAGAATGGATTGCCGAAATTAAGCCCGGAGATGATTTGAATGAGTTTATTGAGGCGTATCTTTTTGATTCGCGGGTTAGCCCGCGCGATTTTGGAGATATTGTCGGCAAACTGCTTGAGGCCGAGCAATTAGACTTTGAACAATGGGAACAAGTCGTGAATAAAGGGCTTGAATTAGCGTATGACCAAACAATATTGGCGCTTCAAAGAATTGCTGAAAATGATATTGATGACGGAAAAAAGTTTAATGCAACAAGAATTTTAGAAGAAAACGGCGTTGATATAGGATTATCACTCGAAGAAGCGCAAGATTTGGGAATTATCTAATTACAGGGAGCCGCCAGCGTTAGCGGCGGGCTTGTGCGCGTACTGGGTGGGTGGCGCAAGTATCATTCGTCAAAATCCTGCGGATTTTGCCCGAAATACATTCGAACTTCGTCCAATACACACCGCATAATTCGCCGTGGCGGATTGAGTAGTCCCGTCGTCGCTGAAGCTATGACGTGGCAAGTTGTATTGAGTAATTTTTTTGTCACCCAATCGGGTGGCTTTTTTAAATTGACACTTTGTATTGCGTGTGTTATATTTTATTTAGTTCTAATCTAAAAAAGGAGGTTTGAGATGGGAATTTTAGCTGACGAAAGAGAAGCATTGTATTATAGGTATCTAAGAAAGATTTATTCTGTTTCTAAAGTTGTTAAGTTGGAGTTTGCAAACGGGCAAATGATGGCAACTTTTAACGGAGACGGAAAATTTCCTTTAAGCCAGCTTTTGTTCATTCTTAATATTAAGCCTCAAGAAATTCTTGATAAGATGAGAAAAGGCAATCGTAAAGTTGTTGTTCCTCGTAGATTTGCTTCTTTGTTTAGATTCTTTGGTTGCAGAGATACAAAGCGTGTAACTGAGAAATTACCAGAATTTATAATTTGCATTTCTGAGTTAAAGGATTTCCCAAAATCTCATAGGGACGTTCGTGTTCTTGCCGATGTTTTTAAAAAGAGAGTTGAATTGAGGACGAGTTATAAAGATGGGAGCTTTTCTGTTATATCGGCAATGCCGGAATTTTAGAGTTTTGCTATGCGGTCATGCTATTGCAGGCCGCTTTTTATTTGATATAAAACATGTAAATCTGATAGGATTTTGATATGAAAAGCTTATATACACATATAATTTGTAGATATGGAGAAGTTTCTTTGAAGGGAAAGAATAGAAGATGGTTTGAAGATTTGTTAGTGGGGGATATAAGAAAGAAATTAGGAGATTATTTAAAAGATATAAAATCTGTAAAAAATGACAGAGATGGAATTTTCATTTCTTTAAAGAGCAATAAAGATATAGAAAATATATTAAATGTTTTAAAAAATGTCCCTGGAATTTCTTGGTTTGCGCCTGTCGTGAAAACTGAAAATTCTATAAATGAAATAAAAGATGTTGTTGTAAATTCTATAAAAAATTTGGAATTTGATTCTTTTAAAATTTCTACTGTGAGATCTGATAAAAGATTACCGTTTACATCAATTAAAATAAATGAAGAGATTGGAGGTGTTGTTATAGATGAATACAATAAAAAAGTTGATTTAAAAAATCCTGATTTAGATATACATATAATATCTGATAAAAATGGAGCTTTTATATTTATAAATAAAATTCAAGGAATGGGTGGATTGCCAATAAGATCCTCTGGGAGCGGTGTTCTTGCTTTGTCGGGAGGCATAGACTCTCCTGTGGCTGGGTTTGAGATGATAAAAAGAGGGATGGAGCTTATTGGTGCTCATTTTCATTCTATGCCTAGAACTTCTGAAGAATCTGTAAATAAAGTAATAGATATATCAAAGAAGTTATCTGAAATTCAAAATCCATTTAAATTGTGGCTAGTTTCTGTTAGCAAGATACAGAATGAAATAACAAAAAATTGTTCTGCTAATTTGAGAATAGTTTTATTGAGACGATTTATGATTAGAATATCTCAGAAAATAGCAGAAATTGAGAAAGCTAAATGTATTGTTACTGGGGAGTCTTTGGGGCAAGTTGCTTCTCAGACAATTGATAATATATCTGTTATTGAAAATGTTTCTAATATTCCTATTTTTAGACCATTAATAGGTATGGACAAGCAAGATATAATCAAAATTGCTAAAAATATTGAAACTTACGATATTTCTATAATTCCTCACGAGGACTGCTGTTCTTTATTTGTGCCTAAAAATCCTGAGACTAAAGCTAAATTAGACAAAGTTGAAAAAGAGGAGGGGGGGATAGATGTATGTAGTTTGGTTGAAGAAGCTGTTGAGAGTGCTACTCAAAAGATGTTTAAGTGATATTGCGAACAAATATCTATAATTTTTGTCGGGGCGCCGAGAATCGAACTCGGACTGTACGCTCCCAAAGCGTATGTACTACCACTATACTACGCCCCGTAAATATTGAAAAAAATACTTAAAAGTATTATTATCTAACTCCAGTAATAAACTTTACACTCAATTAATTAGCGTGTAAAGTATATTATATATTTGGCTTATTTTCAATATATAAGCCCCGGTAGTTCAACGGATAGAACGTCGGTTTTCTAAACCGATAATAGGGGTTCGATTCCCTTCCGGGGTACAAGCAGTTTTTACTTGATGAATCCAGTATAATAATTTATACTTATTTTCAGTTTTATATATAATATTAAATAAGACGCCATGGTAGTAAAGTGGATTAAAAGTAAATTTATTTTCTTTTAATCCGGTTCTGTAAAGAAATCGCCATGTTTATGAGCCTGAGGCGAATGAACAGGCAGATAGGTGGAAGAGGGTATTCCGAAGGACTAGCGGATAATCTTTTCTAGAAATTACATTAGCATATATATAAAAACAAAATAAGACGCCACGGTAGCTCAGTGGTAGAGCGTTGCCCTGAAGAGGCAAGCGTCGGGGGTTCAATTCCCTCCCGTGGCACAAGTGAACGAAGTGAGCATAGTGACAAAGGGGAGCGAGCAAACTGATTTGCTCGCGATAGGAAATTGAAAAATCGGAGCATGTGCGAGTTTTCTATGTTGAAAACATAGGAAGGCAAGCATGCGAGACGGGGTAGATAGAATTTACCGTCAGGTAAATTACTAGTGACCAATTCCCTCCCGTGGCACAAGTTGATATACAAAAAGTATATTTTACATGGTGGGTGTAGTTCAGTGGTAGAACGTTTGGTTGTGGACCAAAAAGTCGCCGGTTCAAATCCGGTCACCCACCCATTTTATTAATAGTAAAAACAAGTTTTTTACACAAAAAAACGTTTGTATTAGCGGTTTTTGTTTGGTATAATTAAAGATGAAATGAGATTTATTTTCCCGCATAAATTCAATAAAATTGCGGGGATTGTTTTGTAAAGGAGATATAAATTATATGGCAGAAAAGAAAACTAAAAAAAATAATGGTGAGTATACCGCTAAAGATATACACGTCTTAAAAGGACTTGAACCTGTTAGAAAGAGGCCGGGGATGTATATTGGTTCCACTGGTATTGATGGATTACACCACCTTATTTGGGAGGTTGTTGATAACTCTATTGATGAAGCAATGGCTGGCTTTGCTAGCAATATTAGAGTTGAACTACTTGATGATGGAATGGTTAGGGTAGAGGATGATGGTAGGGGAATCCCTGTAGAAAAACATTCTGCTACTAAAAAATCTGCACTTGAAACTGTTATGACCACTTTGCATGCTGGAGGAAAGTTTGGGGGAGATTCTTACAAAGTTTCTGGTGGCTTGCATGGAGTTGGTGTTTCGGTTGTTAATGCTTTATCAAAAAAATTAATAGCAGAAGTTCATAGAGACGGAGCATTATGGAGACAGGAGTATTCAAGAGGTAAGCCAAAGGGGATAATAAAAAAAGTTGGGAAGACAGATAAAACAGGAACCGTAATAACGTTTTTACCGGATGATGAAATATTTTCAGAATTAGTTTTTGATAGAAAAAAAGTTATAGAACATCTTAGACAGCAAGCTTTTCTAGTAAAGGGATTAAATATAGAAATAATAGACTTAAGAGATGATAAAGTTGAATATTACAATTTTAGATTTGATAGTGGAATAATATCTTTTTTGGAGCATTTAAATAAGTATAGTGATTCCATAATGAATTCTCATTTCTATACTCATAAGAATTATGAAGATATAGATGTTGAGGTGGCGTTTTTATATAACGAAGAAACAGATATAAAAGAATTAGGTTTTGCAAATAATATATATACTCCTGAGGGAGGTATGCATATAACTGGTTTTAGGTCTGCTTTGACAAGAGTCTTGAACGATCATGCAAAAGAAGCAGGCTATATTAAAGATAAAGAGGGGAATCTTACAGGAGAAGATGTTAGAGAGGGTTTGATTTCTATAATATCCATAAAAATAAAAGAACCTCAGTTTGAGGGGCAAACAAAAGCTAAATTAGGGAATCCTCCTGCAAGAACGGCTGTTGAGGTTGTTGTTGGGGATGAACTAAAAGAATTTCTATCTATAAATTCACAAGATGCCAAAGCGATAATTGGTAAAGGGTTATTGGCAGCAAAAGCAAGAAAAGCAGCACGTGCAACAAAAGAAATGATTCTAAGAAAGGGGCCATTAGAAGGCCTTGCTTTGCCAGGTAAATTAGCAGATTGCTCATCTAAAGATCCTGAAGAGTCTGAGTTGTTTATAGTTGAGGGGGACTCTGCTGGTGGTTCAGGAAAGCAGGGTAGGGATAGGCGAACTCAAGCTATACTTCCCTTAAGGGGGAAAATATTAAATGTTGAGAAAGCGAGACTAGACAAAATTCTTGGCAACAATGAAATAAAATCATTGATAATAGCCCTTGGAGCTGCAGTGGGGGAAGATTTTGATATAGAAAAGATGAGATATCATAAAATAATTATTATGACCGATGCAGATGTTGACGGAGAACATATAAGCACTCTTTTGTTAACGTTGTTTTATAGATATTTCAGAGAAGTTATTGAAAGAGGGTATTTATATATAGCTCAACCCCCCTTGTATCAAATAAAAGAAGGAAAGAATATGGAGTATGCATATACTGAGTCTGGAAAAGAAAAAATACTTTCAAGCATAAAAAAATCAAAACCAGATAAAGACGAAGATTCTTCAAAGGATAGCGGGATAAAGGGAGTTAGTATCCAAAGATATAAAGGTCTTGGAGAAATGAATCCTAAGCAACTCTGGGAAACAACAATGGACCCGGAAACAAGAGTTCTAAAAAAGGTTAATATTGGGGATGCTGAAGAGGCAGATAGGTTATTTGATATACTTATGGGTAGTAAAGTTGAGCCTAGAAAGAATTTTATAAAGAGTAGAGCAACTACAGTAGATAATCTTGACATTTAAATACTTAAGTGTATTATTTGTTTAGGAGCAAATAGCTCTTTTTTTAAATAAAAATATGTTTAGCAAAATAAAAAAATATTTCGTAGATTCATACAATGAATTAAAAAAAGTAAACTGGCCAACAAGAAAAGAGACAGTTAATTTGACTATAATTATTATAGCTTTATCTCTTTTTGTTGCTATATTTTTAGGCACAATAGATATTGTGGGTGCTTATATAATAGAAAAACTAGTTATTAAATAAACATGGAAGATAAAAATAATAAAGAGAATCAGGAATTGAAAAAAGAAGCTCATAATCTAAAAATAGATGCTTCCGAAGCAGGTAAGCCAAGGTGGTATGCAGTTCATACTTACTCAGGGTATGAAGATGCTGTTGCTAGATATTTGAAACAAAGAATAGAATCTCTTTCAATGGAGGATAAAATTTTTGATGTGATAGTCCCCAAAGAAAAAACAATGAAAATAAAGAATGGAAAAAGGAAATTTGTTGAAGAAAAAATATATCCAGGGTATGTTCTTGTTGATATGATATTAACTGAAGATTCTTGGTATGTGGTTAGAAACACCCCGAGAGTTATGGGATTTGTTGGCCCAGATTCAACAAAACCAACATTCCTTTCTAAGTCTGAAATAGAACATCTTATGTCAAGAATGAAAGATGATGGAGAGTCTAAGTTTGAGATTGACTTAGAAGAGGGGGACTTGGTAAAAATAATAGACGGACCTTTCAAAGATTATGAAGGTAAAGTGGTTTTTGTTGATGAGCAAGGCAAGGTGAAAGTTTCAGTTCCTGTTTTCGGTCGTGATACAGACGTTGAGCTTGAATCTATACAAGTTGAGAAGCTATAATTTATTTTCATTAATAATAAATAATTAAAAAAGACAATATGGCAAAATTAGAAAGACAAATAAAATTGCAAATAAAAGCTAATGAAGCTAATCCAGCACCCCCTGTTGGAACTGCTTTAGGTCCTACAGGTATAAACATAGGACAATTTTGTCAGCAATTTAATGATGCTACTAAAGAGATGACTGGCAGTATCATTCCTGTAGTAATAAATGTTTATCAGGATAGAACATTTGATTTTGAATTAAAAACCTCTCCAGCTTCAGATATGTTAAGGAGAGCGGCTGGAATTGATAAGGGAGCAGGTAATCCGCTAAAACAAAAAGTAGGCAAAGTTACAAAAAAACAAATAAAAGAAATTGCTGAAAAAAAGATGCAAGACATAAATGCAAATGATATAAGCGCTGCTGAAAAAATAA
Organism: uncultured Candidatus Saccharibacteria bacterium; assembly: GCA_964420205.1. GTDB lineage: Bacteria > Patescibacteriota > Minisyncoccia > UBA6257 > JAGOQP01 > CAYQSO01. Next base: position 9,801 of record CAYQSO010000011.1, read on the forward strand.
TTGAAGGGACTGCTAAGTCCATGGGTATAGAAGTTGAGGGGTAGAAATTAATATTAAATAAATTAATTCACAAAAAACCGCTTTTCAGCGGTTTTTTGTGGTATATTATTATGTAATAATCATGAAAACTGAAAAAAACTTTATTGTTTTTGAGGGTTTGGATGGTTCTGGTAAGGGAACGCAGATGAAGATATTAAAAGAACACTACAAAAGCATTTCTAATAAAAATGTTTTATTTACTTTTGAACCCACTTCTAGCAGTGTTTGGTCTGATAAAATAAGAGAAATAATAAAAAATAGGGACGGATTTGTTCCTATGAAAGACTTGCAGTTATTATTTATTCTTGATAGAAAGCAGCATATAGCTGATGTTATAATGCCAAATCTTGAAAATGGAAAAATAGTTTTTTCAGATAGATATTTTCTTTCCACTTTGGTTTATGGAAGTCTAGATAAAAAGATTCATTGGAAAACATTGTTAGATTACCATAAGCAAATTATGGGAGACAATTTTATATTTCCTAGTAAGATAATATTTCTAGATGTTCCGGTAGACATTGCAATGAGTAGAATAAATTTCAAAGGTAGTGAAAAGACTATTTTTGAAACTAAAGAAAGATTAAAAAATGTCAGAGAGGCATATTTAAGAATAGGTCCACATTTTGAAGGATTTGAGGTTGTTGATGGCACTGGATCTGCTGAGGAGGTTTTTGAAGAGATGAGGGTTATACTGAAAGAATATTTGTGAGATTTGTAAAAATATTGCTATAATCTTTGTTATGAATTATATACCTACAATTGGACTGGAAATACATGCAGAACTGAACACCAATACAAAAATGTTCTGCGATTGTTTGAATAATGATAAAGAAATAGAACCAAATAAGAATGTTTGCCCTGTTTGCATGGGGCATCCTGGTGCGCTACCGAAGCCTAATAAACAAGCAATAGAATCTGTTATAAAAACTGGTTTTGCTTTAAATTGTGGTATAAATAAACATTCTAAATTTGATAGAAAAAATTATTTTTACCCAGATTTGCCAAAGGCATTCCAAATAAGCCAATATGATTTACCTTTGTGTAAAAAAGGAAAAATAGAATTAAAAAGCGGGAAGATGGTTGAAATAACAAGAATTCATTTGGAAGAAGATACGGCTAGACTCATTCATCCAAATAGTAATGAAAAATATACTTTAGTTGATTTTAATAGATCGGGAGTTCCTTTAATGGAGTTAGTTACCGAGCCATGTTTCTCTTCTGCTGAGGATGTGGTTGAATTTGCCAAAGAATTTCAATTGATTCTTAAATCAGTTGGCGTTTCTGATGCTGATATGGAGAGAGGGCATCTCAGATTGGAGGCAAATATATCGATCTCTTCAAAAGAAGATAAAGATAAGGGAAATTTAGGAACCAAGGTTGAGGTAAAAAATTTGAATTCATTTAATTCTATATTTGGAGCAATACAATATGAAATAAAAAGACAAGAGAAAGCTCTAGAGAAAAAAGAAGAAATAATTCAAGAAACTAGAGGCTGGGATGAAGATAAACAAAAAACAATTTCTCAAAGAACAAAAGAAAGTGCTCATGATTATAGATATTTCCCGGAGCCGGATATACCACCTATAAAATTAACAGATGAATACCTCAATAATGTAAAATCCAGAGTAGGGGAGTTGCCTAGCGAAAAAAGAAATAGGCTATCTACAGAATACAATCTTTCTGAAAACGAAACCGAACTCTTTATTGAGAATATTGATTATAGTAATTTCTTTGAAAAGTCTGTATCTGAGTTGGGAAGTTTAATAGATGCTCCCGACATAAATTTGATTTATAACTATTTAACCTCTGATATAAGGGGTATTGAAAAAGAGTTTGGGATTTGTTTAGATGATTCTAAAATAACTCCTCACATGCTTGCTCATGCTGTTTATTTAATTCAAGAAAATAAGATATCTAGTAGAGCAGCAAAAGATTCTATAAAGGAGGCATTTTTAAATGGAATTGATCCAGAAAAGTTTATAACAGAAAATAATTTATTTAGTGTTTCTGATGAGGGGGAGTTAGAAAAAATAATTCAAGAAGTAATTGACGAAAATAATAAAGTGTGGCATGATTATGAAGAGGGGAAAGACAGTGCTGTGCAATTTTTAATAGGACAAGTTATGTCCAAGACAAAAGGCAAGGCAGACCCCTCTATCGTTATAAAAATATTCAAAGACTTAAAAGAGGGCAAATAATAAGTATTAATTATTAAAAAATATAAAATATGTTTAATGAATCTTTTGAAAATCCAAATATTGAAAAAGATAATCAATATAACGAAATAAACAATAGAGAGATAACTCCTGAAGTGGAGGTTTTTGTTAAAGATGTAATTGATAAATTTGTTGATATTGCAAGAGGCTCTTATAGTAAATCAAGCGTTGTATTGAGAGAACTAGAGGATTCTCTAAACGACTTAGATCCAAATGCAAAATATGAAGTTATTAGAATGGCTGAACAAGGTTTGAAAGATAGAATAGAAGTATTAAGAAACTCTAGTAATGTTAGTTTGGCAGATAGAATCGAAGCACTAATAAATGCTAGTGGCTTTTTTGGTATAGAGGTTTCAGGTCAAGTAAAAAAAGAAACCACTTCTATAGAAGATTATGATATTAAAACAATAGCCAAAATAGAGGAAACTAGCGACGAAATTGTAAATGTTATAAAAGCAGAAAATGGGAGCACTGAGCATGTTAGATTTACCGGGCTATCTGAATTTCTTGATTATGATAAAAACCGTAGCAGAAGTGGCGGTGTTTCGTATATTAAATTATTGAGAAATACAGTTGGAGTTGTTATAGAAAAGCTAAAAAAATCTAATTATCCAATTCAAAAAATAGAGAAAATTAATTCGGAATTAAATAATATGGTTGATGACGTTGAAAGAGAAAATTCTGGATTTCATAACAATTAAAATTATTCTAAAAAATTAAAAATTTTATTGCACAGATCTTTATTGGTCTGTGTTTTTTTTGTCCATAATATTTCTTGGTTCTTTTTTAACCATGTCATCTGTCTTTTTGCAAATTGTATTATCGCTGTAGAAAGACCCTTTTTCATAACTTCAAAAGGTATTTCATTTTGTAAATATCTTGATGTCCATTTAAATTCCAATCCAAAGTTTTTAAGTTTTTTATAAGAAACTCCGTTTTTATGTATGTTTTCTATTTCTTCTATCATTCCAATCTTTATTCTTTTATCTAGTCTTTCTTTTATTCTTTTATCTAGGGTAAATTTTCCGGGGTATATACCTAAAATCATATAATCATACTTCCTATTTTTATTAAGGGCAGGGACTTTTTTTATTGAATCTATAATTTCTAATGCCCTTACCAACCTTCTCTTATTTTTTTTATCTATTTCAAATGCCCTTCTTTTGTCTTTCTTTCCCAATTCTTTATACAATTCTTCAGTTGTTTTTTTCTCTAATTTTTCTCTCAGCTTTTTGTTTGGAGGAACTTCTGGGAATGAATAATCGTAGAGTATTGAGTCTATCCAAAAATTAGTGCCCCCGCAAAGTATCGGCAATATATTTTCTTTATGTAATCTATCTATTATTTTTTCTGCTCTTTTTTTGAATTGGTTAGCGGTATATATTCTTTTGGGAGAGGCAATGTCCAGCATATGGTGCTTTATTCCACTTTTTTCAATCTCAGTTATTTTCCCTGAGCTTATATCAAATCCTTTATATATTTGTCTGGAATCCACGGATATTATTTCAGTTCCTTTTATGCCTAAATCTTTTTTCTTTTTCAAAATTTTATTTGCAAGATTAACAGCAAAATCCGACTTCCCTGAGGAAGTCGGCCCAACTACTGCAATTATTTTTTTAAAATTTCCCATTAAATCTAATACCAGGAATCTTACATCAAATATCTATATTACTTCCTTTTTTCTATTTCTTCTTTTATGTCTTTTACAAACCTTTCTATTTTCATAGACTTATTAGTTTGTTTTTTGTGATTTCTTACATTTACAGACAGGCTTTTCTTTTCCTTATCTCCCACAACTAAAATATAAGGGATTTTTTTTGTTTCTGCTTCTCTTATTTTTTTCCCAAGTGTTTGATTTTCTCCAAATACTTCAGATCTTATATCATTTTCTTGAAGCATTTTATTTATTTTTTCGGCGTAAGATAACTGCTTTTCGGATATAGGTAGTATGGCTACTTGTTTTGGGGAAAGCCATGTTGGGAAATTGCCGGCATAGTTTTCTATCAATAATCCTATAAACCTTTCTATAGAACCTAATAATGCTCTGTGTAACATGAATGGGCGGACTTTCTTACCTTTTTCATCTATATAAACCATATCGAATCTTTCTGGGAGATTAAAATCTAATTGTAATGTGGATATTTGCCATTCTCTACCTATTGCGTCTTTCACTTTCACATCTATTTTTGGGCCATAAAATGCCGCCTCTCCTTCTTCTGTTTTATATTCTAGCTTCATTTTTTCTAATCCTTTCGCTAAGGCCTTCTTTGCCTTTTCCCAATCTTTGTCTTTTCCAAGATAATCTTTCTTATTTTTTTTACCTCTTACAGACAAAGCTACCCTAAATTCTTTAAATCCAAGAGTTTGTAAAACCTCCTTGGTTAATTTCAGTGCTTTCAATATCTCACCTTCAAGTTGTTCTGGGGTACAAATAATATGTCCATCATCTTGAGTAAAACCTCTTACTCTTGTCAAACCTCTTAAAGTTCCAGATCTCTCATATCTATAAACAGTCCCTAATTCAGTATATCTTATAGGTAAGTCTCTGTAGCTCTTCTGTGAATTTTTATATATCATCAAATGGAACGGGCAGTTCATTGGTTTTAAATAATACTTTTCGTCATCTATTTCAATAGGGGAATACATACTTTCATTATAGTTTTGTAGGTGCCCAGATGTTTTAAATAATTCCTCATTCCCGATATGAGGCGTTGAAATCGGAACATATCCATATTTCATATATTTTTCTAAAATATATTTTTCTACGTGGTATTTAATTATTGCCCCATTTGGTAGCCATAAAGGCAATCCTTGCCCAACCTCTTCGTTTATTGTAAATAGCTCTAAATCTTTTCCTAATTTTAAATGGTCTCTCTTTTCTGCTTCTTCTCTCATTTGTAAATATTTACCCAATTCTTTTTTTGTTTCAAAAGCAACAGCGTAAATTCGTGTAAGCTGTTTATTTTTTTCATTTCCTTTCCAGTAAGCTCCTGCCAAGTGTGTTATTTTGAATGCGTCTGGATTTATTTCGGATGTTGATTTTATGTGTGGTCCAGAACATAAATCTATAAAATTTCCACTTTCGTATATAGATATTTTCTTCTTATCTTTGTTTAATTCCTCTATAAGTTCTAATTTATAAGGATTTCCTTTAAATATTTTCTTTGCTTCTGAGTATGTTACAAATTTCTTTTTGAATTTTATGTCTTTCTTTATTATTTTTCTAATTCTTTTTTCTATATTCCCAAATTCTTTTTCAGAAATAGGAGAATTAAAATCAAAGTCATAATAAAATCCATTTTCTATAACTGGACCTATGCCTAATTTTGCATTCGGGTGTTTTTCTAAAACCGCAGTTGCCATTATGTGGGCCAGGGAGTGTCTTATTTTATCAATTTTTTGTTCTTTCATAATTTAATCAGTTTAATTTTACTACTTCATCACATATAATTTTTGGCTCACTATCCCTATTTGATATTTTACCTTGTATTATTACAATTGTGTTTTCTTCCCAAATATCAGATTTTTTACTTAAAATACTAGGGAAAACTACAACTTCTATATTATCGTTAAAATCTTCTATTTTTGCAAACAACATAGAGTCATTTTTTTTGGTTATTATTTTTGTTATTGAGGTTATTATCCCAGATACTCGATGCGTGCTTCTTTCTGGCATTTCTTTATAGGATGATTTTAATTTTTTTATTCCAGATACTTTTTTCTTGCTTAAGATCTCCTTGTATTTCTCTAATGGATGGTTGGAAAAATAAAATCCTAACAATTCTTTTTCCCAAAATAAAATTTGTTCTTTCCCAACTGGCTCTATTTCTTCAATTTCTATTTTTATAAAATCTATATTATTTCCAAATAAATTATTTTGAGATAAGTTTGCTTGTTTTCTAAATTGTTGAGATAAGCTGACTATTTTATCTAAATTGTGTATCAATGTATTCCTTTCATATTCCATATCATCAAAAACTCCCGCCTTTATTAAACTTTCAAGAGATTTTTTATTTAAATCTTTGTCGGTTATTCTTGTTAAGAAATCTTTGAAGTTTTTAAAAGGACCTCCTTTCTCTCTTTCTTTTATTATTGCTGAAACTATATTACTTCCAACATTTTTTATTGCTGCTAATCCAAATCTAATATCTTTTCCTTCTGGATAGAAATTTGAAAAACTCCTGTTTATATTTGGTGGTAAAATATCTATGTTGGATTTTTTTGATTCAGAAATAAGGAAAGAAATTCTATCTATATCTTTCATATCAGCATTGAATATTGATGTCATAAGTTCTACGGTAAAATGAGTTTTTAGATATGCTGTCTGATAAGCAATCATTGCGTAAGAAACTGCATGAGATCTATTAAATCCATATCGGGAAAAAGGAGGGAACAAGTCCCATATTTTTTTGGCAGTTTTTTTATCTATTTCATTATTTATCATTCCGTCTATAATTTTTTCTTTCTGTTTATCTAACAGGCTTTGTATTTTTTTACCTATTGCTTTTCTAAGGGTGTCTGCTTCTGCAAATGTAAAACCTCCAAGATCTCTTGCTATTCGCATCATTTGTTCTTGGTATATTCCTATCCCGTAAGTGTTTTTAAGTATTGGTTCTAAACTTGGGTGGATGTATGTTATTTTTTCTTTACCGTGTTTTCTTGCTATGTAGTTTGGGATAAGTTCCATCGGGCCAGGCCTGTATAGAGATATCATTGCTATTATGTCCTCAAGTTCTGTTGGTTTTAGTTCTTTTAAATATCTTCTCATCCCACTTGACTCTAATTGAAAAACCCCAGTTGTGTCTGCTTTTTGTAATGTTTCAAATGTTTTAAAATCATCTATTGGTATTTCTTGTAAATCTATTTTTTCATTTTTAGTTTCTTGCACCAGTCGTATCGTATTTTCTATTATTGTTAAATTCTTCAATCCTAATAAATCCATTTTCAATAATCCAAGGCTTTCTATGGTATGCATTTCAAAGTGAGTGATTATTGTGTCGGGGTCTTGCGGTGCAAATTGAGGAGGAGGATATTCTGTTAAAGGATTTTCTGAGATAACTGTTCCGCACGCATGTACAGAAACATGCCTTGCAACCCCTTCTAAATGAAAGGCTGCGTCTATAAGTTTTCTAACATCCGGATCTTCTTTGTATTCATTTTTTAATTCAGGAATTTCTAAAGCATCTTTCAAGGATGAGTTAAAAGGTATCATTTTTGCTATTTTGTCACAGAATCCATAAGAAAATCCCAAGGCTCTCCCTGCATCTCTTGTGGCAGCACGAGCTGCCATTGTCCCAAATGTTATTATATGAGCCACATTATTCCTGCCATATTTTTCCTGTAAATACCCAAATACTTCATCCCTTCTTGCATCTGTAAAATCAATGTCTATATCTGGCATTTGTATTCTCTCTGGATTTAAAAATCTTTCAAACAACAAATCATATTTCAATGGATCAATGTCGGTTATATTTAATATATATGAGACTATACTTCCAGCTGCAGACCCTCTCCCTGGGCCAACAACTATTTTTCTCTCTTTTGCCCAGTTCACAAAATCTTGAACTATTAAAAAGTAATCCGCAAAGCCCATCTTTTCTATAATAGACAGCTCATATTCGAGTCTGTCTTTAATTTTTTCATCTATCACTTTGTATCTATCGGATATCTTCTCATTTATAAGTTCTTTCATGTATTCAAAACTAGATTTTCCTTCTGGGGTGGGGAATTGAGGTAGGTGTGTTTTACCTAGTTCTATTTCTACATCACACTTGTTAGCTATTTTAATAGTATTTTCTATAGCTTCTGGATAATTTTCAAAATCCTTCTCCATTTCTTCTTGACTTTTCATATAAAAATCTCCGCCACCTAGACTCATTCTTCTTGAATCATCTAAATCTTTTCCTGTTTGAACAGCCAATAAAACATCATGATAAAAAGCATCTTCTTTATTTATGTAGTGAATATCTTGAGTTGCTACCATTGGAATGTTCATATCTTCAGCAATAGAAATTAATTTTTTTGCAGATTTATCAATCTCTTCTATTCTTGGTTGGTGCCAAATTTCTATATAAAAGTCATCTTTAAATATCTCCTGATATTCTTTTATTGCTTTTATTGCCCCTCTGGTGTCTCCATTTATTATTTTTCTTGAAGCTTCTCCCGAAGGACATCCGGATAATGCTATTATTCCTTCAGAATATTTCTCAAGTATCTCTTTGTCTATTCTTGGCTTGTAATAAAATCCCTCCAAATTGGATTTTGTTACTAGCTTTATTAAATTTTTCCATCCAGTATTATTTTTTGCCAAAAGAGTTATATGGTAATATTTCTCTGAATTTGTTGATGTTTTGTCAAATCTGCTCTTGGGCGCTATGTAGGCCTCAACTCCCATTATTGGTTTTATCCCAGCTTTTTTTGCTTTTTGATAAAATTCTATAGCTCCATACATGTTTCCATGATCTGTTAACGCAAGAGCTTCCATTTCTAAATCTTTGGCTTTTTCTATTAAGTCGTCTATTTTTGGCAATCCATCTAATAAGGAATAGTGACTATGTGTATGAAGGTGGACGAATTTCATGTGGATGGGCGTTAGGTTTTTGGTAATAGGTTATCCGACTTCGCTAAAGCTTCGTCGTGACAAGTCCGACTTCGCTAAAGCTTCGTCGTGACAAGTCCGACTTCGCTAAAGCTTCGTCGTGACAAGTCCGACTTCGCTAAAGCTTCGTCG
>CAYQSO010000012.1:0-18594 GCA_964420205.1 uncultured Candidatus Saccharibacteria bacterium
CGTCTCTTATTATTTTAATGTCAGATAAAGAAATTTCTTCTGTTATTTTTCCTATTCTCTCATTTTTATCAACCACAATAGACAAATCTCTCTCAGATGCAGGAAATTTAGGAATTTCCGTGTATTCATACTCCCCTTCTTCTATTTCAAACATCTTATCCATATTTATTTCCGCATAACCAAATTTCCTATCTTCACCCAGAGATAGCGCACACAACCATCCAACTTCTTTCCCGCTTAACAATACTTTTAAAATTGAACTATGAGAATATTTTTTATCTTCGCTTTCTTCATCTAAAAATGACCACTCTGTTAATCCCAAAGATTTAAATAATGACACCACAGCCCCTTTAGTTATAAATTCAACATCTTCATTTTTTTTGGATCCATATCCTATTCCTAACGACATTTTTTCAGATATCTCTCCTTTATCCATTCCGAAAACTTTACCAGTTTCAAATATAGCAGCTGTATCAAAATGCTTAAGATTTTTTTCCATAGCCTCTATAAATCCAGCTTCAAGCGTAGGTCTTAAATAACAATAATTTTCAGAAGGAGGAGCCTCTAACTCAACCATACTCCCTTTGGTTATTGACGCATATCCTTTTGGCAAAAAAGAAGTCAAAAAAACCTCATTAAATCCCATTCTAGACAAAGAGTCTTTTATCTTATCAACAAAAACTATATTTTCATTCAAGTCAGAACTTAATGATATTTTTGGAGAAATCGGTTTTACGTTATTCAGTCCGTATATTCTAACAACCTCCTCAGCAACATCAACGAATTCTCCTATATCAACCCTTAAAGGCGGAGCCTCAACAAAAAACTCTTCGTCCAAAGAAACGCCTTCTTTTGTAATTATCTTAAATCCTAAATTATTCAGTATATCCAATATTTCAGTGCTTGATATATCAACGCCTATAAAATTATTAAACTTCTTAACATTAAACAAAACGACTCTCTTTGGTGGTTCTTTTGTTTGACTATCATGCCAGCTCTCTAATTTTGCTCCAGACAACTCCTCTAATAATTCCGTAGCTCTTCTAAATCCAATTTCTGGTAAATTTCTACTCATTTCTCTAGAAAATCTCAAAGATGCATCTGTTGTTATCCCAATATTTCTTGATGTAGCGTAAGTAGATAAAGAATCAAACATAGCAGATTCTACAAATATTTTTTTTGTTTTCTCATTAACTCCAGCTCTATCGCCTCCCTTTATGCCGGCAATCGCCAAAGGACCTCCATCGTCAGCTATAACTAATTCATCTCCTGCAAAAACAATCCTCTTTCCATCCAATGTAGTCATTTTCTCGCCTTTTTTCGCAACCCTTGCATGGATTATCCCCTCAACTTCATCTAGATCAAAAGCATGCATCGGTTGCCCTGTTTCAATCATTACATAGTTCATTATATCTACTATATTATTTATTGATTGAATACCACAAGATTCTAAAATATTTTTTATTTTATTAGGAGTGTCTATAACAGAAACATCAAAAAACACTCCGCCTATATATCTAGGACATTTTTCTATATCGTGAACTTTTACCAATTTATCACTTTTCTTATCTAATGGGATTTCTTTTAATTCAGGATAATCAAAATTACTACCCATAGCAGCAGAAACCTCTCTGGCTATCCCCCAATGTCCAGAAGAATCGGCATATCTATTAGGCGGCATTGATATATCCACGCTATCACCAGATACACCCTCAACCTCAAAAACTTTCTCATTCAAAAGTTCAGCAAATTTTTCTTCGCTTTTTATTTTCGGAACTAATTCTTTTAATAATTTATATGAAAATTTCATGATGTAAATATTGAATAAACACTAATTACTAAATACAAAATACTAATTACTCACAAATTTATTTGTATGGTTGTTTAATAAACCTCAAGTCCCCTGAATAGAAAAATCTTATGTCTGGAATATTGTATTTAATCATTGCCAATCTATCCAAGCCAAAACCAAAAGCAAATCCTCTAACCTTATCTGCATCGTATCCAACAGATTTAAAAACATTTGGATGAACCATACCAGCCCCAGCTATCTCCATCCAATCCCCGCCTTTTAATTTTATATCTATCTCTAAGCCAGGCTCAACAAAAGGGAAATAACTTGGCCTATACCTTATTTGCAAATCTTTATTTGCAAACAATTTTTCAAAAAATTGTTTCATTACATGCATAAAGTTTGCCATTGAAATATCTTCACCAACCATAAGACCCTCAATCTGATAGAAATTCATCTCATGAGAAGCATCTGTTGCTTCATTCCTAAATACTCTACCTGGGACAATTATCTGAAATGGAGGCTTATTGTTTTGCATATATCTAACTTGCATCGGAGATGTATGAGTCCTTAATAAAAGATTTTTCTTGCTTTTATCTTTTTTCAACCAAAAAGTATCCCACATCTCTCTAGCAGGATGATTCTCAGGAATATTTAAAGCATCAAAATTATTAAATTCAGTTTCAACTTCTGGCCCAGAAACAGCAGTAAATCCTATGGATAAGAATATCTGCCTTATCCGTCTTTCTATTTTTGTTAAAGGATGTAGCTCTCCATGTTCTACTTTTTTATGAGGTTTTGTTAAATCAATTTTTTTAGATACAGAATTCTTTAATGAATTATTTTTTCTTTCAATTAAAATCTCCAATTCTTTTTTAAATTCATTTGTAAGAAACCCAACTTTTTTTCTTTCTTCTTCAGATAAATCTTTTATGGATTTCAACATCTTGGTTAATTCTCCATTTTTTCTACTAAAATACTTCAACCTGAAAGACTCTAAATCTTCTTTATTTTCTATTTTATCTATCTTGTCTAAAGCTTCTTTTTTTAATTCATCTATAGTCATATTTTGTATGATATTTATTATAGAGAAATTATAAGAAAAATCCAAATAAAAAGCCCCTGCTTACTTCTTTTCAGCAGGGGCATACGTTGATGAATTCATGCACTTGCGCCGACCTCCTCTTCCAGAGCCTTTTCCAAAGGCTTCTTGAGGATGGGGGCGGTCATTCCCTTGGAAGGTTTTTCTGCCAACCGCGGGGAGGACTCTTTGGGCTCAAACATCTTTTTGAGATGTTCGGCCCTCTGGGATGCTTGTCTCCGAGACTGAGCCGGAAGCCTCTTCATGTTTGACGTAATTCTGACACTGTCTTCTCTGATACACTTGTCGCAGAAAGCTTGCACGGAAATGTCCCGTCCTCGCTTGATAACGAGGAAATTGCCCCTCTCAACAGGCTCTCCCGAATCCTTTTTCTTACAGACAGTGCCGTCATTACGATTCAGAAGAAGAGCCGACACGGGACGAAAGGCAACAATTTCTTCGCCCCTTTCTTCCCACTTTTTTCTGCAACTTTCACAGACAACAAGATCGCCATCCTCGTGGAAAAGAGTGTGGATATCTTTGACATTCAAGGCTCCCCCGATTCTTTCGGAGACCATAATCAAGTCTCTCCTCGAGAAGAAATTGGCGATTCTCGCAAGGGGAGCGTTATCCCCTACAATAAGATTGCACGCCTTTTCTGTTAAAAACATTTCGTCCTCCTTTTTTCGCAGATAATCCGCATTACAGAATTAATAAATTCACCAACGTTCTGATATATATTATACATATATTTATACAAATGTCAATATATACACAAGCTCTCAATAAAAAATCTAAAAATGCGACAGAGTCACATCGCTAATAATTTTAAGTTTTTATTTGGGAGCATCAAAGAATAGTTTTCAAAACAGATACAAAAATTATAAAAAATATTATTAATTTTTAGTTTCAACTTTTTTAGTAACGCAATATTTGATCCATCCGCCATTTATATCAGTTTCAAATGATACATTTAAATCTGGGTTTTCATCAGAAATCTTATGCATCAATTCATATAAATCCTCGGGGCTGCTTAAATCGCCAATATTTGTAATAAATGGTAAAGAGCCATCAACTCTTTTTTTTCTATCAAAATTCCCATCTTGTTTGATTTGTAATTTTTCCGAATATTCACCATCTTTTTTTATGGCAACCCTAAACGATTCTGCTACCCAATTACGCTCCTCTATTGCCTGCTCTTCGGCTCTTCTCTCTTTTTCTTCTGGTGTTATCTTTGATTCTTCTTTTTTTCGTCTTTCTTCTTCTTTTTTTTGTCTTTCTAATGCAGTTTCGTTAGTCTCACCAGGACGAAACTCTAAACTTGGCCCAACTGGACTACTGGAGGGTTTGACTTCCCTCATAGAAAAACCATCGCCTTCTACGGGCTCGTCTTTAGAAGATTTTTCAAATAAATTTTCTTTATTCATAAAAACAATTAAAGCTTTTTACTATTTTCATATTCAAAAATATCACACTGGCAAGAATTTTACAAAAAATAAATAGTTCATGAGAGAGGATTTGCCTACAAATAATTATTTCTTTCAAAATAATTTTTGCAGATCCGTCTCGCATGCTCCTCGCCACCTGCTTGTCACACATGCTCCGACTTTCAAATCCTAAACACGCAAATAAATTTGCGTGTTTTTATATAGCACTTCGCTTTGCTCAGTGCGTAGGAGAAGATTTGCCTACAAATATTCGCCTAGGCGAATTTTGCAGAAATAAATGTGCGTGGGAGAGGATTTGAACCTCCACATTCTTGCGAATACCAGCTCCTTAGGCTGGCGCGTCTACCAATTCCGCCACCCACGCTAAATTTTATGCCTTACGATTATATCCTTGGAGAATATTATTTTCAAGAACTAAAAAGAGCCACACAAGGCTCTTTTTATATTGAAACTCCAAGTTTTTTCTGCATCTTCTTTTTAGACATATCCCTAACAAAGTATAATTTTGATTTATGAACCTTCTTAGGATAAGAATGAACTGTAACAGAAGATATAATTGGAGAATTTATCATATAAACTTTTTCAACAACAACACCACTAACAACTGAACGCACAGTAAAGGTAGCGCCATTTTCATTTCCATGCTTACGAGCTATAACCAAGCCTTTAAAATGGCTTGATCTTTGCTTGTCCCCCACCTTCAAGGTTTCTATTACGGTTACAAGCGCTCCTGGTTTTATCTTTTTTAATATCTCTTTATCTATCATGTTTTTACCTATGCTATGCTACTTTATAAACATCAAAAAGTCAACATTCTATTAGTTATTCTCACCCAAATCAAGAAAGCTCACAAAGTCTTTTGGCAAAGAAGACTCCAAATATACATTTCTCCCTTTCGTGTCTTCAAATTCAAGAGAAAATGCATGCAACATAAGCCTTTCAGCTAATTTTTTGTTCTTTTTACCACCATACAACGGATCTCCTATAACAGGATGATGAATTGAATTCATATGAACTCTTATCTGGTGAGTCCTCCCTGTTTTTGGCATTACAGACACCAAAGAAAATAATTCTTTATTTTTTTCAAAACTATATTCTTTTTTAAAATCAGTAATTGCATCTTTAGACATCTTCCCAGAAAATAAGGTTCTTTTTACAGTCCCGCTTTTTATGCCTATTGGCACATCTATTCTCCCCTCCTCTTTTATATCTCCCTGCACTATAGCTTTGTATGTTTTTTTTATTTTATGTTCAGAAAAGAGTTTTTTCATAAAAACAAACATTTCCTGATTTAATGGGACTATCATAATCCCAGAAGTCTCCTTATCTAATCTATGAATGATGCCAGGTCTATAATCAGTATCATCCCCCACATCTTTAACACTTGGGAAATTTTCAATAAGCCAATCAACTAAAGTTGGCTCATTATTTCTTTTCATATGAGGGGCAGAATGAACAAGAAGACCAGAAGGTTTTGATATACATATAAAATCCCCTCCTTTATATATTAATCTTGTTTTATTTACTAAATCCATCTCTATAGTTTATATTTTTAATTTGTGGGCGTGTCCCTCTTCGGGCGACCTCCCGCAGGGAGAGACTTGAACCAGGGGCCTTATCGATGTCAACGATACACTCCCCGCCCGAACGACTGACATCGTTCAGTCGGGCGGGTAACCAACTGAGTAAGCCCAGCTCATTTTTAAAATAATCCTTTTTTAATAATTTGATGTGCGCGTGGGAGGACTCGAACCTCCGACCTCGTCTTTATCAGAGACGCGCTCTAACCACCTGAGCTACACGCGCATATTATTTAAAAATCTTCTTCCTGCAGAAGTTTTAAAAATATTCAACTGAAAATGATTTTATATTTTAAATCAAAAACTTTCAAGTAAAAGAACTGAGTTTTATCAATCCATAATACTATCTGAGGAGCTGGAATTATTTTTATCAGAACTAGGAACTATCCCCAGACCCATAAATCCATCCACATTAAATCTTACAAGATTATTTCTACTCTCATCAATCCTTAAAGCTTTATCTATAGATTCTGCCGAAAAACTAACAGAAAAAACAAATAATACAATCAAAATTATCAATAAAATAATTCCAAAAACAGCAAAAGCTATGTCATATCCCCTTTCTTTCAAAATATTCGTTAAATCATTTAATTTTATTTTTTTCATAAAAGGTATTTAATAGTCAACATAAAATAATATACCCTTGGCAAATATCTTTGTATTTCCATTTGTTCTATCAAAAGAATAATCCAATATACTTATATTAATTGAATGATATTTATTCTCAATTTTCTCTAAAAATGAAATTACATCGTTTGACCTGCCTCTCATATTTATAGTAAACCCTATTGATTTAAGCTCTTTATTCTTAGAAGATGGATCTTCATCTTCAAAAGAAAAGCTCGCAGAAACATTGTTTTCTTTTGCCATGGATTCTATATCTTTTGGCAAAGAAACAAAATCATCTTTATGTGGGACTAAGCTTTCTACTTCATCCCTATAATCCTTCACTTTTTTCCAATCACCTATTAATAAAGATAAGTTCTCTACAGAATTAGAAGATTGAAATATCTCAGATTTTATATTTTCTATTATAGAAAGTTGGTGGTTTATATTAGCTCTAAATAATAATAGGAAGGTTATAAAAACCACTAACACCAAAACAACCAAAAATACCTGGAATATCAAACGTTGCTTAAAACTCCTAAGTTTCATGCTCTCAAACATATTTATATTGTATAATAATAACATGAAAAAAGACAGCTATAAAATTCAGGAAATATCAGAGAATGATAATCTTTTTCCAATAAAAAAATCCAAC
The DNA here is from genome assembly GCA_964420205.1 of uncultured Candidatus Saccharibacteria bacterium. Taxonomy (GTDB): domain Bacteria; phylum Patescibacteriota; class Minisyncoccia; order UBA6257; family JAGOQP01; genus CAYQSO01. The sequence goes on from CAYQSO010000012.1 coordinate 7,163, forward strand.
AAAGAAACCCCTAAAAAATTATTTTTCAGGGGGGATATAACCGGACAACTAAAAAGAGTTGCTATAGTGGGGACAAGAAAAGCTAGTAAAGAGAGTTTAAGTTTTGCAAAAAAACTTTCCAAAGAGCTATCATCCGTTGGCGTAATAATAGTAAGCGGATTGGCTTTCGGAATAGATTCTTCTGCTCATAAAGGAGCCCTGGAATCAAATGGAAAAACTTGGTCAGTTCTAGCTCATGGTTTAGATATGATATATCCGCAATCAAACAAAAACTTATCTGAAGAAATACTAAATAATGGAGGGGCTTTAATATCTGAATATAAAGCAGGCGCAAAACCATACCCATCCAACTTCTTAGATAGAAACAAGATAATAGGAGCTATATCAGATGCAGTAATAGTAATAGAAGCACCAATAAAATCTGGAGCCATATCAACAGCTAAATTTGCAATAAAAATAGGCACGCCTGTATTCGTTGTTCCAGGCAATATAAGTTCTTTACAATTTGAGGGATCTCATAATTTAATAAAAGATGGGTGTAAGATAATAACAGAGACTAAAGATATATTTACTTATATTGGAATAGATGAAAATAAAATTAATAAAAAAGAAAAATTCAAAGATATAACAAATTCTGAGTTAGCAATATTAAAAAAAATAAAGGCATCGAAAGATTTTGATATTGACAATCTCATACAAACAACTACACTAAACGCTCATGGAGTATATTCAATACTTTCCAATTTAGAAATAAAAGGTTATATAGAAAAATTAGGAGATAAATATATAATTAAAAAATAATTTATGAAGTTAGTAATAGTAGAATCACCCACAAAAGCAAAGACAATATCATCATTTTTAGGAAAAGAATATAAAGTTATATCTTCATATGGACATGTTAGAGATTTACCAAAAAGCAAACTGGGAATAGATGAAGAAGATTTTACACCTAAATACGTAATACCTACAAAAGTTAGAAAAAAAGTTTCTGAATTAAAAAAAGAAGCAAAAGATAAGGACGAAATAATACTTGCTACTGATGAGGATAGAGAGGGGGAAGCAATAGCTTGGCACATAGCCAACATTTTAGACATAGATAAAAATAGTGCAAAAAGAATAGTTTTTCATGAAATAACAGAGCAAGAAATAAACAACTCCATAGCCAATCCAAGAAAAATCAGTATGAATCTAGTAGATGCACAACAAGCTAGAAGAGTTTTAGATAGACTTGTTGGATATAACTTATCGCCATTCTTATGGAAAAAAATAGCAAGAGGACTATCTGCTGGAAGAGTGCAGTCAGTAGCTTTAAGAATAATTGTTGAAAGAGAAAAAGAAATAGAAAAATTCAAACCAGAAGAATATTGGGAAATAAATGCAAGTCTCTTAACAGAGAAAAAAGAAGTTTTTGAGGCATCTTTAATAAAAATAAACGGTAAAAAAATAGAAACTGGAGATATATCAAACGAAAAAGACACTGAAAAACTTATATCCGAACTAGAAAGAGCAACCTATGAAATACAAAATGTAGTTAAAAAGAATACAAAAAAAAATCCCCTACCCCCTTTCATAACTAGCACCTTGCAACAAGAAGCATATAAAAGATTGAGATTGACTTCTAAGCAAACAATGAGATTCGCCCAATCTCTTTATGAAAATGGACTTATAACATATATGAGAACTGATTCATTGAATCTATCATCCCAATCCACAGAAAAAGCAAAGGAATTAATAAACACAGAATTTGGGAAAGAATACTCATTATCAAAACCAAGAATATTTAAGAAAAAATCTAAGAACGCACAAGAGGCTCACGAGGCAATAAGACCAACTGACCCTTTTATAAACCCTACAAAATCTAAAATAAATAAAATAAAAGACGAAAAAGCACATAAGTTGTATGAATTAATATGGAGAAGATTTATAGGTTCTCAAATGAAAGAAGCAGAATTTATAAACACCAGTATAAAAATAGTAGCCAAAAATGAAAACGAGTTTATATTTAGCGCATCTGGCTCTGTGAAAAAATTTGATGGATTTTTAAAAGTGTGGGAATCAAAATATTCAGAATTAGAATTCCCTGAATTAAAAGAGCAAGAAAAAATAAGCTTAGATAAATTAAAGCCATCTCAACATTTTACTCAACCGCCAGCAAGATACAATGATGCTTCACTAATTAAAGCAATGGAAGAATACGGGATAGGAAGGCCCTCAACTTATGCCCCAACAATATCTACAATACAAAGTAGAAACTATATAGAAAAAAACGAACAAAGAAGATTCCAGCCAACAGAAATAGGAATTAAGGTAAATGATATGCTTGTGGAAAACTTTCCTGAGATAGTTGATATAAAGTTTACTGCAAATATGGAAGATGATTTAGACAAAGTGGCTGAAGGAGAAAAAAACTGGAAAGATATAATTAAGTCATTTTATACTCCATTTAAAGAAAATCTCGAAAGCAAATATGAGAAAGTAGAATCTCAAAAACCAGAGCCTGAAATGACAGATATAAAATGTGATAAATGCGGAAAACCAATGGTTATAAAATATTCAAGATTCGGCAAATTCTTAGCATGCTCTGGATTCCCAGAATGTAAGAATGCAAAATCTATAGAAGGAGAAAATGGAAATAAAAATAAAACATTCGGAAAGTGCCCAGAATGCAAAGAAGGAAACATTGTATTAAAAAAGACTAGAAAAGGAAGATTTTTCTATGGATGTTCTAAATATCCGGATTGTGAGCATGCTTCCTGGAAAAAACCGGAAACCTCAGAAGAAGATTAAAAGTATTGTCAACTTAATATTTCTGTTTTATTATGAAGCATCATTAATTATGCCGAATTAATGCATTTTAATTATGAAACTGAATACAATTACAGAAAAATATCTTAAAAGCTTTCCCGATGATAAGGATGGTATAGATATAATAAAAAAAGCTTACGACTTTGCTGAGAAGGCTCATAAAGGGCATAGAAGAGCTGATGGAGGGCCTTATTTTGAGCATGTTTATGCAACCGCTGAAAAATTAGCAGATTGGAAACTTGATGCAGACTCAATAGCAGCTGGATTTTTACACGACACTATTGAGGATTGTGGTATAGAAAAAAAAGAGATAGAAAAAGAATTTGGAGAAAATATTTCATTCCTAGTTGAAGGAGTTACAAAACTAGGAAAATTAAAATATAAAAAAGACCATGAAAGAAGTGCTGAATCTCTTAGAAAGATGATTTTAGCTTTAAGTAAAGATTTAAGGGTAATATTTGTTAAATTTGCAGATAGGCTTCACAACATGAAAACTCTAGGCAATATACCTGAAAAAAAACAATCTAGAATAGCCTTGGAAACTATAGAAATATTTGCACCTCTAGCCTCTAGATTAGGTATGCAAAATTTGTCTGGTGAATTAGAAGATCTCGCCTTTCCCTATGTATACCCTAAGGAATACCAGTGGTTAGAAAAAAATGTTAAAGAGTCTTATGAAGAGAGAAATAAATATCTCAAGAGAGTTTCTCCCTTTGTTTTAAATAAATTAAAAGAAGAAGGAATAAAACCAATAAGCGTAGACTACAGAGCAAAAAGATTATATAGCCTTTATAAAAAGCTTAAGAGATATGATATGAATATTGAGCAAATATATGACCTTGTTGCCATAAGAATAATAGTAAAAAATATAGCAGAATGTTATTCAACGTTAGGAGTAATACATCAACTTTGGCCACCTCTTCCAGGTAGGATAAAAGATTACATAGCATTACCGAAATCGAACGGATATACAAGCTTGCACACTACTATTTTTTCTCTAGAGAATAGGCCTGCGGAATTTCAGATAAGAACCCCAGAAATGCATGAAAACGCGGAAAATGGAGCAGCTGCTCATTGGTTATATGAATCCAATAAAATACACAAAGATGAAAAATTGAGGCACAAAAAAGCAAAATTAAAAGAGATTGAATGGGTGCAACAATTAAAAAATTGGCAAAAACAATTCCCAGGCTCTAAAGAATTCTTAGAAGCACTAAAATTAGATCTATTTTCCGATAGAGTTTTCGTATTAACACCAAAAGGAAATGTTGTAGATCTACCAATAGATTCAACTCCTATAGATTTTGCATATAAAATACATACAGACCTAGGAGGCTCTTGTATAGGCGCAAAAATAAATAATAAAATAATGCCCCTAGATACAAAGCTGCAATCAGGAGATGTAATAGAAGTACTGTCACAAAAAAGTAAAAGACCTTCAGAATCTTGGCTTAGATTTGCAAAAACATCCCATGCCAAAAAGAAAATAAGAAGTAAATTAAATCAAAAATCTAGTCACTCATCTAAATATAAATATAGAATAGCTGCAAAAAGTAGGCCTGGCTTACTTAGAGATATATCCTCTGTTTTTTCAAGAAATCATATATCAATATCTAAAATAAAAACTGAAGGAACAAAACAATTACCCATAATACACATAACTACAGAAATAAAAAATAAGGACAAAGCAGAAGAAATCACTGTAAAAATAAAGAAAATAAAAGGAGTAGAAGAAATAGGGTGTAAAAAACAACTATAAATTAATATACATCCTCTTCTTTCTTCATTTTCTGCACTATACCCTCAACCTCCTCCTCTGAGTAAAAATGTATAACTATTTTTCCACTACCGCCGTGGAAATCAACCTTAACTGGAGCCCCCAAAAGTTCTGATAAATATTTCTCAAAGTATTGCATTTTCGGGTCTACAAAGTCTCTATTATCAATTCTGCTTCCTTCATTGTCAGCCTTAATTTTATTATTCATTCTTTTTTTAAGCTCCCTAGTACTCAACCCAAGTCGTATTATATCCTCTAATAATTGTTTGTGTTTTATAGCGTCTTCTATTTGCATTAATAGCCTTGCGTGACTCTCATTTATCTTTCTTTGAGATAAGGCTTCTTGAGTATCTTTTGGTAATGACAGAAGTCTTAATGCATTTGCAACGCTTTCACGACTCTTCCCCATCCTAGTAGCTATTTCTCTTTGAGTTAAGCCGAACTCATCAGATAGACGAGCATAAGCCCTAGCGGTTTCTATTATACTTAAATCGGAACGTTGTATATTTTCCACTATAGCTATTTCCAAAGCCTCTGTATTGCTTCTTGTTTCTCTTATTATAGCCGGAACGGTATTTAGCCCAAGCAGTCTTGATGCCATTAATCTTCTCTGGCCTGCAATTAAAATATATTTAACTCTTGAGCCATAGTCTGAAACCTCTTCCTCTTTCATAACAACTAAGGGCTGCAAAATGCCATATTCCCTTATTGAGCTGGCTAACTCTCTTAAAGATTGTTCATCAAAGTCTTTTCTTGGTTGGTAAGGATTAAATTCTATCTTATCAACCTCTATATGAAAAACTGGGTCACTAATTTTTAATTCATTTTGTATATTATCTAATGAGCCCTCTATTATATTGCTTTCAGGATTTAAAAACTCGTCATTTTTTTCAAAATCATTGTGAATTTCATTTCTTGGACTGAAGCTATTTGCATTTGGCAATTCATTTGCCAAATAGTTATTTATTTTACTATCATCTAAATTGTTTTCTCCCAAACCAGAATCGATCTCTTCTTCATCATAAAAATCATGGTCATTATTTAAACCATCATTATTGTCATCTCTTTTTGGAATTAATGATTCTAAACCTCTTCCTAGCATATTTTTATACTTTTTATACAAACTAAATTATAACATTGCCAAAATTATTATCCATTTTACCAGCATTATTTTCTTGAGATATTATTTCTCTAGCTAGTCTTTCATAGGCCCTTGCTCCTATTGAATCAGGAGCATACAACATTATAGGCTTAGAGAAACTTGGAGCCTCTGCAAGGGCTATTGATCTAGGAATTTCCACATCAAAAACATTATGAGGAAAATATCTTCTAATTTCTTTTGCCACTCGCCTACTCAAAGTTTCTCTTTTATTATACATTGTTAACAAAGCTCCTGCTACCGATATATTTGCGCCCAAATTCTCATTAATAAGATATATAGTTTCTAATAATTTTGATAGTCCCTCTAGACTATAATATTCTGCCTGGACAGGTATTAAAACCTCATCAGATGCCACAAATCCATTTACTGTTAGTAAGCTTAATGATGGAGGTAAATCTATTAGAATATAATGATAATGATGCCTTAATCTATTTATAACATTTCTTAAAATATGTTCCCTATTAGGAATATTAACCATTTCAATCAACGCACCTGCTAAATCTTGACCAGAAGGAGCTACAAAATAATTTAAAACACTGGTTGGAAAAACTATTTTTTTATAATCAACTTTATCAGCTAAAGCGTGATATATATTGTGTTCAATATTTTTAGGATTTATTCCCAGCCCTGAAGTAGCATTGGCTTGAGGATCAAAATCTATAAGTAAAACTCTTCTACCAAAACTGGCTAAATAAGCTCCTAAATTTACTGCAGTTGTGGTTTTTCCTACTCCTCCTTTTTGATTAGATATAGATATTATTCTTGCCATATTGTAAAACAAATATTAAAGGCCACTCAAATATGACCCGTATACTTACTCATTGATTTTATCTCATCCTGATGTTATTATCAACGCAACACTAAGCCCGGATGGCGGAATTGGTAGACGCGCACGACTCAAAATCGTGTGGAGCAATCCATGAGAGTTCGATTCTCTCTCCGGGCACAATTTTAATTGTGACGGAGGAGCAAGCAAACTACAAAACTTGACTAAAATTGCCATTTATAGTATCGTCCTATCAGGTCTTTACCACCCAAAATTTAGGAGGTTTCAACATGGGTAAAAAACGAATACTTGTTGTAGATTGGGATGTTAAAATGGAAGAAGAATTGAAAAGAAGCGTAGAGCTTCATGGAAGAATTCTCACATCCTCAGCAGCAAATATTGCAGATGCTAAAATATATTTAAAGCATGGAGAATATGATATCGTAATAATTGAAGGAACCTTATCAAGTTCAGAACACTTTGTAAGTGAAGTTAGAAGAAAACATCCTGATTGCAAATTTATTGCAATCTCTGAAGACCCGAGGCAAAGAGATTCTCTTGTGAGGGCGGGGTGTGATTGCGAATGCGACAGAAAGCATGTTGTAAACAAAGTTACAAAATTAGTCAGAACTTAAACCTTTCAAAAACGCCAGCTACAAAGCTGGCTTTTTTTCATATAAAAATCACGCCCTTCTAGAAAATTTTAAAGGTAAAACCCAAAAATAAAATATTGCAAAAACAATACCTGCAAGCAAAATTCCTCCAACAATATCAGAAAACCAATGAATACCCATCATAACTCTTGATAATGCACTGATAGAGGCTAGTATAAACACTGTCCATGTCCACCTCCTATTACCAAACAACATTATAACAAACGCTATTGAAAACATCGTTACTGCATGACCAGATGGGAAAGACCACGAATCAATGCCAGATTGTAAAGGAATAATATCCAAAAATAAAAATGGCCTAGGTCTATTATAAAAGTATCTTATTATTTCAACTATTATACCCCTAGAAACAATCAATAAAAGACTAAGAAGCCCAAAAAGATAAACTCTTCTTCTTAGCCCTTCTTTAAATAAAAGCAGAAGAAAAATGATTATTAAAAACCACAAGGTATAGCTTCCTAGAATTCTTACGAGCCAACCAATACCAAGGCTTCCCTGTAGATTAAATAGCCACTGAGATAAAACTTTATCTAATTCAAACATCTTAAAATATTCTTTATTTCTTTATAGGAGAAATTATTCCTATTTGCCTTGCTCTTTTTATTGATTTGGCCAACATTCTTTGATGTTTAGCGCAAACGCCAGTATGAATAGGGTCTATTATTTTACCCTGTGAAGAAATAAATCTCTTCAATAGCAAAGAATCTTTATAGTCTATATCCTTTAAGTTCTGCGAGCAAAAAAAACATTGTTGCTTTACTTTTTTCATAATATATCAATTAAAATGGTAAATCTTCTGGGTTAATCTCGTTTCCGTTATCATCAACTTCCACGCTATTTATCCCCTCCTCTAAAGAATCTTCAAATTCTTTTAAATCTTTCTTTGGATTGGCATCGTCTTTATCAACTTGACTATCTTTTGTATAACTACCAGAGTTAGAGCTCCTTGGACCAAGTTGCAACCTTTCACAGACTATTTCAGTAGTTCTTCTTTTTTGACCATCATTTCCTTCCCAAGATCTTGTTTGTAATCTACCTTCAATCATAACAAGTCCTCCTTTTGTTAAAAATTGACTAGCTATTTCAGCTTGCCTCCCCCATGCGACTATATTATGAAATTCTGTGCTTTCCTGCTTTTGTCCACCCTTGTCATTCCAAACACGATTTGTAGCAATAGAAAAATTAGCAACAGATTGATTTGAGCCAGTAGCCCTTAGCTGAACATCATCCGTTACTCTTCCTATTATAAATACTTTGTTTAAATTCATTGTTTTACTCTAATTATAATTCTATTATCTTATTTTACACTTAATTTAAAATTTCTTCTAATTTTTTCTCCAATTCTTCGTTAGTTACAGATTTTCCCTCTTCTGAAGAATGCGGAACTCCAGAATCTTTAACTTCTTTCTTATTTCTAATAAATGAATTTGTTTGTTGTTTTATGTTGTCCTTAATAGAAAAACCGGACTTCCCCTCAATAGGATTTTTAACTACCATAAACCTCATAGCATAACCTTGTGTTTTTAATTCTTTAGAGAAATCGGCTATCTTGCTCGGATCTGAATAAAATTTTACTACAGAGATAAAAGCAAAATTATTCTTGTCTATTTCGTAAGCTAATTTCATTCTTTTTGGTTCTTCTTTTTCATATATTTCCATTTCAAAACCACTCATAAGACTTTCTATTTTCTCAATATTATCAACCTCTCCATCTTTTAATAAGATGGTTATTTCATATTTTTGTTTTTCTGTATTTTTTATATCGTTCATATTAGCGTAAACATAACATATAATAATTAGTTTATTCAAGATTATTCATCCTCTTCATCGTCTTTTGAATTATTCTCAGAAAATCCCGTGCCAGCCGGTATTAATCTACCAACTATTACATTTTCCTTAAGACCTCTAAGCTTATCAACCCTTGCTTCAGAAGAAGCATTCACAAGAACCCTGGCAGTTTCTTGGAAAGATGACGAGGATAAGAAACTATCCGTAGTTAATGCAACTCTTGAAATCCCAAGAATCAATTGCTTGAACTTAACTTCTCTTTTATCTTTATTTTTTAATTTTTCATTTATTTCAATTATTGTAGGCTTCTCAACTATCTGCCCTCTTACTAAACTACTATCTCCCGGCTCAACAACTTTAACCCTTGAAAACATTTTTTTGACCATTATTTCTATGTGCTTGTCATTTATAACGTTTCCGTTAGTTACATATATTCTTTGTATCTCATTTAAGATATATTTTTCTGTTTCCTTTTGCCCTTTCAATTTAAATAAGTCTTTAGGATCTATACTACCTTCATGAAGCTGTTGTCCTTTTTCAACAGAATCACCTATATTAACATATATGGACAACCCCCTAGGAACAATGTATTCATTTATTTTTTGTTTGGACTTAGAGCCAGCTTTTTTGTCTTTATTAGAAACCTTTATAGTTATTTTTTTAGCGTCATCCTCTATATCAGATATATCAGAAACAACCCCTCCATCTTTAGCTAATTGAGCATTCCCCTTAGGATGCCTCACTTCCAAAACTTCTTCTATTCTAGGTAATCCAGATGTAATGTCTTTTCCACCCGCAACACCTCCTGTGTGGAAAGTTCTAAGTGTAAGCTGAGTTCCTGGTTCGCCAATAGATTGCGCGGCTATTACTCCAACGGCCTCGCCCTCTTTAATTGACTTTAAACTACCTAAATCAAGCCCGTAACACTTTGAACAAATGCCATATTTTGTTTCACATGTAATAGTAGATCTCACAAATACTTCTTTTACGCTAGATTCTGCTATTTTTTTAGACAGTATTGAATCTATAACATCCCCAGATTTTGCTATTTTCTCTTTTCCATCAATAACGTCTTTTGCTAATGTTCTACCAAAAATTCTTTCGGAATAATTAAATCCGTAATTATCTCCAGATTCTCTATCTATAATTATCCCCTCTTTTGTCCCGCAATCCTCTTCTTTTATAACTAGATCTTGAGCAACATCCACCATCCTTCTTGTTAGATATCCGGCTTGAGCAGTTTTAAGAGCTGTATCAGTAAGCCCCTTTCTAGCACCATGAGTACTTATGAAATATTCAAGCACGGAAAGCCCCTCTTTGTAAGAAGATATAACAGGCAATTCTATGGTTTCACCACTTGGATTTTCAACAAGTCCCTTCATACCACTCATCTGCATAGTAGCTCCCCACGAACCTCTTGCACCAGAAGCAATCATCATATGTATAGGATTGTTTTCCTTTATTGTATTTGGGAAATCAGTAGCTAATTCACTTTTAGCTCCACCCCATGTTTCAATCGTTCTAACTTTCTTTTCAGTTAAATCCAATAAACCATTATCATATTGTTTTTCTATCTCTTTTATCTCTTTCTTTGATTTTTCTATTATTTCCTTCTTTTCCTCTGGTATTTTCAAATCATAAATACTCCAAGTAGCACCAGAAATAGAAGCATATTCAAATCCTAACTTCTTTATGCTGTCCAAGAATTCCCAAGCGTCATCCATCCCAAATTCATCTATATATCTAGATATTAATCTCTTTAGAGCAGATTTATCCATTGTTTCGTTTATATATCCAAATTCTTCTGGTAGTATGCCATTAAATATCAACCTACCAACACTAGTGATATCTTCTTTTATACTGTTAATTTTTATGGGCTCGCTTATAGAAATGAAGCCAAATTCCAATGCCATCAAAGCCTCTTCCTTGGAGCTAAACATTTTTACTTCTTTTTCTTCTTTAACATCTTCTTTAAACATTTTTGTTAGATAATAAACACCCAACACAACATCCTGAGAAGGAGTCGCTACGGGATCTCCATTTGAAGGTTTTATTATATTTTTTGAAGACATCATCTTCTCTTTAGACTCCTTCTGTGCAACTGAAGATAATGGCAAATGAACTGCCATCTGGTCACCATCAAAGTCAGCATTAAATGCCGCACAAACCATAGGAGGAATTTTAACGGTTAAATCTTCAACCAAAACAGGTTTGAATGCCTGAATTCCCAATCTATGCAAGGTAGGAGCCCTATTAAGAAGAACAACCTTGTCTTTTATTACTTCTTCTAATATCTCCCAAACTTCTGGCACTCCCTCTTCTATTAATTTGTTTGCATTTTTTATATTATACGCTAATTCTCTTTCAAGAATTTGGCTTATAACAAAAGGTTTAAATAACTCCAATGCCATTTTTTTAGGAAGTCCACACTGATAGAATTTAAGCTCCGGTCCAACAACT
>CAYQSO010000013.1:0-4184 GCA_964420205.1 uncultured Candidatus Saccharibacteria bacterium
TGCAAAAGATGTGGGAACAAAATACAACACTCTTTTTGTTTACGGGGATAACGGACTAGGAAAAACTCATTTAATTCAGGCTGTTGGAAATGAGGTTATAAAAAACTATAAAAATAGAGTTAAAGTTAAATATGTAACATCAGAAAAATTTGTTAACGATGTAGTTTGGGCTATAAGGTCAAAGAAAATGGACTACATAAAGAATAAATATAGAACGGTTGATGTTTTAATTATTGATGATATTCAATTTATTGGAGGAAAAGAGAGAAGTGAAGAAGAATTTTTCCATACTTTTAATATATTACATCAAAACAACAAGCAAATTATTATATCATCAGACAAACCGCCTTCAGAAATACCTGTTTTAGAGGATAGATTAAGATCAAGGTTTAAAGGTGGAATGATTGTTGATATAACACACCCAGATTATGAAATGAAGTTGGCTATTATAAAAAATAAAGCTGATGAGAGAAGTTTTGTAATAAAAGACGAAATAACCAACTTAATAGCATCTAAATTACAAAGAAGCGTCAGAGAAATAGAAGGAATTGTTAATAAATTGTATTTTTATCAACAATACAAAGGTGGAGAGGTTGATTTAAAGGCAGCAAAAAAAATAATAGAGGAAACAGTTCAACAAAACAGTGTAAATATAAACCCTTCAAACATAATAAAGACTGTTTCTCAATATTTTGAAATACCACACACAAACATTGTTAACAAATCTAGAAGAAAAGAAGTTGTTATACCTAGACAAATAATTATGTTTTTACTTAGGGATATGTTGGGGATGTCTTATTCAGATATTGGGGAAAAAGTGGGTAAAAGAGATCACACCACAGCAATGCACTCTTATGAGAAAATATCTAGTAAAATAAAGGATGATAGAGATTTAAACCAAAAAGTAATTAATATTAAAAACCTTATTAATAAAAATTTGTCCATATAGAAATAAGGTTTTATCCACCGGAATTCCAATAATAAATACTGTTTATAAACATAAAAAAACCAATAAAAAACTGAATAAAATTAACTTATTAACTTATTAACCAACACTATAAAAACTACTACTCTTTATAATTAATATATTATAGTGATTATAGAAATATGAATATAATAACTTTGAGAAATAACATAAAAGAAGGGTTGAATATAATTTCAGGAGCAAGAAAAGAAAGTTCCAATATTCCAATATTGAAAAACTTTTTATTTGAAACAGAGAATGGAAAATTAAAATTATCATCAACAAATCTTGAAATAGGAATTGTTCATAAAATATCATCAAAAATAATAGAAAAAGGGTCTGCTGTAATCCCCTTCTCAATGATGAATCAAATAATAAACAACTTATCTTTTGAAAGAATAAATATAGAACTTAACAATGAAGATAATTCTATATTATTAAAAACAGATAACTATAGTGCAAAAATATCAACAGCTTCTCTAGATGATTTTCCAGTAATACCCGAGATAGAAGAAAAAGAAAATAAAATGTTTAAATTTTCAAAAGAAGATTTAATAGATTCTTTCTCTTCGGTTATAGGATCTTGTAATATTTCTGATATAAAACCAGAATTATCAGGTATATTATTTTCTTATGAAATAGATTCAGTTAAGTTTGCTGCGACAGATGGATTTAGATTGTCAGAAAAAAAAGTTTCATCTAAAAATATAGAAACAGATGTAAACGAAGAATTTTCAGTTATAATACCATTAAAAACAGTTCAAGAGATGATAAGAATATTTTCTTTAATTGATGAAAATATTATTAATATGTCTTTTGATTCAAATCAAGTATCGTTTGAGAGTGAAAACACATACCTAGTATCAAGAATAATAGATGGTAAATTTCCAAATTATAAAGACATAATACCAGAAGATTTTTCAACAGAAATTACAATAAATAAAGAAGATTTAACAACAGCTCTTAAATTATCCAGTTCTTTATCAAATAAATTAAATGAAATTAAATTTATAAATGAAAAAGGAAATAAAAATATAAAAATATATTCATATAATAAAGAATTAGGAGAGAGTAAATACATATTACAAGCAAAAACAAAAGGAGACCCAGTTAAAATAACATTCAATTGGAAATTTATACTTGATGGTATAAAACCAATAACATCAAAAGATGTTTTTATAGGTTTTAATGGAGAAGATAAACCAAGTTTAATAAAGTCTAGCCAGGATGATTCATATCTATACGTTATAATGCCTATAAAATCATCTTAAATAATAAAAAACCACCATTTAGGTGGTTTTTTATTAGTAAATTAAAGTAGTAGTAGATGTTTGATTGTTTGTATTAAAGAAGGTCTTATTGTAATTAGATAAGAAGTTAGGAATGTTTTCTTGTGCCCATTTTATAACAGGCATTTCCCAATTATAAAATTGTGAATCTATTTTTTTAGATCCTTCCTCGGTTCTTCTTGTTGGATTATCTTTATCTATATAATAAAGAATAGAATGTATTTGAGGAGAGCCGTTTTCTTGTACTATATATTGTCCATCTAGCATCGGAACAGATGAGGTGATAGGTTTTTCAGGAGAATTAAATGTTTCTGATGGAAAATTATTTATAGTTTTTTTCATAAAATCATTCCATATTGGTAATGCTGCTAAAATACTACTACCATGTCTTTGCATTGGTTCATAAGCGTTACCAGCCCAAACACCAACCGTTAAGAATGGGGTATAGCCCATTGTCCATGCATCTCTATAGTCGTTAGTTGTTCCTGTTTTTAATGCGACATCATAACCATTAAAAGTTGTTAAACTAAGGCTTGAATGAAATAAATTACTTCTTAAACCAATATCAGACAGTATTTGATTTATTGTTTGTGTATAAACTTCATCCACAACCCTTTCTGAAGAGTCTTCATATTTTTCTAATTCATTTCCTTTATTATCTTCAATACTTAATATAAATGATTGTTTGTGTTTTATTCCTTCTTCTGCAAAAACAGAATAAGCATTTACTAAATCAATCAACCTAACTTCTCCAGATCCCAAAACAAGAGATAGGCCATAATTTGAAGAATCTTTTAGAGTTTCAAGTCCCATTTTCTTAGCTTTTTCTATAGAGTCTCTTAGTCCAGCTAAATATAAGACTTTAACAGATGGAATGTTTTTAGATTCAGCTAAAGCCTCCTTCATGGTAACTGGTCCAGAGAAAGACTCTTCAAAGTTTTCAGGGTGAAAACAATCAGGGCTTTCATTTGAAAAATCTACATAAACAGGACAATTTTTATTATTAGGAGTAAATTCAGTAGGAACATCAAATATTATTGTGTCTGGAGTGAATCCTTTTTCAAAGGCTGTCATATAAACAAAAGGCTTAAAAGTTGAACCGGGTTGTCTTAATCCCTGTGTTGCAACATCAAATTGACCATTTATTTCTTCATTAAAGTAGTCCGCTGAACCAACAAGTGCTAATATTTGACCAGTTTTAGGGTCTTGAGCAACCAACGCAGCGTTGGACCCGTTATAAAGCTCTTTGTTTCTCTCAGCTCCGTCTGCAACTGATTTCTCAGCTTCTTTTTGCATATCCCAATCAATTGTAGTTTTTACTATAAGTCCCCCGTTTTCAACAAGCTCGGCTCCGTATTTTTCTTCTAAATATTTTTTAACCATCATTACAAAATGA
This sequence comes from uncultured Candidatus Saccharibacteria bacterium, assembly GCA_964420205.1. GTDB lineage: Bacteria > Patescibacteriota > Minisyncoccia > UBA6257 > JAGOQP01 > CAYQSO01. The sequence continues at coordinate 3,650 of CAYQSO010000013.1, forward strand.
GGTGCCTGAATGGAGCCAATGTTTTGTGGTTGAAATTCAACCTCTTCGTTTCTAGCTGTTTCTAATTGATGTTCGTCTATAAAATTCAAAGAATTCATTTTATCTAATAAATAATTTTTTCTAGCATTCAATTCTTCTGTGTGATACCCCCAAGGAGAATAGTAAGAAGGTGCTTGTATTAAAGCAGCTAGGTATGTGGATTCCGCTATGGTTAAGTCTTTAGCATGTTTTCCAAAGAATGTTTTTGATGCAGATTCTATTCCATATGCATTAGAGCCATAACTTATTTGATTTAAATAAAACGTAAGTATTTGGTCTTTGGAATATTTTTGTTCTATCCAATAAGCCAATATAACTTCTTTAATTTTTCTGTCTATAGTCTTCTCAGGTGTTAAAAATACATTTTTTACAAGTTGTTGTGTTATTGTTGAACCTCCTTGGGAAAATCTACCCTCTTTCAACAAACGAGAAGAGAATCTGAAAATTGAACTAGTGTCGAGTCAACAGAAAAATGTCGTATAAAATTGATTGCAAT
>CAYQSO010000013.1:4194-18581 GCA_964420205.1 uncultured Candidatus Saccharibacteria bacterium
GTCACTGATATGTCTTCCGAATTTAAAGAATTTCGGCGTGCTCTGGCAGGACAGAAAAGCCCTTATAATTCCTTTTATATCAAAAGCAGAGTGAGTATAAAAATTCTCATCTTCTATAGCTATAGTTGCCAATCTTGAATATTTAGACATTTCACTTTCTTCAACTACGGTTCTGTTTTGGTCTCCATGTATTTCATATAATAAATATTCTCCTGTCCTGTCGTATATTTTTGTTGATTGAGTGGGTTTAAAAGAAGATAAGTCTTCTGGGTGAGGTAGGTTTTTTATAGCAAAAAGAACCTTAAATGAAGCCCACAAACCAAATACTATAATAAATACTAACACTCCTATAAAAATTAACCTTTTTTTACTGGTTTTGTTTTGTTTTTTCTTGCTCATATTTATTTATGATACTACAGAAATATTTAAAAGAAAAACAAAATCAGAATACAGATTGACGTAAAGATAATTATGTGTTATATTGTAATTATAGCTGTACTTTGAAAGCAAAAAAAGGAGGTTGTTGTGAAGAGGTTTTATTTGGTTGTTATTTTTTCGGTTTTCCTGATTTCAGTGAGTTCATTCTCACAGTCAGGGGATGTCTCCTTGTGGACAAAGGTCCATAAGAAGGGTTCCCACATTTCCACGGAATACATTCCGTGGGTTACCTACGACTCAGGAGAGTTGTTTCTGGAGTTCAGAAACAACTTTGATTGGGGCAACAGCACAACGTTATTTTTGGGGAAGTCTTTTCAACTCAACGACAGCGTTGTTGTAATTCCGGAAATTGGATTTGTTAACGGACCCAATTACAATTCTTTCACGGGGCAAATTTTGCTCTGTGGAGGAAGTGACAATGTTTCTTGGATTTCCATGAATCAATATTCTTGGGGATCGGGAGACTCATCAACAAACTTCGTTTACCATTGGACAGAGATCTTGTTCAAGGTGAATGAGAGAGTGTCCGTCGGGGTCGGTGAACAGGTTTATTGGGAACCCGGGATTGATGCAGAGTTGGATATTGGTCCCGTTGTAAAATTTCTTTTTTCAAAGGGATTTTATTTGAAGTTGTGGGGGACAATCAACCCCACACAAACATCCAATGATAAGAAATTATTTGCTGGTGTAGGAAAGATATTTTAATTTGCACACAAAAACCCCGCATATGCGGGGTTTTCTTTTTAATTAGTAGTCTTCTCCGTCTTCTTCTACTTCTTCTAAATCTTCTCCATCTTCTTCTAATTCTCCATCTTCTTCTGTATCCATATCAATTTCTTCATCTCCTTCAACATCTTCATCTTCTCCGTCCATTTCATCCATTTCAACATCCATTTCTTCTTCTGTGTCTAAATCATTTTTGATTTCTAAATCAGTAATTGTCATATTTTTATTGAAAAATATATCTATAATAATCGACCTTTTCTTAACTAATAATATCTCTATTATTTTTTGTTGAAATGAATTATATATTTATATATTTTAAAGTCAATAGTTTTTGTTAACAAAGTTGCAAAGATTGACATACTCCATTGTTTGTGCTATTGTATAATCAGTTGAAAGCACTTTAAAAACTATTTCAAAGGAGGATTGTTTTGAAGAGATTGCTTGTTGTTGTGTGTATGGTTGGACTCTCTTTTTCGTTAATGGGTGAAAATTTGAATTTTACCCCTTATGGGTTGTTTTCTGTTCAGGGGTCAACTCAGGAAAGTGAGAAGAAGGCTGATTTCAACTGGGCTCGGCTTGGGTTCGTTTTGGAATCAAATTTTTCCGAATCTATCAAAACCAAAGCTGTGCTGGAGTATGACTTCAGCTCCGATAAGGTGAAGTATGCCTATATCGGGTTTTCAAAGAATTTTACAGAAAATCTTGGTTTTGAATTTTCAGGTGGGCAATTTCTGAGTCCCGTCCAATACACCTATCCAGGACCAAAAGCTATACCACTCACAAGGTGGCCAGATGGCTCGGACTACTTCACTGCATATCAAGAAGGTATATGCGTGAAGTTTTACGGCAAGAGGTGGTCTGTCAGAATCTCAAATTGGAGTGATTCTGGTGTGGATGGGACAACTGTCATGGTGAACTACAAGAATTTGTTTGTTTATCATGACGATAGTGAAGGCTATGGGGTTGTGATTGATTCTCCTTGGGGAACAAGAGCTTTTGATTCAAGAATTGGCTACGCCGATTCAAAAGAAAGAGGAGAAACATTCTTCGTTCAAAATGAGTCAAAGCTTGGTGAGAAATTGAGTTTGTGGGTGCAGGTTGAATATTCAGAGAGTCTGGATTATCTTTCTGGTTTGACATACACATACAAACACAACAGCTTTCTCAAGTTGTTCTGGGATTCAAGGACGGACTCTTTGGAAGCCAGGGTAACATACACCTTCTAAAACAAAGCGCCCAACTTGGGCGCTTTTCTTATTGATTCATATTGTTTTTCAAAGAATATCCTACCACCAACGCTATTGCTAATGCATCATATACATCATCAGGTTGTTTCAAGTCTTCTATCTTTAAAATTCTCTTCGCCATTATTTCAATGGATTTCTTATCAGCAGAACCGTATCCAGTTAAACCTTGTTTTATTTCTGATGGAGTAAATTCGTAAATAGGTATCTGGCGGTCTTGTATTGAAACTATTAACACCCCCCTAGCTTGAGCTACTTCAATAGCTGTCTTTACATTTTTATTAAAATAAATCTTTTCTATTCCAGCTACTTCTGGTTTGTGTTTTCTTATTACTTCTTCTGTGGATTTTTTTAATTCCAAAAGTCTTTGGTTCTCTTCTTTAGATGAAACACTTATTATCCCACCATCTAAATATTCGGCAGTGTTATTTTTTGCATTAAAATCTATAACACCGTATCCAGCTCTAGTGCTGCCGGGATCTATTCCTAAGATTTTCATATTCTATTCTTTTGTGTTTGTATAAATTTCAACAACGTCATCATTTTCAAACACATCCTCAATTAATTTATTTAATTTATCTTTTGATTGTTCAGATATTTCTTGGGGAAATTTTGCCTCAAAATTTCCATCTTTTTGTTCAAAAGCCCAAAGCACACTTCCTGGGTCTGCCCATTTAGCATCGTGGTCTTTTAATATTTTTTTAACCTCTGAAACAGTCCTGTTTTTATTATCGGTATTCGCCTGGATTATAATCGCAATTCCTTCAGGTCCATAACTTTCTATAAATAGTTCTTCAACGTTCTTAACTTCGCTAGATTTTTTTATAGCTCGCTCAATATTATCTTGGGGCATATTTTGCTTCCTAGCTTTTTCAATAGCTGTTCTTAGAGATGGATTAAATTCAGGATTGGATTCATCCTTTGCAGCAACAGAAATTGCACGAGAAAGCTTGGCAAATATTTTTGCCCTTTTGTTATCTTCTCTTTCCTTTCTATGTTTTATATTTGCCCATTTAGAATGTCCTGCCATATGAACGAAGTATAGTTTAATAACTCTCAATAATCAATATGATTATATATTTTTATAATGTCTTATATTAGCAGAATTATTGTATAAATCTACGGTTATTAAATCCAACCTGTAAGATTTACATCCTAAATTATCCATATTATTATTTGCATACCACTTGGAGATTCTTCTAAATTTATATATTTTTGATTTATTCATATGATCTTCAGGAATAAACATATTTTTGTTAGTTGCCAGACCTTGCCAGACTTTGCCCAACTTTTCCACATTGTTGCCAGACTTTTGTGTATAACTATTCCCAACTTCTTTTTTATAATCTCTATTTATTTTAAGAGTTTTAACTTCACAGAAAACTAAGGTTTTATCAGGTGAAATAACTATTATGTCTATTTCACCGAACTTTGTGCGATAGTTTCTAGCTATTATTTCGTAGTTTTTATTCCCAAGATATCCACAAACCAATGTTTCGCCTGTATAACCTATATATTTAGTATTTCCAACACTCATTATAAGAATTATATCATAATTTTTGTCTATAAATCCTATATTTGTATAGAAATATTGCCAGACTCAAAACGAGCAAAAATGTTTCACGTGAAACAATTTCAGTCATTTTTTAGGTGTGAAACACTGTGAAACATTTCAATTACGGCATAAAATGTTTCACGTGAAACATTTTTAGTCATTTTTGGGGTATTTTTGATAAAAAAACGGGTCAAAATGTTTCACGTGAAACAATTTGACACAAAAAAGTCTGGCAATGGGGTATAAAAAAGTCTGGCAAAGTCTGGCAATATAGAGAAAATAAGGTTTTTATAAAAAAATCCGCCGTTAGGCGGATAAAGAGATTTAACCAAGATGGTCCAAATCTGCTTCTGCGGATTTAATAGCGTGGTGTAAGAATTTTGTAATCTGGATTAATAATTGTATTACAAGAATTGCAATGATTAGAAATAAAAGTATTCCTGTAAAAAAAATAAAGAACCAGTAAATATTTTGATAGATAATGGGGGCAAATTTTGGATGCCCTCCGTAAAAGATTGCACCCCCGATACTCAACAATGTGGCAATAATCATTACCACAAGAAAAGCCCAGCACAAAAATTCAAACCTCTTATTCATTTCAAACCTCCTTAGAATGTCTTGAACTGGAAATAGAATAAAACATTATTTATATTTTGTCAATTTATTTAACAAAAAGAAAATCCGCCGTTAGGCGGATTGAGAAGCTTCTTCAAACACTGTTGTTCGTTCCTTGGTTGTCTGGTGGGAATACACTTCCTTCTGATGTAAAAAAATATACAACAAGGAGGATTATTCCCAAAATCAACCCCCAGAATAAAAAAGGAAGAGTCCAGGATAAATATACTTCAAACGCAGTTGCTTGAGCTATAATAATCAGCCCAAGAAAAATACTGGATACGATTATAACCAAGACCACTTCAACTGTTTTGTGAACTTTCTTTTTCAAGCTCATCAGAAACCTCCGTAAAAATTAATGATCTAAACATATTATAACATGCCGTATTATGTTTGTCAATCTATATAAAAACTTTTATATGTTTATAATATTCACATGAATATAAATACGCCATTAGCTACAAAAATGAGGCCAGAAAAGTTGGATGATTTTTTTGGTCAGGAAAAACTAGTCGGAAAAAATTCTTATTTAAGAAAAGCCATAGAGAATGATGAAGTTCCTTCAATGATATTGTGGGGACCTAGTGGTTCAGGAAAAACAACGCTTGCATGGATTATAGCAAAACAAACAGAGTCAGAATTTATAGAAATAAGCGCAGTAGATTCGGGAACTCAGAAATTAAAAGAGATAATAGAGAGGGCAAAAATAAATAAGAGATTAAAAATAAGAACAATTTTATTTATAGATGAAATTCATAGGTGGAATAAAGCACAACAAGATAAATTACTTCCTTATATAGAAAATGGAGATATTGTTTTAATTGGAGCAACTACAGAAAATCCAAGTTTTGAAGTCAACTCTGCTTTATTGTCTAGAGCTAGAGTCTTTGTTTTGCATAGATTGGAAGTTGAGGATATAGAGAAAATAATTAAAAGAGCAATAAAAAATAAGAAAGACTGGATTGACGGGAAAGAATTAAAAATATCTCCAACAACAATAAAATTTATAGCAGAAATGGCGAACGGAGACGCTAGAGCGGCTCTAAATACATTAGAATTGTGCTCAAAAAATAATTCAAAAATAGATAAAAGTATCGTTAAAGAAATATTACAAAAAAGTAATTTATTTTATGACAAAGAGGGGGAGGAGCATCATAATTTAATATCAGCATTGCATAAATCAATGAGAGGGGGAGACGCAGATGCCTCTTTGTATTATCTAACTAGAATGCTAGAAGCTGGGGAGGATCCTTTATATATAGCTAGAAGAGTTGTTAGGTTTGCGTCTGAGGATGTGGGTATGGCAAATTCATTTGCATTGCCACAGGCAATAGCAGCTTATGATGCCTGTAGATTTATAGGAATGCCAGAATGTGGTGTCAATCTAGCTCAAGCTGTTGTATATATGGCAAAAAGCAATAAAAGTATAGTTATTTATGAAGGTTATAATAAGGCAGTTGAAGATGTTAGAAAATATGGAAGCTTGCCTGTCCCATTACATTTAAGAAATGCTCCTACAAAATTGATGAAAAATTTAGGGTATGGAAAAGGATATAAATACACACCAAAATATAAAAACAAAAAAGAAGCTGAGCAGGAATATTTCCCAGATAAGCTAAAAGGGAGGAAATATCTTTAAGACATATTCATTAATTCTTCTCTAACAACTTTTCTATCATCCCATTTAACTTTCCCTTCAGCTGTTACAATATGTTGCTCGGAGCCCTTACCAGTTACCGTTATAATATCTCCTTTTCTTGCTAGCTCTATGGCTTTTTTTATTGCTTCTCTTCTATCTATTATTTTATATTTCTCACCTTTGAAATCTTTATTTATTCCAGAATAAACTTCATCAACTATTTTTTCCGGGTCTTCATCGTAGGGATCTTCATTGGTTGCGATTATTACATCTGCATATTTTGATGCCATCTCTCCAAATTTTGGTCTCTTATTTTTATCTCTACCTCCTCCACATGAACCGAGAACGCTTATAAGTCTTCCATCTGCAGGTTTTATGGATTGGTATACCATTTCTAAGCTTTCAGGTGTGTGGGCATAGTCTACAAATACAGAAAATCCTTTTTCGGATTTTATTTCTTCCATTCTACCAGGCATATTATTAAAAGTTTTTAATGATTTTTGTATTGTATCCCAATTTACATTTTGAGATACAGCAACAGATATTGCGGCGAGTGCGTTATAAATATTAAACATTCCAAAAAGTGGTAGCTCTACATCTTTTCCATTAACTTTAAATCTCATAGGATTTTCACTTGAATTAATATCACTAACCCTAATATTTGCGTCTTCTTTATTTCCAAATTTTATATATTGCTTTGCGGGGAACGATAAGAAGTAATCTGAATGTTTATCATCTGCATTTGCTATTATAATTTTCTGTCCAGAAAGCTTTTTAAATAGAATTCCCTTTGCTTTTTTATAATTTTCAAAGCTACCATGTCTTTCTATATGTTCTGGCATTAAGTTTGTAAATACGGCAACTTGGTATTTAATCCCAAAATGTCTGTATTGCAATATTCCTTCGCTAGAAGTCTCTATAATTGCATAATCACAACCTTCTTTTGCCATCTCTCTTATTAATTTTTGCAATTTAAATCTTCCTTGCATTGTCATTTTTGTATCGTTTATCCATTCCTTATCCCCGATTCTTATATTCGCTGTAGTTGTCATCCCGACTTTATATCCAGCATCCGTTAAAATTTTCCAAATCATATTAGATGTGGTTGATTTTCCTTTTGTTCCAGTAACTCCAATAACTTTTAATTTCCTAGATGGAAATCCATAAAAAATATTAGCTAATATTGCTAATTTAAGGTGGTATATTCTAAATACAAAATCTGGTAAAAATTTTCTGAGTATTTTTTTCATTGCTTCTATTATATAACTTAATTCCCATAAATAAAAAGTGCCCTGCCGAGAATGAATCATCATTCCCGACAGGGCTGGGGGCGTGGCGCTTGGTGTTCCCGAAATCCGGGGGATGGAGCCCGTGGTAAGAGCTACAAAAGCTTGGACCTGGCTAACGAAAAAAGGAGGTTTGTTGCCAGGAACTAGTTCGGGAATTTGCAGTTGCTTGTTATGTGATTACCACGTTCGTTTGGTTTTCACCTTCATTTGTTTTTTGGTCAAGCGCCGAAGGCTACTATAAACTCTTTTCACAAGTCGCAACTACCCGACACAGCTATTGTGAAGACTATATTATACCAAGAGTTTATTTATGTCAATGCTTAGTTATTGTAGAAGGTCCCATCGCAAGGAACACTGCTCAAATCACTTGTGGAAAATTTATTTTGTCCCCATCTTTCTATCATTGAAGATAATGTTTTATTATCAAATTTACATGCCAACCACTTTCCTTCCGTATCCCCAATTATGTCTGCTTTTTGTTCTTCAGTTATCATATTTTTCATATAATCAGGAAGATCTAATTCAACACTTTCAATTTCCATATAAAATATACATCTATTATCTTTTTCTCCTCTTATTTCCAAAACACTATTAGTTCTTTGTGTCATGTCATAAGTTGTAATTGATGTATTTTGTCTAACTTTGGCAGGATCACAGTCTTTAGCTGCATTAGCAAAACAATTAAAATCTTCTCCGCAGTCTGCTAGCGCAACATTTCCTAGGGGGGCAACTCCATTTTCAAGTATAACTAAATCTTGGTCGGTGACATTCATCATAGGCTGATCATTCGTATCTATTGTTAATGAGCCAGCTCCGTCTGGGTCTGTGCTAGAATCTGATGGTCTTTGTATTACATAGTAAGCACCCCCACCAATTACAGCCAAACCAACCAATGAAGCTACTATTATTTTCCATGCTGCTATTGATGTTGTGGCTGTAGCGCTTCCAATCCCCGCTCCGGCTCCAACCGAAGCTCCCCCTGCTGCGCCTCCAGCAACTGTTTGGATTGCGGACAGAGCTGCATCTACCTCAGCCTCTGGCCACCCACTTGATAGCAAGGAATTTTTAATTTGTTCTTTTGTTAATCCTTGCTCAAGCATCTTTTTTATATATTCTATAAGTTCTTGATTTGGCATAATATTATTTTTTAATTTTATTAATATTATTATAACAATTTTTAGTATTGTATGTTAAATAAATTCTAAAAAAGAAAAAGCCACATTTCTCGAGAAAATGTGGCTACCGGGGGTGACTCCCACAACGTCTCGAGGATGTGGTTGTCGCACTTTTGAAGTGTCATGAAACAACAAGGGTTTCGTTTGAGGGCTGTCCCAGCTCCCAGCTTTCACTTAATAGTATTTAATCAAAAAAATATATTTTTGTCAAAAAAACCGCCCTTGTTGGGCGGTAAAATATCAACTAACTTTTTTTATTGAGCATTTACCTTTCCACACCTCAACCACTTCAGCAAATCCTTCAATATTTCCAAATCTGTATCTCATCCACTCACCAACATTAACATTTTTTTCTGGCGGGATATTGATTATTACATAACTTCCTTTATTAAATAAGGGAAATTGACTTCGATAAATATCAATTGTTGGGATGTCAGCTCTTAAAAGCATTTCTTCCTCCCTTTTTTGTGGTTTCTATTCAAATGGTGTCATTTAATAAAAAAGATGTCAACCCCTCTCTTTTCACAAAAGTGCGAGGTAAATAAAAAAAGCCACCTTCGGTGGCTTAATCATCAGATTTCTTTTTTACTATGTAATAACTATTTGGTAATTTTTTCCAAACAATTGCTACGTAGTAATTTTCTTCATCGTCTGAGACGGGGAACGAATTTCCTCTTAAAAGAGGATAGGAGGGGTTGATATAAACCTTAAGACATTTCCCTTCCATGAACATCTTAAGCTGCCTTCCGTCCAGTCTGAGAGCGGGGATGTTTACACTGACAAGTGCGCTCATCTCAACCTCCATCTTAATTTGCTAGATACATGATACCATTTTATAATGGGAATGTCAATATTATTCAGTCTTTCCTACAGTAATATTTAAAGGAAGATCTTTAAATGAAACCTTAATAATGCAGAGAGTTTTTACTTTATGATAGCAACGCCACTCCATATCTGAGTAGTAAATAAAATCATTCTTATTTACTATATGGACATATCCAATTGCTTGTTTTGCTTGTTCGATTGTAGATTGTGATGCTGAAAAAACTAGCTTACCTTTTTTATACCCAAAACCACTTCGGTGATTTTTGGGACATGTTCGATTATTTATTAGCGCTCTAAATATAGCCACTTCAAAAAACGGAGAAGCAATCACGGCAGGCATTCCATCTTTTGCCATTTTTTTAGTTTCTTTATTTAAGTTGTATGGTTGTCGCGGTTCTAATTCTGATAACTTAAAAGCTGAACCATGAAAGAGGAATTTATCTTGCTTGGATATTTTTAAAAGAGGTTCTCTCCCTTTTAATTCACCCAATTTACATTGCTGAATTAAATTTTGATGCATGTTTTGGTGGGCGATATAGGACTCGAACCTATGACCCTCTCGGTGTAAACGAGATGCTCTAGCCAACTGAGCTAATCGCCCAAAATATTATTTTTTATCCAATCTCTCCCGTTGCCTGTTTTTAGATATCTTTCTCTATCCATTGCCTCTTGTCTAGATAAAAACATTTCTTTGTGAATTAGTTTCCACGGTCGGAATTTTGATGTGTAGCCTAATCCTATTTTATTGTGTTCTATCATTCTTTTATTTACATCATAAGTTTGCCCTATATATATTTTACCGTCTTTGTTTTTTATAATATAAATAAAATATTTCATATTTTGCTCTCGGTGTAAATCCGCCTAGGCGGACTCTAGCCAACTGAGCTAATCGCCCAAAATGAAAATGCTCCTCCTCCCGACATTATCGCGTTAGTCGGGAGGAGGGGTAGCGAAGGCAACGCAATCAAAAAGGAGGTGGGCCAAAATGAAGTTGTTGGTTGATGGGGTGTCATCATCAAGGCCTGTTGCCAAAGCTACGCACGCATATTTAAGTCCTAATATTTTTTAACATAATATTTTGAGATTTACAATATATAAACTCAAAATATATTAATAATTAATGTCGGCGTGACAGGATTTGAACCTGTGACCTGTCGCTTATAAGACGACTGCTCTACCGCTGAGCTACACGCCGAATAAAATATTGTTTGCACTCTATAATTTAATACAATATTTTCAATAGTCAAGTAAAATTCTACTTTATATCAACTGGCTTTATTTTAAACTTCTTCATTATCTTATCAAACTCATCTTTTTCAATTGTTTCTTTCTCTATCAAAATATCAGCTAATTTATCAAGAAACTTTTTATTTTTCTTCAATAAATCTTCAGCAGTTTTGTATCCATTCTTTATTATTTTCTCCACTTCATTGTCTATCTCTGCGGCTATTTCTTCCGAGTAATTTCTTTCATGCGCCATCTCTTTTCCCAAGAAAATTAATTCCTGTGTTTTACCAAATGCAATTGGTCCAAATTTATCACTCATTCCATATTTTGTAACTATTTTCCTTGTCATATCAGAAGCAACAGATATATCGTTGGATGCTCCAGTTGTTATGTCTTTAAATACTATTTTTTCAGCAGCGTATCCTCCAAAAGCAACAGCTATATCTGCTAAGAATTGTTTTCTTGTTTTTAATCTCTTTTCCTCTATAGGGAGCTTGAGAGTATACCCTCCAGCCATCCCTCTAGCTACTATAGATATTTTATGAACAGGATCTGAATCTTTTAATAAAGCAGAAACCAAAGCATGCCCAGCTTCATGATAAGCTGTAATCTCTTTTTCTTTTTTAGATAATGCTACTGAGCGTCTTTCAGGCCCGAGTAAAACTTTTTCTACAGAATCATAAAGATGTATTTGTTCAACTTGTTTTTTGTTTTCTCTGGCTGCAGATATAGCGGCCTCATTAACTAAATTAGCTAAATCAGCTCCAGAAAATCCAGGAGTCCTTATTGCAATTTGTCTGAAATCAACATCTTTAACAAATTTCTTATCTCTTGCGTGTATTTTTATTATTTCCTCTCTATCGTCTATACTTGGCAAATCTAGAATAACTCTTCTATCAAATCTTCCAGGCCTCAAAAGCGCCCTATCTAAAACATCTGGCCTATTTGTAGCTGCTAAAACTATAACTTTTGAATCTCTATCAAAACCATCCATCTCTACAAGTATTTGGTTTAATGTTTGTTCTCTTTCGTCATGTCCTCCGCCAACTCCGGCTCCACGTTCTCTTCCTACAGCGTCAATTTCATCTATAAATAGTATAGAGGGGGCAGCTTTTTTAGCTGTTGCAAAAGCATCTCTTGTTCTAGAAGCCCCAACCCCAACAAACATTTCTACAAACTCCGAAGCTGAAAGGTGAAAAAATGGAACCCCAGCTTCTCCGGCTACAGCTCTTGATAATAATGTCTTTCCTGTTCCTGGGGGGCCTAGTAATAAAACTCCTCTAGGTATTTTTGCTCCTATTTCTAGATATTTATTAGGATTTTTTAAAAAGTCCACAACCTCTTCAAGCTCTTGTTTTGCTTCTTTAAGTCCAGCTACATCTTTAAATGTTGTCTTGTTATTAAATCTTGTAAAAAGTTTGATGTTTGATTTCCCAAAGTTTAATGCTTGAGATGCCCCGGCGCTTGATCTCTTGAACATCATCCACAAAAAGAAGCCAATTATTAAGAGGGGTAATACAGTTGGGAATAATATACTTGCCCAAAATTTAAAACCTGATTCATCTTTAACTTCTATATTTATAGAAGACAAAATTTCAGGATTTACTCCATAATTGGTTAGGGTTTCTGTAAAGCTTGATTCAGCTTCTTTTTTTGTTTTTATTTTTTCTTCATTTTTTAAATCTGCAGTTATTGTGTCTCCAGATATCACAATAGATTCAACCTCTCCATCTTTTATATTCGTCGCCAATTCGCTAAGAGTTATATTCTTAACTTCTTCTGCCGGCATATAGAAAGCAGACATCACCAATATAATTGCTATAAATATACTTAGCCCAAAAATAAAGTTTCGCCATCCTGGCTGTTTTGTTTTCCTGTTTTTATTGCTCATGAATAGACTTATTATAGCTATTTTTATATAGGTTGCAAGAAACTATATTATAAGTTCATTTGTTGTTAATATATAATGTAAGAAAATAGTATGAGTATAATAAAAAACAAAAAAGAATTATTGAAAGAAAACAAAGACAGGGCAGATATTCTAAATATAATAGAAGCTGGGTATCAGGCTATATCTATTGAGAGCATAATAAAAAATAAAATTTCTTTTTCTAAGGGAATTCTTAAAGTGGAGAACGAAAAGGGAAAGACAAATAAAATAGATATAAAAAATAAAAAATCTGTGTATGTGTTTGGGATAGGAAAAGGTTCTTATTCGGCAATCTCTTATATAGTAGACGTATTAAAGAGTAAAAATGTATCAGGGGCTATCGCCTTAGATGTAGATAATTCTCCAAAACCTAAAAAACCAAATAAAGCAGTAAAAGTTTTTTACGGGACTCATCCGAAACCATCTTTAAAAAATATAAGCGCAACAAGCAAGATTTTAGAGATATTAAATAATTTAGATAAAGATGATTTTGTTATTTATTTCATAGGTGGAGGAGGTTCGGCATTACTGTGTTCGTCTCTAAGTGAATATAGAAATAATTCTAAAATATTCTCCGAATTAACGAAAAAAGGAGCTCCAATAGAGGAAATGAATGTAGTCAGGAAGCATTTTTCAAAAGTGAAAGGTGGGGGATTAGCTAAATATACTTATCCATCTGAATATGTCTCTTTAGTTGTTTCAGATGTGCCAGGGGATAATATAGATATTATTGCATCTGCCCCAACTGTTTATGATAAAACGACAATAAAAGACGCAAAGAAAATATTGAGAAAATATAAAATAAAGTTTAACGAGAAAGATTTAATAGAGACACCAAAAGAAAGAAAGTATTTCAGTAAGAACTATTTAATAGCTACAAATAAAGATGCCTTGCTTTCTATGAAAGACGAGGCTAAGAGGCTTGGTTATAAGGTAAAAATATTCAGTGACAAATATTCAGGAGATTCTAAAAAAGCTCTTTTAAAACTTTCAGAAAAAGTTAAAAAAGGAGAAGTAATTATTGCCGGTGGAGAAACTACTACAAAATTATGCAAAAATCCTGGGGGAGGAGGAAGGAACCAGGAGTCTGTTTTGGGTGTTCTGCTTGGGGCGTATGATGCGAAAATAAATATGAACAACTTATATGTTTCTAGTGTTGCTTCGGATGGAAAAGACAATGTAAATGTTGCGGGAGCTTTAGCAGATTCCAAGATAATGAAAGAAATTATAGATAAAGATTTAGATATAGAAAAACATTTAAGTAAAAATGATTCTTTTAACTTTTTTAAAAAGGTTGGCGGGCATATAAGGGTAGATGTGAAAAATTTCAACGTCTCTGATTTGATGGTTATTTTGAAAAAATAAACCCCGCTGTATGAGCGGGGCAAGTTTTCATCTCGTAAAAACAAAAATAGTTTTAGGTAGCGGTGCGTTATGTTGCTGGTGTGCAACATACAAGTTGACGATGCTTCCAATCGGGATTTCTCTGTAAGGGATAACCATAACTTCCATTTTTCTATTTTCTGACATTGCAATCTGGACAGCCACTTGGACAACTCCCATATCGAAACCTTGGACTTTTTCAACTTCCGTTGTTGTCTTGAAGGTTTCTTCGGGCCAATATTCCCAAAGCATAATTGGGGTTGTGCAGACAGCACTTTCTGTGTATGTGGAGTTGTGCAAAGAAATATTTTTTTTATTTTCGACAAATGAGAAAACAAAGT
>CAYQSO010000014.1:0-16462 GCA_964420205.1 uncultured Candidatus Saccharibacteria bacterium
CACTTCCTGCTCGCTCATCAAGTCCCACACTCGCTCAGCCAGTTTTCCCTCCACGCCCCGGAAAAAATGATCCTCGGACTGTAAAAAAGACGATAAATATAGTATACGGGGACGGGACTACTTTAATATTCAGAAGGGTGATGTTGAAGGAAGATTAAAAGCGGCTAAAGATCATTCCCACCCTACAGGTTATAAACAAATACTAAAGTCCCATAATATTAAAGAATCAATAAAAGAAATTTTAGAAGTTCTCGGAATAGATGAAATAAGTGAAGAATTACCAACTCCACAAGCAAAACAGAAAATACATGATAAAAAAACACGATGATTTACTTATAAAAAGTATGTTTAAACATTCAGGGTCAGAAGAGGATAAAAAGTATCAAGATTTTTATAAAAAACATAGAAGTAGTATAAAAAGAGGTAGAAAACAAAATGATGAAGCATACAAAGCACGTAAAAAATTTGATGACGAAAAACGTGAAACACGCAAAGATAATTTAACACAAGAACGAATGGAAAAAAATAAAAGAGATTTAGATAGTTTTAATAAAAGACGTGAAGAAGCAGATAAAAATATCAACACAAAAAAAAAACAGAAGTAGCATCTAAGAATAGATCAAAGCATTTAGAAAATAGATTAAAACACTTAAAAGATATAAAAGATACATATGATAAGTAAGAAATTACAAATATATTAGGAATTAAATAAAAATGGCAAAACCAATAATATTAAGTGAAATGTTTGGAGACGGGGGCTTTCTTGATGAAGGTTGTAGTATTCCTATTCAGGATATAAAGTTTTTTGATGAACCAACTCCTATATCAGAGTCTAACGAAGCAAATACAAATTCTAATGTAAAAAAATGTAAAGCATTAGGTATTGTAGAAGGTACTATAGCAGTACTTGATGGTAAATCAAGAAATAGAAGATTTTATCCAGAAAATTTTTGGAGAAGTAAAGTAAACGATCCTCTTATCCAAGCTCGCATAAAAGCAAGGGATATGCAAGGTACTATAGGACATTTTGATAAAAAAGTAGATACAGATGATTGGGCAAAAGAATTAATTTCACATGTTCTTACAGAAGTAAGAATAGATGAAGAAAATAGAGTAGTAATAGGTAGGTTTGAAATATTAGATACTGCTGCTGGACATACTCTTAAAAAATTATATGAAAATAATCTACCAGTATACGTATCTAGTAGAGGTGCTGGAAAACTTATTAAAAATCATGGTATCGGAGAAGATGCTTTAGATATAGTAGATGAAAATAATTACTATTTAGAGTGTTGGGATATTGTAAAAGACCCTGGATTTTTAGAAGCAAGACCAATGTATAAAGGTGTTGTTATGGAAGAAAAGTTAAATTCTTCTAATATCGAAGAAAATATTAAAGAGGAAAAAAATAATAAGTTAAATTCTATTGATATAAAACAAGATACAAATGAAGATGTACAAAATATAAAAGAAGAGGAAATTATGAATTTAAATTTAGAAGATATGGAAAAACTTATTGAAAAGCTTCTTAACCCTATTAAAGAAGAAAATGCAACTATTAAAGAAGAAAACGCTACAACTAAAGATGCTGTTACGGGTCTTACAGAAGTAGTAAAAACTTTATCAGAAACTTTATCAGAACTTCAAGAAAAGAAAAAAGAAGAAGACAAAGAAGAAGACAAAGAAGACAAAGAAGATAAAGAAGATAAAGAAAAAAAAGAAGATAAAGAAGATAAAAAAGTAGATGAGGAAATAGAAGAAACAGAGGAACTCGAAGAAGAAGTAGGCGAGGATGAAGAAGAGTTAACTGTTGACGATCTTTTTGAAGCTTTTCAAATACTTAAAGAGGCTGCTATTAAAAAAGAAAAACAGTATCAAGATGAAAAGAAACTCCAAGAAGAAAAGATGGAAGAACTCACAGAAATTATAGAAGCTTATAAAAAAGATGAAACAAATGTAGAAGAGGTCCTTGGAAGTCTCCTTGAAATGGTAAAAGAAAAATTAGAAGTTACAAAAACAATCCAAGAAAATTTTGATACAGAAAAAAATGCGCATGAACAAACAAGAAAAGAATTAGACGAGGCTATTAAAGAACTCAATGCTAGAAAGCTTTCAGAAGAAGCGGGTATTTCTATAGAAGAAGCAAAGGAAAAGTTACAAGAAAAGACTATAGAAGAAGCAAAGCAAGAGATAGAAGAGTCTAAAGAACAAGTACAGGAAGATGAACATAAAGAAGCAGAAGAGCAGCTTAAAGAAGAGATAGAAAAAGAAGAGTCTGTTTTAGAACAGAAAGAACTTCCTAAATGGCTTAAAAAAGATATTATTGTAGAAGAAAAAGAAGACTTGTCTTCAAAAGCTAGTTGGTTTACTAAAAGAATAAAATAGATAAATTATATTTTAATAGTATATATAAATAATAAAAAATAATAGAAATAGAAAGGTAATTTTATGGCAAGGTTTAAAAACATTAAACAAATTCAAGAAGAGTTCGAGTGTAAGCGAGTTGGTCTTACAGTTCCTTATCACGAGAGTGTTAGATATGAAGATATCGAAAGAAATGCTGAAACTATTCAGTATCTTTTAGAATCTGATTACAACACAATTTCCGGTTGGGAATTTGGTCAGTTACTTGAAGCAGTATCCCACTTTAACAGTAACTGCGACTTCGTAGACTACAAAAATAAAAGCGGCATTAATGAAAGCTTCGCTGGAACACTTCAAGCATTAACACCAACTCCAATACTTAATCAAGGTTTAGTATCTTATCAGTATACTAATTCAGTTCTTCCTTATCTCGTATATATGTTTGATATGAAGGGAAGTAATAGGGCTTATGCATACTATGCTAAACTGAAAGCTAATAAAACTGTCGGAACAACAACTTCTGGCGATACATTGGCTGACGTTAAGAGTATAGGGAACCAAACTACCGATTATATAGGAACAAGAGTTGATAACAAAGAAGTCGCAACAACTGTGTCTGGTGATTCAACATATACACTTAACTTAGGTTTTGCTCCTATTAAACCACAAACACTTATTATTACAATTGATGGGGTAACAGGTTCTCTTAAAGATATGACATCTGGTTCTACAGGTGGAACAGCATATCTTACGAACATAGACGGTAATGTAGGTACTGCTGTTGCTGACTTAGATGCTGGTACAGTTGAACTTACTCTTACTAATGCTCCCACACAAACTGGCGTATCAATTAAAGCTTCTTATAACAGAGATGTTGAAACAGTTGATGCTGATACAAATAACTTAGCAGAAGTAGTTCCAGAAATCGAAGCAGTTGACTTACAGGCAGAAGATTTCTCTGTAAAAACAAAGTTAACTCTTCAACAAGAAAGAGCTTTTGCTTCTATTTTCGGTGGAAATTGGAACTCAGTAGTAGAAGATATGTTAGGTTATATCTACAATAGGGAAATCGCTAATAGAGTAACAAAGGATATTAAAGATAATCTTGATTCAGGTTCTATTATCACTCACGATGTAACATCAACTACAAATACTGGTGATAATAGATTATTTAACGCTAAGTTTATAGACTATCCAATTAGAAAACTTAATTCAGTGATTACAAAACAATCCGGTATTCCTGTTTCTAAATCTTCTACATATGTAGTTAATCAGGAAACATTACCTATCCTTCAAGGTCACTCTAAATTCAAAGGTGTAGATGCTAATGAAGAGAACATGGATGGTATGTATCTTGCAGGTTCCTTCGACGGAATTCCAGTAGTTGCAACCCCTGAAAACACTATCTTAACTTCAGGTGAGATAATGACTCTCTTTAAGTCTAAGAAACAACAATTCTTAACACCTGCTGTGTTTGGTAACTTTATTTTACCAGTTGTAAGATCGGTTTATGATTATAGAAATATGTCAATGAACCATAAACAACTTATTGCTTCAGCAGCAACTAAAGTTGTAGCAGAGAAATTAGCTTCAAAACTTACACTGAATGGAATTAATACTATTATATAATAGTTAAAAAGTAAAAATATTAAAAAGTAGAAGATTAATCTTCTACTTTTTTATTGCAAAAAATATAATTAAGAACTATAATATAAAAATATATAAGTAGTAAGTAGAATTTATATGGAAGAAAATAAGTATAGTATAAAAACACATGTAAAAACTTCTTTGGGATGGTTATCTAAAGAAGATAAGGAAGATTGGAATAGTATATTTGAAATGTATCGAGGAGGTCTTTCTTTCTTAGAAATATCTAAAATATTAAAACTAGCCCACACAACTGTTAAAAACTATCTTATTAAATTTGACTACCCTTTAAGAACAAAGGAAGAGGATGTTAGGTTAAGAAGAGAAAAAACAAAGCAAACTTGTTTAAAAAGGTACGGTACTGAAGCACCCTTACAAAATAGTATTATAAAGGATAAAGCAAAACAAACTAATTTAACTAAATATGGTGTTGTATCGGCAAGTAAATTAGATAGTACAAAAGAGAAAGTAAAACAAACTTGTGTAGATAGATATGGAGTAGAATATCATACCCAAGCAACAGATGTAAAAGAAAAAATAAGACAAACTTGTTTAGAGAAGTATGGGGTTGATAATGTTTTTAAAGTAGAAGAACATAAGAGAAAGTTTAAACAAACTTGTTTAGAAAAATATGGTATAGATAACCCTTTTAAAGTAGAAGAACATAAAAGAAAGTTTAAACAAACTTGTTTAGAAAAATATGGAGTCGATAACCCTTTTAAATGTGATGAAATAAAAAATAAAATTAAATGTACTTGTTTAGATAAGTACGGGGTAGAACATCCATTACAAAATAGAAGAATATGGGATAGAGTTAAGGAAACCTTTTTTAAAAAATATGGGGTAGATAACCCTAATAAAGATAAAAGTATCTGTAATAGGTCTAAGAAAACTTGTTTAGAAAGATATGGGGTAGATAATCCCAATAAAGATAAAAGTATTCGTAATAGGTCTAAGAAAACTTGTTTAGAAAGGTATGGGGTAGAAAATCCTGCTCAATTACCAGAAATAAAAATTAAAATAAAACGTACTCTTTTAGATAATAAGAGAAAAATAATTGAAGATGTTTTAAAAGAGAATAATTATATATTACTTGAAGAGTATAATGGTATGTGTCATAAGACAGATGAAGGTATTTATATATCTAGTAGACAGTATAAAGTAAAACATTTAGACTGTAATAATATTTTTAAAACAACTTTCCAAAGGCTTAGTAAAAGAAAACTATGTCCATATTGTTTTTCAGGTTTATCTAATGGGGAAACAATATATAAGGATTTTGTCTCTACCTTAGATAATAATGCTATAATTAATACAAAAAGCATCATACCCCCATTAGAGTTAGATATATTTTTAAAGAAATATAATACTTCTTTTGAATATAATGGGAGTTATTGGCATAGTATTTTACATTCTAGGATATCTAAAAATTATCATAAAAATAAAACAGAATTATGTTTGAATAAAGGAATAAGATTATTTCATATTTGGGAGCATGATAATGAGGAGATAATAAAATCTCTTATTAGAGTAAAATTAGGTAAAATAGAAAATAAATATTATGCTAGAAAACTAAGAGTTAAGGAAGTTAATATCAAAGAGAGAAGAGACTTCTTTAATAAAAATCATCTTCATGGTGATGTTAATTCTACTTTTGCTTTAGGATTATATAATAATAATGAGTTAGTCCAATGTATTTCCTTTAGAAAGCATAAAGAAGGTATGGAAATTGCTAGATTAGCAACAAAATTAGATTGTAATGTAGTTGGCGGATTTAGTAAATTATTAAAACATAGTATTATTAAAATAAAAGAATTAGATTATAGTAAAATTGTTACTTATTGTAATAGAGACTGGACTCCAGATTATAGGGATAGTGTATACTATAAGAATGGTTTTGAATTTTTAGGAGACAGTGGACCTCAATTAAAATATTATAACAGTAAGTTAAATATTGTTGAGAATAGAGAAAAATATCAAAAACACAAATTAAAGCAAATATTTCCTAAAAGTTATTCAAAAGAATTAACAGCAGACGAGATTCTTTATAAAGAGAGAATATACCCTGTTTATAATAGTGGTAATTGGAAGTTTTCATTAAATTTGGGTAGAATTAATACTATTATATAGTAGTTAAAAAGTAGAAGATTAATCTTCTACTTTTTATTTAAGTTAAATTATAATAATACTAAAGGCAAGGTTAATAGTTCTTGCCTATTTTTATTTTAAGTTAAATTTTATTTAATGAATAGTTATAGTTATGGTGGATAATAAATTAAACAGGAGTTTTTAGATGTTTGTAAAAAATATTTCAAGTATAGAAATGGTTTATAAGACTAAAGGTAAAATATATATAATTTTACCTAATCAGATTGTTTCTATACCAGAACATATAGTATCTTTTCAAGAGTTAGTAGATTGTTATGGTAAAAATATAGAGTTAGTAACAGAATCTAAATCAGTACAAAAAAAAGATACAATAAGAAAAGTAGAAAAATTAGAAGAAGTTGTTGAAGAAATAGAAGTTAGCGAAGAAGGGGTAACTGAAGAATCTGAAGAGGATGGAACAGAAACTGAGGAGATTAAAAATACTACAGAACTTAAAGAAAATTTAGATAATCTTGATATTAAACAATCCCTTCAGGATATGAGTGAATCAGAGATAATTCCGTATTCTGTTGAAGATGGTACAGTTGAAGAAATAGAAGTTAGCGAAGAAGGTGTAACTGAAGAATCTGAAGAGGATGGAACAGAAACTGAAGAGATTAAAAATACTACAGAAATTACAAAAAAACAACTAACCTACAGAGAGCAATTAGAAGAACAGGCCAAAGAACTCGGATTAAAAGGAAATATTAAAAATTGGGGTGATAAAACTTTGGAAAAGAAAGTTAAAGAAAAACTTAAAGAAGTGGGATAATAGATGACTATTCTTTTAGAAGATCTTACAGAAAATATTCTCATAGAGAACGGTGTGACCCCTTTAATGGGGATGGATTTTATTACAGATACTCTTGGGTTAACATGGAAAAAAATGGAGCGTATGTTTGTAAAATGTACCTCAGAATTTAGTGAAAATAAGCCAAGAGATGCTGAAATAATTATAGCTGCCGGGTCAAGCGCTATTCTTCCTGAAAACATAATATCTGTTAAAGCAGTAAGATATGGTTTTTTAGAAGAATTACCGAGATTTATGTTCGAGACTTTTCAAGAAGAAGGTCTTCAATGGGATTTGTCTACAAGAGAATTAAAAGTATTCCCACCCATTACTCAAATAAGAGTTGCTTATACAAGAGGTCTTAATGTAACTAATGATGTACTAATTACAGATTCTTTTAAAACTATTGAGGGTGAATCTGAGCTTGAGGGAATGTTAAGGGGGACATATAGAACAGGAACTCTTACTGTTACTAAAGGTCTTAATTCTATGTCAGTAACAGAAGTAAATTCTAATAATGTAGCTTTTCTTTCAGGAACATTGGGAACAGGGACACTGGATCTTACAACGAGAGAATTTGTTTTATCTTTAGATGATACTTCTGCTGGAATAACAGAATTTAAGTATTATCCCAAATATAAAGCAGTTATAGATTTTGATATTAGAATAGGACATAAAGTATTTCCTAAGTTATATGCTTATCACTTATTAACTGCAATATCTGCGTTAAGATTACAAGCAGATCAGGAATCTCTCCATAATTTATCGATTACGTCGGACCAGCTCGACTCAAGAGTAATCCAATTAGAAGCCGAAGTAAAAGCCTTAATGAAAAGCTCTGTAAGCTTTTCAGCTATGATGAATATTTAATACTAAGGTCGACTCGAAAAGTGAATATAACAAAATTATTATACAGCACCTATAAAGTTGGTAGGTCTTTTAAATATTATATAACAGGTAATAAAAATTCTAGGAGAAACCGATACAAACCTGATTATGTGTTTAGTCAAAAGGCTTTCGGACATGTTTATTTAGAAAATATGGTGGCAAATTTTAACCCTGTTGAAGATATGATAGAAATAGCGTTGTTGATGGGTTCTGCTACTGAGTCGAATCAAAAGAGTGTGCATAGGCAAGCTATAGCTTTAAAAGGTGTTAATTTTGAACCACATTCTTCAGAATCGTTAGTAAATTTGATTAAATTAGAAAACCCTTTCCTTTCTGATTTTTCTAAGGAAGGGGTATTGGATATGGTTTATAAGAGGGAAGATTTATTAGAAGGCAGAACTATATTTCAAAAAGCAACTACAGATAAAAAATTTTATGTCTTAAAAAATAATATAGACCCCTCAAGTGTACAAGTTCAGGTAAGATGCTCTTGTTCAAATTTCTATTTTATGTGGGCCTGGTATAACGCAGAAAAAGGGTGTCTTTTAGGGAGAAGACCACCAGCCTATAAGAGGAAAGTTAGGAATTCTGAGGGAGGTATTGTAACTAAAATGAACCCTTTAAAAGAACCAGGTGTATGTAAACATCTTCTTCTTTTAATAGGTCTATTGTCTCAAGATGAACTACTCAAAGATATCCCTTCTGTAACACCTTTTACACCTAAGTTAGGAGATACTGCTATTATTAGAACTTATAAAGGACCTATAGAAGACCCTAAAGAAGTAATGAAAATAAATGATGGTTTAGCAGCATATGATCGAAGTATTAATAGACTAAAAATAGTAGATAGAACGAAAATAGATACCGTATTAACAGAATTAAAGAATAGATTAAAACAAATGGGTCAAATCCATCCGGGTGCTAGAAATGTTATTAGTCCAAGATTAAATTAAATTTTAATAAAAGGATAGTTCATATGTATACTTGTTTTAATTGTGGAAAAATAAAAAAATATGATAAGTGTGAGCATTGTGGGTATGAGTTTTCTCTCCCATATAAATGCCCTAGACTTGCGAATAATGGAAATAGTATACAATGTTCTATAACTAAAAAAATGTGTAGAGAAAGAGATTTTGAAATCTGTCCAATATTAAGAAAGCACGATTAATTATGTACGAAAAAATTATAGGAAGTATGAAAACTTTACAAGAAGAAATAGGGTTATTACCAACCAAATTTTCTAATCATAAATTACAAAAGCAAAACATAAGGCTAAAGGTATTTTTAGGAGGGACTTGTAATGGTAGAGATTACAGACAAGATCTTATTCCTATGATTAAAATACCTTATTTTAACCCTGTTGTAGATAACTGGACTCCACAAGATCAAGAAAACGAAAGAATTGAAAAAGAGGAAAAATGTGGGATTCATCTTTATGTTATAACACCTGAAATAAAAGGTGTTTTTAGTATAGCTGAGGCAGTACAGTCTACATATACACAAAATGTTGTAACTGTTTTTTGTATATTAAATAAAGAAATGTTTGAACCGCAAATGTTAAAGTCATTAGAAGCAACAGAAGGTCTTTTGAAAGATAATGGAGCATTAGTAACAAATAGTTTAGGGCATTTATCAGAAGTCCTTAACAGTTATCAAAATAGCCTTCCAGAGGATTTTGCTGGGACAGTACAAGCATTAGCACCAACTCCTATACCAACAGTATCTCCTGGGATAGTAAAAATTCCAACAAAGATGAAACCTAAAAAAGAAGAAAATCAAAATGAAAGAGTCTTAAAAGTATAAAATGTCTATTATAGGTAATATAGGTAAAAAGTACCGTTTAATATCAGATAAAGTTACTGATAAATTAGAAGAAGTGCATGGGGTTCCGTGTAACGTTTTCTACCCTATAAATGTTCCTAATCCCAATGCTAATGGAAATTACGATAATATAAACTTATTTGCAACTCATGGGGTAGTACCGTACTCAGATACACCCGATTTTAACAGAAACTATTATATCCCGTACCTCCTTAAAAAAGAAATAATGCCTTCTCCTGAAGATGTGTTTGACACTTTTTATAATGAAGATACTGAATTCGTACAGCCTTATATAGAAACGTCTTATTCTGAGGAGCTCCCTAGGATGACTAAAATAGAAGCTACTGTTGGTGATAGTAAATTATATTTAATGGTAGAAAGAAAAGGGTCTGTAGTTCAATCGGGGGTATTATTACTTAGAATGTATCTTATCCCAATGACAGGAGAGCTCCCTGAAGATGGTTAATTATGTTAATAATCCGTTAGTTTTTTTGTTTAATGAAATGGAGTCTAAGACAGGTTATACTTTTTCTCAGTTTAATGTAAACGAGACTCCAAATACTATTTACCATTCTCAGCCTAGGATGCAGCAATATATTAACAAACAGAACAATAGTACGAACCAAATTTACAAATATTTGTATGATCCTTCACTTGCTTTTTCTTTTAGATTTCATCAAAGAATTGCTCGAATTAAATATAACGATAGGAAATTACCTTGGATAACAATTATATTTAATGTAGGTGAAAAAACACCTTATACTGGAGTTTTATCTCATAAGCACTCTCACCATGAAAAGACAGATACTAGTTTCTATAATCTTGATTTAAGAAGAAGTAAAGTTCCTGTAGATATGGTATTTATATCGAATAGTATGGATTATTTAATGTCTTTTAATGGGAGATTAAATTATTGGTTTGATAGAATTACGGGATACCAATATGAACAGACTATACAATATAGTAATAGTTTAATAGTTGATTACACATTAAGTGCACAAGTAATAAATATTATTCCAAAAGACTTAAATAAACTA
Organism: uncultured Candidatus Saccharibacteria bacterium; assembly: GCA_964420205.1. Taxonomy (GTDB): domain Bacteria; phylum Patescibacteriota; class Minisyncoccia; order UBA6257; family JAGOQP01; genus CAYQSO01. The sequence continues at coordinate 10,696 of CAYQSO010000014.1, forward strand.
GATACGGAACGTAGGGGTTCTTTAGCAACGGTAGGGTATAGTTTTGACTTGGTTTATTATGAATTTAATGAGCTACCTGTAGAAGGAAATATTCTTAGAAATATTGATTTGTTAATAAAAACTTTGGGAACTACAGAAGCTTTAAGTTATGAATTTATATAAAGGGTAATTATGTCTCAGGATATTAATGTTACAATAAATGGAAATGATTATACAATAGTATATTTTGATTCTAACTTAATTTTTGGTACAGGTATACCAAGTGATTCTGTAGGACAAGATTATAATTACTATTTAAACAGGTCTAATGGGGATGTTTATAGAAAAAGAAATGGTACTTGGGGGACATCTATAACAAATTTGAAAGGACCTATAGGAACAGGTTTAACAGGACCCGCAGGACCCGCAGGACCAGCAGGTGCAGATGGGGTAGTTGGCGAAGATGGAACCTCTTATTGGGTATATATTGCTTATGCGAGTAATGATCAAGGAACTGACTTTACAACAATTTTTGATGAAACTCTAGATTATATTGCAATATTAACATCGGACACAGAAATTGAAACACCGCAAGCTAGCGATTTTACAGGATTATGGAAAAGATATGTGGGGGAAGATGGAGCTGCTGGAGTTGATGGCTCTGGTTGTGTAAAGGCATCTTATACTGGTCTTATTGATGGAAATAATACAGAATATACATTAGATAACAATTACTTAGATGTTCAAGTGTTTATAAACGGTGTTTTATATGCTGATGATTATTACTCATATGGTAGTGGGGTATTAACTTTTAATGAGGCTTTTCCAGTAGGTACTGAATTATTAATTTTTGGGATATCAAATCTAGGTGATACTTCCTATATAGATGACAATCAAACTGTGGCTAATTATACATGGTCAAGCAGTAAAATAGATACACAATTAAATGGTAAAGAGTCATCAATTCATAGTGCAGATACAAAAATAACTCCTGTTGACGTTGATGAATTCGGGCTGATAGACTCAGAAGCTTCTAATGTCCTTAAAAAATTAACCTGGAGCAACTTAAAAGCAACGTTAAAAACATATTTTGATAATTTTTATCAAACAGCTTTAACTTTTGGAATATCTAATACAAATACTATTCAAATAGACAGTGAAAGTGTAGCAGATGGTGAATATGCAAGATTTACTGCCAGTGGATTAGAAAGTAGGTCAACTAGTGAAGTTAAGAGTGACATTGGGCTTGGCAATGTAGTTAATATCTTATGCAAATATGATGCTACAGTTGAACCTACAGTTGAAAATGATATAGATGAAGGTTATTCAGTTGGTTCATATTGGCATGACATAACTAATGATAAAGCTTATGTTTGTCTCGATAATACAGACGGAGCTGCTGTCTGGACAGAAATAACTCAAAGTGGTGGCAGTAGTGGTGGAATAAATGTAGAAACACTCACAGGGGATAAAACATTGGTAGCATCTGATGAACCGTATCAATTATTAGACTGTAATGGTTCACCAAGAATAGTTAATTTACCAATGTCAGATTTAACATCTGGTCAAACATTTACTTTTAAAAATATAGAAACATTATCTTTTTCAAATTATTTATATATAAAACAAAGTGGTACAGGTATAGATAAGATATATCCAGGTTCAGTAAGAACAGTTATCTTTGATGGTACAAATTGGGAGTTTTTAGAGCCCGGATTTAAACACGGTTCTTCATATTATTATAATATAGCCCTAGGTAGTGATTCTAGGGCGTATAATGATGGAATAGCAATAGGTCGTGGTGTTGAAGCTATGGATGATTCCATAGCGCTAGGTGGTATAAACACAGAGGCTACAAATAAAAGTATTTCAATAGGTGCAGGTGCGGGTAGCGATGATTATGGTACAGCTCTAGGTTATAATGCTAAGGGAACTGACTTCTCAATTGGCATAGGAGCATATGCTTATGGGTCGTATTCCACGTCTACGAATACATATAATATTGCAATTGGTGGTGGTACAGCTGCTAATCCTACAACTGCAAAATCTACAAAAGGTGCTCTTACTGATAGAGTAAAACAGTATCAAATAGGTATAGGTCATGATGTTTATGTATCAGGACAGGATAGTGTTGCAATAGGCTCTTTTGCTAAAATTGACAAAGAATTATCAGTCGCTTTTGGAGGACAATATTCATATTGCGATAGAACGTGTGAAATATTAACATCATGGGATGGTAGTAATAAAAAACGTGCTGGTAAAGCTCGTTGGTCTGGACAAACAACAGATGCAACACCTACTGAAATATTTTTAGGTGCCAAATCAAATGAAAGATTTACTTTAGCTGCTAGTAGCTACGTATCTTTTGAAGGACATATTATTGGTTTTGAAGATACAACTTTAAATAAAGGTAGATATACTTTTAAAGGTGGTATTACAAGAGATGCAAGTGGTAATACTACATTAGATACTACTATAACTCCTACAACAGAATTTGAGGATTCTGCTGGTTGGGGTATATCTATTACAGCGGATGACTCAAATGAAGCCTTAATTATAACTGTAACAGGAGCTGCTGGAGTTACTGTTGATTGGGTAGCTGAAATTGATTTTATTGAAATAAGAAAATAGGGGTTAAACTATGGCATTAAAAATGAATGTAGAAACTTATTCAGGTATAAATATTACTGACGCATATATTAAATTATCAGATAATATCAATATTAGAAAGGCCGATACTAATAATTTTATAATAGATGCAAGAATAGAAGTATATATAAATAATACATATAAAGATAATAATTTAACTAAAATTAAAGATGTTAAATTTTTTGACTCGTATAGTATTCCATATAATTTAGAATCTGTAGATAATCCACTAAAACAAATGTATGATTATATTAAAACACTACCTGAATTTGAAAATGCAATAGATGTATAAAGTTATAAAATAATAGGAACTGAATAATGTCACTTGAAAAACTTACAATAAATCAAATAATAGATTTACAAGATGAACTTGATTTAAAACTAGAATCTATATCTGGGTTAAATATTTCAAATTTAGTTAATGATTCTAATTTTATTTCTTCGCTATCGGGTCATAATGCTACTGAATTAGATGACATAATAAGTAGTGGTTCTGGTTCTATTATTACAACAGAAGAGAGAAATAAATTATTTGGAATAGCTGAAAATGCTAATAACTATACTCACCCTGAAAACCATTCTCCTTCTATAATTACACAGGATGAGAGCAACAGATTTGTTACAGACATAGAAAAAAGTACTTGGAATGGTAAAGAAGACGCTATTTTAAAAAATACTGCTTTTAATAAAAACTTTGGTATAAATTCTGGAGATGTCTGTCAGGGAAATGATCCTAGACTATCAGATAGTAGAATTCCACTTGTTCATGATATTAATGGCTTAGAGCATAATGGCCTTGAAGATGCAATAGAAGATAATTTTGTAAGTTTTGACGCATCTGGAAAAGTAAAAGACTCAGGAAGTAAAGCTTCTGATTTTGAAATAGCGGGAGCAGCGTCCACTGCTGAAACTAATGCAAAAAGCTATGCTGATGGATTAGCTTCTAATTACGATCCTGCTGGTTCAGCGTCCACTGCTGAAACTAATGCAAAAAGCTATGCTGATGGATTAGCTTCTAATTACGATCCTGCTGGTTCAGCGTTCACTGCTGAAACTAATGCAAAAAGCTATGCTGATGGAATTTTAGCAGCGAATGATGCTATGGTATACAAAGGTGTTTTGGATTGCTCTGGAAACCCTAATTACCCGTCCGCAAATGCTGGAGATACTTATAAAATTTCAGCAGCAGGAAAAATAGGCGGTGAATTTGGCAATAGTGTTGAAATTGGTGATATGGCCATATGTCTTGCAGACGATACAGCAGAAGGAAATCAAGCTATTGTTGGGTCTTATTGGAATATTTTACAGATTAATTTAGATGGAGTTGTTATCGGACCATCTTTTTGCACCAATGAAGCGATAGTCATATTTGACCAAGGAACTGGAAAATTAATTAAAAACTCTTTAGCTACAATAGACAGTAACGGTTCTGTTAATATACCACTTGGACAAAGTTTTAAGATTAATAACTTAGCCATTACTACAGCTAATGTGGCTGATAGTTCAGACAAAAGATATTGTACTGATGCACAAAAAACTGTTATTGGTAATACTTCAAACACTAATAGCGGAGATGAAACAGTAACAACACTTGGAGGCAAGATTAATGGAGCTGATGGGAAAACTACACCTGTTGATGCTGACGAGATTGGATTGTCTGATTCTGCTGCTTCTAATGTACTAAAAAAATTAACATGGGCAAATATAAAAGCAACACTAAAAAGTTATTTTGATACTTTATATCAAGTAACTCTTACTTTTGGAATCGCCAATACTAATAAAGTTCAAATTGATTCTGAAGACGTTGTAGAAAATGACTATGCAAAATTTACAGATAGTGGGGTAAAAGGGCAATCTTATTCAGAAATAAAGCAAGATTTGTCATTAGATAATGTTACCAATGACGCCCAGGTTAAAAAAATAGCCAGCTCTACAGATAATGCGGTTATGCGTTGGGACGGAACTTCTGGCGATACTCCGCAGGATTCATTAATAACCGTTGATGATAACGGAAGTATTAATATACCAGATGGACAAACTTATAAAATTAATGGTTCTGCGCATGCCCATGCTGAAAGTGAAATAACTTTTACTGACATAACTACAAATAATGTATCAACTTCTAAACACGGTTTTGTTCCAAAAGCTCCTGACGATTCTCAAAAATATCTTGACGGGACAGGGGGATGGACTTCTTTAACTCTTAATAAATTAGATGCCACAGCCGCTCCAACAACAGGAGATGATACAGAGGACGGGTATTCCGTAGGGTCTGTCTGGGTTGATGTGACTAATGACAAAGCCTATATTTGCGTTGATAATACTTCGACGGCAGCTATCTGGAAATTTATCGGCGGTGATAAAATAGTAGCTCGTTGCACTTTATCGGCTGATCAAACATCTAATTTTAGTGCTGGCAACCACATAGAATTTAATACCATTGAATATACCAGTGGATCAGGATTAAGCTTATCCACAGGCTCAGGTCAAGCTAATGGCATTGTTACCTTACCTGCAAACAAAAAGTTTGAAATCCTTGGCGGTATGTGGTGCGTTTATTCAGCAAGTAACGGTTGGGCTGAATTTCAGCCAAGAGACAATAGCGATGATAGTGCTTTAAACTCTTATGGATCTGGAGCTATTTCATGGTCAAATACAAAAAGTCTTAATCAATCATTACAACCTATTTTTAATGCTGGAGTTGACACAAGCGGAGGTTCAATATCAATTAAAATTGATCTTGTTGGGAGTGGCGATTTGTCTGAATATGATTATAGAAGTACATTTTTAATCATAAGGGAGATTTAAAAGATGTTTTATCAAATAGAAAAAGCTACGAATAAAATAGTTGCTCGAAATTGTATCAATAATTTTGGTGAAATGAAAAGCAAATATGAGCTTAAAGAATTTCCTGCAATAATTGACATATACCCTGATAAAGAGACTCTTTTCCCTACAACAGACACAGAATTAAGAAACGTAATAAGGCCTGAACGGAATCGGTTGCTGGTTGAAAGTGATAAATTTGCGTTGTCTGACTTTCCTATAACTCAGGAACAAAAAACAGAGTTAACAATTTACAGACAAGCATTAAGAAATTTACCGGAAACTATTACACTGAAAAATCCTGTGTTCCCGG
>CAYQSO010000015.1:0-16274 GCA_964420205.1 uncultured Candidatus Saccharibacteria bacterium
TCCTGTCGGGATAATCACGCAAAATTGTATCTCGGTTGTCCGCATCTGACATGATTCTGGATATGTAAAATAAGGAGGTTTATTTCCTGATTTTTTAGGATTTTCAAAAGGGCACTTTGATTTAGGTTCTATTTCCCTGATTTTCTTCTTTATCTTAAGTTTCTTGCCTTTTGTTCTACTAGTTGCCATAACAATCCAATCATCTGAGATTGCATCGTATCTTATTTCTGGTCCTTCAAATTTTTTATTCATAGTAAATTAATTTGTTAATCTATTTTCATAATACCACTTAAATACATCCCTAGCTATTGGAACGGCATTTAAACTACCTTCTTTAGCGTCTTCTATTAAAACAAGGATTGCTATTTGTTGTGGCACATAATCTATATCCCCATCTTTAATGTTTTCTATATCCTTTTTCTGGTTATTGTTTGTTGGAATATTGTAGCCCACAAAGAAAGCATTTGTTTTTTGATTATTTGACGTCTGAGAGCTACCTGTTTTAGCTGCTATTTTTATTGGCAAATCATACAATATATATGAAGTCCCGTAAGACATTCTCACGCCGTCAAGCATACCCTCTTCAACAATACTAAAAGCTTCTTTGTCATCTATATCAACTTCTTGAAATTCTGGAGATTTTATAAATTTAACATCATCATTTATATCTGTAATTTTCCCAGCTATAAATGGAGATGGTAAATATCCCTTATCTGCTATTGATGCGATATAGGTTATTAATTCTATAGGAGTAGTCATGAGATCCCCCTGACCGATAGAAACATTGTAAGTGTCTCCCAATCTCCAGATATCTCCAACTTTATCTTCTTTCCAATCTGGGTCTGGCAAAAACCCAACACCCTCACCTGGTAAATCTATACCTGTTTTTTTATCCAATAAAAACTTTTTCCAATACTCCTTCAGTCTCCATATTCCTAATCCCTCTTGGTCTTTATAACCCCCACCAACTTCATAAAAGTACACATTGCTAGATTTTGCCAATGCAGAATAAATATCCACCCATCCCTGAGGCCTCCAATCAACAAATTTAGAAGGCCTATCTGGGTCATAAGGGTTTTCAACATAAATATATCCTGGAGAATATATCTGTTTATTTGGGCTTATTATATTTTCATTTAATACCCCCACTCCTACTAGTGGCTTTATAGTTGAACCAGGGCTATACAATCCAGAAACAGCCCTGTTAAAAGTTGGTTTATCTTCATCAATAAAAATACTGCTTTCTAAGTTATTATTATCGTAAGATGGTAAGCTTATTAAAGCCAATACTTCTCCTGTATTTGGATTTAAAATTATTCCAGCTCCGCTAGTTCTATTTAATCTAGAAAGTTGCGCCTTAAAGGCATTGTAAAAATATTCCTGCAAATCTTTGTCTATTGTGGTATATATATTATTTCCAGAAACCGAACTCTTTTCTTCTTTTGTTTCTATTATATTTCCTTTTGCATCTTTAAATACTAAAGATATTCCCTTCTGACCCCTTAATTCATCGTCGTAATAGAATTCCAACCCCTCTTTCCCAACTTCATCGTTTATATCTATATTATCTTTCTTTTTAATATCTTCCAGAGTTGCTAAACCCGTGTACCCTAATATATGTGAAAACGCTGGGCCGTATATATAATCCCTTGGATATGAATTTTCTATAACTATCCATTTGGAATTTAAATTTTCTAAATTAGCAACTTGTTCTACCGACAAATCTTCAGCAAATAATATACTTGATTGTCTTTCTAAATCCGAATTTATTATTTCATTAAATAATCCCTCCGTATTTACGTCTATCACTGAAACTAACTCTGAGAGCTTGTCTTTTATAGTTTCTCTATCTTTTAATATCTCTGCTAAATTTATTCTCGCTATAAATGTGGGGTTATTTTTTAAAAGCTCGTTGCCGTATCTATCGTATATAATTCCTCTCGGGGCTCTTTCCATTATTGTGTCTCCTGAGTTATATAATGCTATAAATTTATAAGATTCTCCTTTAAAAATATTTAAAGACAAAACTTTGTATAGAATTATTCCGAAAAAAAGACCTGCCACAATTAAGAACATAACAAAGTATTTGGAATCAAGTGGACGCTCCACGGTATCTAGCCCCTTAGCAATATCATCTAATACAGATTCCTCTATGAAAATTTCTTTCTTATCCATGAGAATAATTCAAATATAATTATTGAAAGTATTATATTATATAAAAGCTCCATAACAAAAATTATTCCTGATGCTATTATATTCCCAAAAAATAGCCAGAAAATTGTAGTGAATATTAGAATTAATATTGATAAACAAAGAACTTCATTTTTAAAAAAGAATTTTTTATATACAAAGTAAGACAACAAAGAAACAAAAAATATGAAAGCTATTTCATAAGATATAAATGAATAATATTTAGTGAGCAATCCCTGTAATATAGAAAAGAGAACCAACAACCCAAAGTTATTAATGAGCATGCCCAATATTATTGCAGATATTAAAAGAAAATTTGGTTTATAAATGAGGCTTATTGGGGTTATATAATTCAAAAAAACTGCAACAAATAAAACAGTTATAGCCCCATAAAATAAATCCTTGTTTATATTACTACTTGTATTCATTGATTATATCCCTTTACTACAAAAACATTCCTAATATCACTTATTGAGTAAGGTAAAGAAATATTAGATTGAGAAAATGCACCTGACGAATCATTTTTTATTGATGAAATGCTTCCCAAAATTAAACCGTAAGGAAAATTCTTAGAAGAAGAAACGACTTTATCACCTATAGAAATTTTATTGTTTTTGTCTATAAGTTTTATGTATGGATTAACTCCCCCATTTAAAAGCGCATCTACCTCTTTATCCCCTATTCTAACCGGCATGGAAAATTCTGGGTCAAAGATTGTGATGACCTCGCTTCTATGATTAGACAAGCTAACAACTTTCCCAACAAAAGAAGATTCTGAAAATAAAACAGCGTCATTTACTTTAACTCCGTCCAACTCTCCCACTGATATAAAAAGTCTTTGTTTTGTATTAAAAGGATAGACTGAATAAACCTTTGCTTCTAGTAAGTTATTTTTTGCGGGCAAAACAAAAGATTCTCTCATTGAGTAGATCTCTGCTTTTAAATCCAAATTTTCTTTCTTTAATAATATATTCTCCTCTATTAATGAATCTGAATTTAATAATTTATATGTACTTGATAAAGAAAAGAAGTATCTAAATCCTACTGGGATTACAATTACCAAAACTAATCCGATTAATATAATGGAAACAAAAGGGAATACCCTTCTTAAATTATTCCGCATAGATAGGATTTCTGGAAGATGAAAATAGTTCTTTGTGTTTTTCTATATCCTCAACAGCAATCCCCGTCCCTCTAACAACGCAAGTTAAGGGGTCATCAACTAAAATAGCATCTATCCCAACTTCTTTTTTAATTAAATCGTCAATCCCTCTTATCATGCTACCACCTCCAGATATATGTATTCCGCCCTTTAAAATATCTCCAGACAATTCTGGTGGAGTTGCCTCTATTGTTTCTTTTACTGCATCAACTATCTTTTTCAATGTTGGCGCTATCGCCATTCTTAAATGAGTGTTTTTTATATTCACTTCTTTAGGAAGTCCAGTTGAAACATCTCTACCATATATATTCATAGTTTCGTTTGTTTTTAATGGAACAGCAGACCCTATTTCTGTTTTAATATTTTCTGCGGTTATTTCACCAATTGCTATTTTAAAATCATTTCTAACAAACTTTATTATATCCTCATTCATTTTATCTCCGGCGACTTTCAAGCTTTTTGATACAACAACTCCACCCATTGACACAACAGCTATTTCCGTGGTGCCGCCGCCTATATCAACTATCATGCTAGCAGTTGGCTCACTGGTTATAAGTCCAGCACCCAAAGCTGCCGCCACAGGCTCCTCTAAAATATATACATTTGAAGCTCCTGACATAACAACAGCTTCTTCTATAGATTTCATTTCTACTTCTGTTAAATTTGTTGGCACAGCAATTACTGCAACTATATATTTAAATAGAGATTCTTTTTTAACTTTTTTTATAAAATGTTTTAGTATTTCCTGAGCCATAGCAAAATCAGATATAACCCCATTTACTAAAGGCCTGACAACGTCTATGTGCACAGGAGTTCTCCCTAACATTCTCTTGGCATCTTCCCCCACCGCTATAATTTGATTTGTTTTTTTATTTACAGCTATTGTAGTCGGTTCATTTATTATAATCCCCTCACCCCCCATATAAACCAAGGAATTAGCAGTGCCGAGATCTACACCTATTTCTGTTTTAAATCTATCTAAAAATGACATATTTACTTATTAAAATATTTTTTAATATAATCCAAGTCAACCATTTTTGTTTCTTTTTCTGCCCTTAATTTAAATTCTATTTCATCTCCTGTCTTTTTACTTACAACTAGCCTTACTGGTATTCCAATTAAATCCGACTCTGTTAATTTCTCTCCGTTTGAAGCATCTTTTCTATCATCAAATAAAACATCTATGCCCAACTTGCTTAATTCTTCATGTATTTCTTCCGCCTTCTTATAAACAGAATTATTTTCATTTTCATCATCAACAGATAGAGCCAATAAATGAACATCAAAAGGAGCTATTGAAGATGGCCAAATCAATCCATTTTCATCATTTAATGCTTCAGCTGCTACGCCCATTAACCTTGAAATCCCAATGCCATAACAACCCATATAAACTGTTTTATTTTCTCCATCACTGTCTTTATATTCTAAAGAAAATGGTTCTGAATATTTTGTATTTAATTCAAATATATTACCAACTTCAGATGCCTTTATTTTACTCAACTTACCCTTTTTACATTCAGGACATTTATCTCCATCTTTTGCATCATTTATCTCTGTATTTTGAGAAAAACTACAAGAATCACAAACTACTATTGTATCTTCTCCATTTTCTAAAGGAACTTGAAATTCATGAGAAAACTTTGAAAAAGAACCTCCAGATGCTTCTACTATTTTTGTTTCTAGACCTATTTCAGAAAATATATCTCAATATATATCTTTTATTTTTTCATAATATTCCTTTAAATCTTCTGGGGTTGTATGGAATGAATATAAGTCTTTCATCAAAAATTCTCTTCCTCTTAATAGACCTGATTTTGCTCTAGGCTCATCTCTGAATTTGGTTTGTATTTGATATAAAGCAAACGGCATATCTTTATAAGAAGATATTGCTTTTTGCCCTATTGGCACAATTATTTCTTCATGAGTTGGGCCCAGCGCATATTCTTTTCTATCATTACTTATAGTTTTGAATAAAACAGTTAAAGAATCCCAACGTCCAGTTTTCTCCCAGTTTTCTTTTGGATGAAGAACAGGCATTAATAATTCAGCCCCCACCTTATCCATGTGTTTTCTAACTATGTTTTCTATTTTTTTTAATACTCTATAGCCAAGAGGTAGATAAGAATAAACTCCTGACATTAATTTATTTATAAACCCCGCTCTTACCAAAATCTTTGCATTATAAGACTCTTCATCTTTTGGAAACTCTTTAGTAGCAAAGTTAGGGATATTAGATTGAAACATAATTTTTGTCTTTATTATTAGATTTGATTGTATCATTAAAAATAAAAAATGCCAAAATTAATGGCACTGCAATTGACTTAATTTTTATAACTTTACAATAAAGATATTCTTTCTTTGCTCTCTTGGGTGTAAGTATATTTGAAAAACTTTGTTAATAAAAGAATTTCATAAATTAAAAAAGATATTATCATTATTACAAATCTCAATATAGGAGAGACTGCCTGAATTGTTAAAAACAGAAGAAAGGCCATGACGACCAATAGCATTGTTCTCATGTTTTTCTCCATGTTATTAAACTTATATAAAATAGTATCGTAAAGAGCACTATATATAGCATCGTTTGGATTTATTGTTTGGCCAAATATTTTATTTAATTTTTCTTGGTATTCCAAAACTGCTTTGTCCACCAATTCCTTTTCTTGAATAGTTGGCAAAACTATCCCATTTTCTTTTTCTATCTTTCTTATACTTTCCTCTGCAATCCCTCTTAATGATTTTGATAAATCCACCTCACCTATAACTGGAGATGCCAGATTTGAAAACTTAACAGATATTGTTTCAAATATGCTTTTTGGGAATATTGGATTATCTTTACCAAGAGATGTTGAATAAAAAGTATTATAAAAAAGAACTGCACTTATAACAGCCAAAATCAATATTGCTTTTCTTAATATCATATTAGATATTGGGAAAAATTTTATTTTTATAGATTCATCTAAATAATTCCTTACAGAATTCCCTATCCATATAAGCCCTACTAACATGACACCACCAGCTATAAGGACATCTGACTTAAAAGATAAAAACCCTACAAAAAACAAAATTGATGATGCGCTCAATATCCATAAAAGCATATTTTTATTAGATACTATAATTACGCACAAATTTAAAAGAACTAAGAAAACAGAAATAGAAATGGCAAAAGGTATAAAATTTACCACCTCTGAACCTTTTGGAATATAACTTAACAAATTCATTTGAAAACCAAATATAAAAGAGGCGCCTGCAAAAAGCGCCCCTAATATAATTGTTTTTAATGCAGAAAAATCTTTTTTGTCTCCCTTATTTCCAACAAAATTATCGTCAGAAACTCTGTTTAATGAATTGTTTATCATTTTTTGATTTTATTTTTGAGACTCTTCATCTGTATCTTCATTTGGCTTTTCTTCTTCTTTCTTTTCATCCGAATTATTTTCATTAGCCTTGTTCTCATTATACATCTTTTGTCCTATTTTTTGTAATTCAGATATCAAATTTTGAGAAGAAGCTTTTATTTTTTCTGTATCTGTCCCCTTTAAAGCTTCTTTTAATTCATCCACTCCTTTGTTTATAGTTGATTTGGTTTCATCATCAACTTTATCTCCCCACTCTTTCATATTTTTTTCTGCTGAATAAACTATTTGCTCTGCTTCATTCCTTGTTTCAACCTCTTCTTTTTTCTCTTTATCTTTTTCGGAATGTTCAACTGCATCTTTCTTTAATTTTTCAACCTCTTCTTTTGATAACTGAGTAGATGCTTCTATTTTTATAGATTGTTCTTTGTCTGTTGCTTTATCTTTTGCAGAAACCTGAAGTATTCCATTGGCATCTATATCAAAAGAGACTTCAACTTGAGGCACTCCTCTTGGAGCTGGAGGAATTCCATCCAATACAAATCTTCCCAATGTTTTATTGTCAGATGCCATACTTCTTTCTCCTTGTAAAATATGTATCTCAACTGATGGTTGATTATCTGCTGCAGTTGAAAATATTTGTGAATGAGATGTTGGTATCGTTGTGTTTTTTTCTATCACTGGCGTGAATATTCCCCCCAATGTTTCAATACCAAGAGACAAAGGGATAACATCCAACAAAAGAACATCTTTAACATCTCCTTGAAATATGCCCGCTTGAGTAGCTGCTCCAATAGCAACAACTTCATCTGGGTTAATTCCTTTGTGTGGCTCTTTACCTAATAGATTTTTAACCGCTTCTTGTATTGCAGGCATTCTTGTTTGACCACCAACAAGAACAGCTTCATCTAAATCTTTTATACTCATGCTGGCATCTTTTACAACTTGTTCTGTTATTTCTATAGATTTATCTATTAAATCTTTTACTAAGCTTTCTAATTTAGCTCTTGATAGTTTAATTAAGAAGTGTTTTGGGCCAGCATCTGTAGATGTTATATATGGAATATTTATTTCCGTTTCCATAACATTAGATAATTCATGCTTGGCTTTCTCTGAGGCCTCTTTTAACCTTTGTATTGCCAACGGGTCATTTGACAAATCTATCCCCTCTTCTTTTTTATAAGTTTCTAAAAGATATTCTATGATTTTTGAATCAAAGTCATCTCCCCCAAGATGAGTATCTCCACCAGTTGATTTAACTTCAACAACATCGTCTCCTATTTCTAATACAGACACGTCAAAAGTCCCTCCACCAAAATCATACACTACTATTTTTTCATTTTTCTTTTTATTTAATCCATAAGACAATGCAGCCGCTGTAGGCTCATTTATTATTCTTTTCACTTTAAATCCGGCAATCTCCCCTGCATTCTTGGTAGCCTGCCTTTGAGAATCATCAAAATATGCAGGAACTGTTATAACTGCTTCTTCTATTTTTTCTCCTAATTTTGCTTCTGCATCAGCTTTTAATTTAGCTAAAATCATTGAAGATATTTCTTCTGGTTTATACCACTTTTCTCCCATTTGAACTTCAACGCCACCTGCTTCTGATTTTCTAATTTCAAATGGACTATTTTTTATATCTTTTTGAACTTCTTCATCTTCAAAATTTCTTCCTATCAACCTTTTTATTGAATATATAGTATTTTTAGGATTTACAACTGCTTGTCTTTTAGCTAAGAGCCCAACAAGCCTTTCTCCTGATTTGTTAATAGCGGCCACTGAAGGCGTTGTTCTGTTCCCTTCTGAATTTTCTAAAACTTCAGGGTTGCCACCCTGCATAACAGCCATTGCTGAATTGGTAGTCCCTAAATCAATTCCTAATATTTTTGACATTTTTTTATTTTTTTTAATTATAATTTATCTATTCAACCACCCTAACTCTTGATGGCCTTATTACTTTGCCATTAAATTTATACCCGCTTTCTATCTCTTCTAATACGCTTCCGCTTTCATATTCATCATTTTTAACTAGGTCAACTGCTTCTTGTAAAGATGGGTCAAATTTATCACCAGGAGATGTTTTTATTTTTTCAAGTCCAAATTTATTTAAAACATCTTCCATTTGAGATTTTATTAAACTAATCCCTTTTTCTATGTCCTTGCCTGCATTTTTTAAGGATGGTGCCGCCAAATCAAAACTATCTAAAACTTTCAATAAATTTTTTACCAAATCTTTATTTGATGAAGATATCATATTCTGCGCTCTCTCCATCTCTGATTTTTTATAGTTTGATAAATCTGCTATCGCCCTTTTCCATCCATCTAAATACTCGTCTCTTTCTTTCTTTATTTTATCTATATCCCCTGCAGATGAATTAAGCATATTACTGCCTTTTGTTTTATCAAGCTTTTCTTTATTTTTTAATTCCTTTTCTTTCATAATTAAATTTTACTGCACAGGTTTAAGATTCAATATAATTTTAATCAAAGATTAGCTCTTGTCAACCATATCTATTATTTTTTTATTTTGATTTTGATTGAAATTGTTATATATTGTAGGATATTGAAACTAATTCATTAATCACTTAAAAATATGAAAATTTTTGATTCAATGACTCAAGAACTTAAAGATGTTTCTGAAATATCTGAAAAAAACAAAATAAGGCTTTTTGTTTGTGGCCCTACTGTATACGATGACCCTCATATAGGACATGCGAGAACATATATATCTTTTGACATAATAACAAGGTGGTTAAAACACAAAGGTTTTAATGTTTTTTATCTGCAAAACATAACAGATGTAGATGACAAAATAATAAATAGAGCAAAAGAAAGAGATCTTACACCAAAAGAGTTGTCTGGGAAATATGAACAAGAATACTACGAAATAATGAAGTCTATAAACGTAGGTAATGTTTCAAAATATGCAAAAGCTTCCGATTATATACCAGAAATAATAGATCAAATAAAAAGACTTATTAAAAAGGGGTTTGCATACGAAACAGAGAGCGGTGTTTATTTTGAAGTAGAAAAATTTGATGGATATGGGAAACTATCAAAACAGGACACTAGTCAAATGAAAGTTGGTGCCAGAATTGAAATAGATGAAAAAAAGAAAAACCCAATTGATTTTGCGTTATGGAAAAAATCAAAAATTCAACCGGGGGGTGGTTTATTTAAAAAATTTAAACTTGTAGATGGAGACCCTATGTGGAAAAGCCCTTGGGGATGGGGTAGGCCCGGTTGGCATATAGAAGACACAGCTATAACAGAAAAAGAATTTGGACCACAATATGAAATACATGGAGGGGCTTCGGAATTAAAATTTCCTCACCACGAAGCAGAGATTGCTCAGGAGGAGTCTGTTTCAGGAAAATCTCCAATGGTTAAAGCCTGGATGCATACAGGGGTCTTGCTTGTTGAAAATAAAAAAATGTCAAAAAGTTTGAAAAACTTTATCAAAATTGAAGATTTTATAGATGAGTATAATGAAAATATATTGAGATTTATGATAGCTAGATACTCGTATAGAGCTCCTGTTAATTATTCAAAGCAGGTAGCTGAGGAATCTAAAAAATCTCTTATGTCTATAATTAATTTCTTAAATAAAATATCTTTTGTGATAAAAAATAAAAAAGAAACTAAACCTTCTGAAGATTTTGATTTAGATAAATACAAAAAAGATTTTGAAGTATCAATGGATAATGACTTCAATACACCTGAAGCAATTTCTTCAATTTTTTCACTTATTAAAGACATGGAACCAAATGTATATAATATAGGAGTTAAAAAATTAGAAAATATATATAATTTTGTATCAGACTACCTAGGCATACTAGGAATCAAAAATATAAAACCAGAATACAAAGAGATTGATGAGATAAAAGACAAATTAGAAGAAAGAAATAATGCGAAAGAAAATAAAAACTTTGATAAGTCAGATAAATTGAGGGATGAAATTGAGAAATTAGGCTATATAATAGAAGATACTCCCCTAGGGCAATATATAGTGTATAATGAATAACAATATGAATAGAAATTTAAAACTTCCACCACAAGATATTGATGCAGAGAAAACAGTTCTTGGCTCAATTATGATTGATGGGAATGCAATAACTAAGGTTGCAGACACTCTATCCCCTAGTGATTTTTATTCATCTTCAAATAAAAAAATATATGAAGCTGAATTGGAATTATTTAATAATAGTGATCCAATAGACATTCTTAGTGTCACAAATGTATTAAAGAAAAATAAACATTTAAAAGACATTGGAGGCTCTACATATCTAACAGAGTTAATAAATTCTGTCCCTTCGTCTGCCCATATAGCCCACTATGCAAAAAGTATAAAAGAAAAAAGGTCTTTGAGAGACTTGATATCCATATCAGCCGATATAAACGAATCTGCGTTTGATGAAAGCTCAAAGATAGATAATTTAATTGATTCTATAGAGCAAAGAATATTTTCCATATCTAACTATTCTAGAGACAAAAGTTATATACATCTTAGCGACGAACTTTCTGGGGCATATGAGAGAATTGAGAAGCTACACCAAGGAGATGATAAATTAAGAGGAGTAACAACAGGATTTGATGCATTAGACAATAAATTATCTGGATTGCAAAAATCTGATTTAATAATACTTGGGGCAAGGCCTTCTTTAGGAAAAACCACTTTAGCATTGGATATAGCTAGGAACGCTGCCAAAAAAGGAGAAACACCTGTCGGTATATTTTCATTAGAAATGTCAAAAGAGCAAATAGTAGATAGATTAATATCGGCAGAAGCACACGTTCCTTTGTGGAAATTAAGAACAGGAAAATTGAGCAGTGAAACAGATTTTGAATTAATACAACATGCATTAGGATCTCTTAGTAAAATGAATATAATAGTTGACGACACTCCCTCTTTGACAATAACCCAGATAAGAGCAATGGCTAGAAGAATGCAGGCAGAGCACGGACTAGGGCTTATAGTTATAGACTATGTTCAGTTAATATATCCGACAGGAGGAAATTCTAATAATGTTGTTCAACAATTTACAGAAATCAGTCACGGATTAAAAGCATTGGCTAAAGAGCTTAATGTTCCTGTTTTAGCATTGTCTCAGTTGAATAGATCTGTTGACCAAAGAGGTGGATTACCAAGATTATCAGACTTAAGAGAAACAGGTTCATGGGAGCAAGACGCTGATGTTGTAATGTTAATACATAGAGACAGAAAAACAGATAGTAAGGAATATCCATCGTTAGAAGATGTTGATACAGCAGCTCTTATAGTCGCAAAGCATAGAAATGGACCTACGGGGACAATAGATCTTAAATTTGATCCTGAAAGAGTTACTTTCAAGGAAATAAGCAAGCAATACTCATCAGAAGAAGAATAAAGATAAAATAAATATATTATTATCCATATTTTATGTTGCCAGAAGAAATACAGAAATTTATAGAAACATTTGAAAAAATACCCTCTATTGGACCGAGACAAGCTACTAGATTAGCTTTTTACATAATAAAGAAAGGCAAAAATACCATAGAAGAATTAGACGACTCTATAGAGAATTTAAAGAAAATAAAGGTGTGCCCTCAGTGTTTTTTTATACATAACAAAAAAACAAATTTATGTGGAATATGTTCAGATAAATCAAGAAATGCTTGTGAATTTATGATACTTGAAAAAGAGACTGATTTGATAAGTATAGAAAAAACAGGCGCTTATAATGGTAAATATCTGATAATGGGCGAATTAACCAGAAGCGGAGCCCTAGAGCAATGGCAAAAGCATAGAGTTAATGTTTTGAAATCAGTAATAGAAAATGGATGTAATGGTAAAGCGGATGAGATAATAATCGCATTTAATCCTGGGACATATGGAGATTTAAATACTTCTCTAATTTCAAAAGAGTTTAAGGATTATTCAAATAAAATTACAAGACTTGGGAGAGGAATTCCTACCGGTGGAGAAATAGAATTTTCTGATATAGATACATTGTCCTCATCCATAAAAAGACGTGAGAAATAGAAAAAATCTGTCCCTGTTTTTGACGATCGTTAGATTTAAAAACAAAAAGAAAAAGAGCCCGTTTGGGCTCTTTTAGATTACAATTTTTGTTTGTTAACTATCCGCTAACTATATCCATTATAGATATCTTTGTATAGTTTTGTCTGTGTCCCTTCTTCGTGCTTTGACGAGTCTTTGGCTTGTATCTAAATACTATTTTCTTTTTTTCTCTCCCCTGCTCTAATATCTTTGCCTTCACTGAAGCCCCCTCCAAAATAGGAGTTCCTAATTTAACAGACTTTTCATCTGAAAATAATAAAACATCATTAAAAGAGACCTCTTCGTTGACATCTCCTTTTATTTTTTCTATTGAGATTACATCTTTTGGCTTTACCAAATATTGTTTACCTCCAGTTTTTATAACAGCTAACATATTTTTATTTAATAAATTGCATAGAAAAAGATAACAAAGAAAATCAATTATGTAAAGATTAATTCAATAAAGTAGCACTGTAAAACACTACAACTCCTATAACAGATACCCAAGCTGAGGCGAACAAAAGAAAATATGAAAGTATTCTGCTCTTAAAATAAAGAACATAAGAGAGCAAAAAATTCACAAGTGATAAGATTAGAAATCCTGTAATTATTGAAACTAGTTGCCAAAATCCTACAAATAAATCAATCATCCCATTTATATTTAGATGAAAAATTATACTTTTATCTATTGTGAACAAGTCCACATAAGCAAATCCATAAATTAAAGCTAGGAAAAACAAAGTAGCTATTAATGGAATTATTGTATATTTATCTTTAAAAAATTTATCCATTTTATTATTTATAATAACATGAATGGTCTATATTTGTGCCGCATAGGGGAATCGAACCCCTGTTTCCAGGATGAGAACCTGACGTCCTAACCACTAGACGAATGCGGCATACAATACAAAAGATAAAATATCAGATAAATAATTTCTTATCAAGAAAATTATATAGACAATTCTTTAATTATTTTTTCTAAACCTATCGCCCTAGACCCCTTTACTAACACCACATCGTTTTTCTTTATTGTATTCTTTATTTCTTTAATGCTGTATTCATTTATTTCGGGGTAACTAAAAACAGTTGATTCTTTCATTCCTTCTTTTATGGCTTGCTTTGCTATAAATTTAGCCCTACTTCCTACTGTTATCAATATATCTAAAGATTCTGATGATATTTTACCAGCAACTCTATGAGCTTTTTCTGTAAATCCGCCCAATTCCAACATATCCCCCAGAATGGCCACCCTTCTATTGTCTTTTATTCCAGCAAGGGTTTTTAATGCTATACCTAAAGCTATTGGAGAGGAATTATAACTCTCATCTATAATTTGTGTATTTTTTACTCCATCAGAAATAAAAGACCTACCTATCACTGGAATATAATTCTTTGTTAAGTAATTTGCGCTCTCAATTGGGTTTATGCCTATCAGGCTGGCTGTAGATATTGCAGCTGCACAAGAATATGCATGCCCTATTGAAAATGCATTCTTTATACTGATTGGAATTGTGGAGCCATTTTCTTCTATTTTAAAATTAATCCCCTCTATCTTTCTATCTTCTATTGTATGAGAAAAGTTGGAAATTTTAAATTTGGATTTTTCGGAAAACCCAAATCCCACAATTTTTGCCCTAGTCTTATCTTTCATTTCAAAAGTATTTTTATCATCAAAATTCAAAACAACTTTATCAGAAACAGACAGCCCAGAAATTAATTTTGATTTTTCCTTAATGACAGCCCCCACCCCAGTTGGGTAAAATTCAACATGAACAGGAATATCTCCTACTGAAGTTATAACAGCCACATCTGGTGATGCTATTTTTACTAAATTAGCTATATCTCCAGATCTATCTGCTCCATATTCCAAAACAAGTATTTTTGGGTAAAATCTTTTAGGCATAAATAGATTAAATACCCCCTTTAGAAATACAAACCCCCAGAAAAATATAACTGGATGCCATATTTTATTATATTCACCTATTATGCTTAGAGGGACTCCTAATTCATTATTAAAATTACCAGATGTTCTTCTAACTCTACCTGTTTCTTTTAAAATAGAATATATTGCTTCTTTGGCTGAAGTTTTACCAGCACTTCCAGTTATTGCAATTATTTTAGGTCTAAATCTCCAGATATTTAGTTTTGCAACTTTAGATATTAGGAAATTTAATATTTTGTATAGATTATTTTTCATTTTTTTAATTATTTATTCTATCTGGTGCAACATCATAATAATTTAATATGAAACTTGCTAATTTTTTGAAAGCAGGGACAACTGTTTGACCTGCTAGTAACGCTCCCTCTGGTTTATCTAATTTCATAAGTATCACAAATTTTGGATTGGTTGCTGGAGCAAAGCCAGTAAATGTATCTATAACATCATCGCTATAGCCTCCATTTTTAAAATCCGGGACATAAGCTGTTCCACTTTTTCCTGCAACTTTATAATTTGATATTTTCCCTAAAATATTTTTATCAACGTCTGATACCATCATTTCAGTAACATCTTTAGATGTGTCCTCTTTCATAACTTTTGTTATTATTTGCTTTTTCTGATTTTCTAGTATCAATGGCTTTAATAAAAACCCACCATTTGCTATAGCTGATATTGATGATACTAATTGAATTGGTGTCACAGCTACACCCTGCCCGAACGAAGCTGTAGCATAATTCACATCCCTACCATTGTAAAGAAGATTTATGTTGCCACTAACCTCACCTGGTAATAAAATATCTGTTTTTACTCCAAAGCCAAATTTTTCTATATATTCTGTAAATACCTCATGCCCTGTTTCCTGTTCTGCAAAAACAGCTCCTGTATTTAATGATTTTTCTATTAAATTAGTCATTGTTTGTATGCCATGAGCCTTTAAATTCCAGTTTCTTATTTCCCTCCCGTCTATTTTTACTATACCTGTATCGTAATATGTTGTGTCTTTTGTTATTGCGCCGGAATTTATACCTGCGACCATTGTTAGAACTTTAAAGACAGAGCCAGGCTCATAAACATATTCAACAGCTGGATTTATAAAATTTTCTATCGGGTATTCTGAATAATTGTTAGGATCAAAAGACGGAGAAGATGCCATTGCTATTATTTTCCCCGAAGATGGGTCTTGAACTATAACAGAGCCTCCCTCAGCATTATACCTACCAACCATATCATCTAGGATTTTTTCAGATTCTGATTGTATATTTCTATCAATTGTTAGATACAAGCCTTCTTCGTTTTCAAGATAGCTTGGCATATTTTCCGTGCCATCTCCAACTAGCCATTCATTAAATTCTTTCTCAAGCCCATACTGCCCCTCAAAATACCCATAACTAGTAGGCGAAACAAAGCCTAATATATGAGATGCCAAATCTCCATAAGGATAGTATCTAAAAGATTCGTTTCTTATATGTATACCTTCTAGGTCAAGATTTTTTATTTCTTCTACCTGTTTTTCTGTCGCTTTAGGTACTAACAATGAATATAAACTCTTTTTGTTTGAAAATTTATCTAATAATTCTTCTTTTT
>CAYQSO010000016.1:0-1105 GCA_964420205.1 uncultured Candidatus Saccharibacteria bacterium
TGGAACTGGGATTGCAGAAAACAATCTAAAAACAGCAAGTAGTCCAAGAACTGCAAGGATTTTTTTTCTTAGATCTCTAATTTTTAATAATTGAATAATTTTTTTCATGTTACCTATTCAATATTTCCACCTGCTTTTATTATTTTTTCGGAAGCAGTTTTAGATGTTTTTATTTTAACAATCTTTTTTGGAGATTCAATCTTTCCATTCCCTAATATTTTAACAAGTTCGTTTTTTCTAATTAATTTGTTTTCTATTAACGTATTTTTTGTTATTCTTTCTTCTTTTATTTTATTTAAATCTGATAGATTTATCGCGGTATACTTGGGTGATTTTGGTTTATTTCTATAACCTCTTAATTTAGGGGTGCTTATTAAAATATCACGCATAGCTGGTCTTATTTTTGCTCCTGCTCTTGATTTTTGCCCTTTCTGCCCTTTTCCTGAGTAGGTTCCTCTTTTACCACCTCTACCTACGCGTTTTTTTGTCTCTCTTTTATTTTTTGTTTTTATTTCATGAAGTTGCATATTTTTATTCTTCTAACTTACTAAGCGCCCTCATTGTTGCCAATGCATTTGTTAATTTGTTTTTTGTTTTACCTAGTATTTTAGATGTAGCATCTTTTATTCCTGCCATAAGTAAAACTGTTCTTACTGAACTTCCTGCTTTCAATCCTGACCCTTTTTGAGCTGGCTTTATCAAAACTTTAGCTGCTGAATACTTGTTTTCAACTTCATATGCTATGGTTGTTCCTTTTAACTTTACTTTTATCATATTTTTCTTAGCATCATTTTTTGCTTTATCTATTGCTTGTGCTACATCCAATCCTTTCGCTACACCAACACCAACAGATCCCTTTTCGTCACCAATAACAACAGTTGCTCTAAATGAAAACCTTTTTCCACCTTTAACAACCCTAGTAACTCTTCTTAAATCTACCATTTTCTCTTTGTAGGCGCTTTTAACCATGCCTTTGCCTTGCCTAGGCTTTCGAGAAAATGATTTCTTCTTAACCACCCTTTTTTCTGTGGATTGTGTTTTTTTCTCTTCAGTATTATCTATTTTTTTATTTTCTGTATCCATGTGTTTATATTTTTACTCCATC
>CAYQSO010000016.1:1181-13974 GCA_964420205.1 uncultured Candidatus Saccharibacteria bacterium
TCCATCTTCTTTAATTGTGTCTGCTATTGTCTTTACTATTCCATGAAATTTTTTTCCTCCTCTATCAAATACTATTCTTTCTATTTTTAATTTTTTTATTTTATCTGACATATCTTTTCCAATTTTCTTTGCAAGTTCAATTGATTTTTTAGAATCTTTTATACTATAAGAAGAAGAAGATGCAATTGTTTTACCATCGGTATCATCTATAAGTTGTATATATATATTCTTGTTACTTACAAAAACAGAAAGACGAGGTATTTCTTTTGTGCCAAATATCTTAGCACGTGATCTTACCTTTCTTTGATTCCTTATCTTATTTATTTTTTTAATAATTTTTTTCATTTTATATCAAATAAATTTTATGCAGCTGCTCCAGTTGCTCTCTTTCCAACCTTTCTTCTTATTACTTCATCTTCATATTTTATCCCTTTTCCTAAATATGGTTCTGGTTTTTTAGTTTTTCTTATATTTGCAGCCACTTGTCCAACTAATTCTTTATCTATTCCGCTAACTTTTACTTTGTTTCCCTCTACGTTTATTTCTATCCCTTTTGGAGATTTTATATTTACTGGATGAGAAAATCCGACTTTCAATACCAATGTATCTCCTTGCATTTCTGCTCTATAACCAACTCCATTTATTTCTAAGGTTTTTGAATAACCATCAGTAACGCCAACTATTGTATTTTGTATTAATGACCTTACTGTCCCCCAATTCATTCTACTCTGAGCATTGTTACTTTTTAATGAAACTTCTATTGTTTTGTCTTCTTCTTTTACTTCAACAACAACACCCCCTAAAAGAGGAGCCTTTAATTCTCCTTTTGGCCCAGAAGTTATTAATGTGTTTTCCTTTATTTCCACTTTCACTCCATCTGGTATATTTATTGGTTTTTTTCCTATTTTAGACATATTTGTTTCTAACAATTATTTACCATATTTCAAATAATATAGATCCTCCAATTTTCTCTTTTTTAGCATCTTCATCAGTCATTATCCCTTTAGATGTTGATACTAAAGACATGCTATTGTAGCCCCTTCTTACTGGTTTTATATCCTTATAACCCCCGTATATTCTTCTTGATGGCTTACTTATAAACTTAACTCCATTTATCTTACCCTCATTAGTATTTTTATAAGCCAGTGTAATTTCAAAATATTTTTTAACTCCTTTCCCTTTTTTACTGTAATCTAATACAAAGCCTTTCTTTTTCAATATTTCCAATATTTTTTCATCCATAACAGAAAAAGGGAATTTTATACTTTCCTTATTAACTTTCTGTGAATTTAAAATTTGTGTTAAAAGATTTATATACATATTTTTTATTTACCAAGAAGATTTTTTTATCCCAGGTATTTCTCCCCTGGAAGCCATTTCTCTAAAACATATTCTACATATTCCAAAATCTCCCATATAACCATGTGCCCTCCCACAAACAAAACACCTATTTACTTTTCTTGTGGAAAATTTAGGTTTTCTTTTTGCTCTAGCTATTACTGATTTTCTTGCCATGATTAAAATTATTTATTATTTTTCTTATTTTCTTTGAATAAAAATCCCATTTTTCTATACATCATAATAGCTTCATCTCTATTTTTTGTATTTGGGACAATTGTTATTTGCATACCAAAGTCCATATTTGATGCATCTTGATTTATTTCTGGGAATACAACTTGTTCTTTTAAGCCAAGATTAAAATTACCTGAACTATCCGGTTCTAGAAGAATCCCACTTTTATCATAAAGCTTTCCGGTCACTGCTATCGTTCTTGCGATTGTAGCAGTTTCTCCCTCCACTATTAAAAGAGGTACAGGTGAACTATCAACGTTTTTCAAGTCAATTCCCTTAAAATCTCTTAATCTTGGAAATACTACTTTTATTAATTTTTCTATAAAATCAAACATTCTGTTGCCTCTTAATGTTGCTTTTATTCCAACAATATCACCTTTTCTTGTTTTAAATCCAGCTATTGATTTTTTCGCTGCAGATATAGACGGTTTTTGTCCTAGAATATCGCTTAATTCCTTTGTTATTTCTGGTAAAATTTTATCTTTAAAATTCTGCGCTTTGCTGGTTCTGCCCAAGCCAATATTAACCACTACTTTTTGTGGCTTCGGTGCTGAAAGCTTGTTTTTAATATCAAGCTCTTTCATTAATTCCTTTTTTATATTTTTTTCGTATTCTTCTTTAAAATTCATATTTATTTAACAAAAATTATTAGATTGAATTATTACATTTTTTACAAAATCTTTCTTTTTTACCTTTATTCTCTCTCATGCCTATTCTTGTATTTTTACTACATGATGGACATATCAATTGAGTATTAGATGAGTGTATAGATCTCGCAACTTCAACTATTTGTCCTTTTTGATTTTCATTTCTAGGTCTTACGTGTTTCTTGTGAATATTTATACCCTCAACGGAAATTCTCTCTGTTTTTGGATGCACGCTTAAAACTTTACCTTTTTTCCCGGCATCTTTTCCAGCTAATATTTTTACTGTATCACCTTTCTTTATTTTCATATTTTTATAAATTTTTAGACAATATCTTTTGCCATTGTAAATATTTTTTCAAATCCCTTGTCTTTTATTTCTCTTGGCACCGGCCCGAATATCCTTGTTGCCCTAGGTTCATTTTTAGTATCTATTATTATAGCTGCATTTTCCCCAAATCTTATTCTTCCCCCATCTTTTCTTTTAAAGGACTTTCTTTGTCTTACCACAACAGCTCTAACTATATCTTTTTTTGCAACTTGTTTTCTAGGTTCAGCTGTTTGAACAGAGGCTATTATAATATCCCCTATTCTTGCGTATCTTCTTCTTGTGCCTCCAAGTATGCGAAAACATCTTATTATTTTAGCTCCTGAATTATCTGCGACTTTTAAAATTGTTTGTTCTTGAATCATATTAAAACTTTTTATCTATTATTTTTCTGTTTTATTTTCTTTTACTAAACCGCTTATGACCCACTTCTTATCCTTAGACATTGGTCTTGTTTCAACAATAACAACAAAATCCCCTTCTTTGTATTGATTGTTTTCGTCGTGTGCTTTAAATCTTTTTGTTCTTTTGTGAATCTTGTCATATTTAGGGTGTTTAACAAATCTATTTACAGCAACAACTCTTGTCTTGTCCATTTTATCTGACACAACTATTCCGTTTAGCTTCCTTGTTTTTTTATCAGCTTTTTCTTTCATATTTTTATTTTAAATTTTGTATAGTTAATATTGTTGCTAATTTTTTTCTTAAAAATCTGATTTCTTTCACAGCATCTGTTTTGCCAGCTTTTAAATCAAAACGTAACTTTGCAAGTTTTTCTCTTGCTTCTTTTGCAATCTCAGCCAATTCTGAGCTGTCCTTAGTTTTTAATTCTTGTAATTTGTCTTTCTTCATATTATTAATCTTTTGTAACTACCTTTGTTTTAATTGGTAATTTATGTCCAGCTACTCTTAAGGCTCTCTTTGCTACTTCATCTGTAACTCCATCTAATTCAAATATTATCCTTCCTGGCTTTACTGGAAAAACATAATGATCTACAGCTCCTTTTCCTCCTCCCATAGTCATTTCAGGTGGTCTTTTTGTTATTGGCTTATCTGGAAATATTCTAATCCATGTTTTACCAACTCTTTTTGTATGATGAGATATGCTTTTTCTAGCTGCTTCTATTTGTCTTGAATTAACATATGCGCTTCCCAATGACTTTAATCCCCATTTTCCAAACTTTACAGTTGTTCCTCTACTTTCAAAAACCCTTGACCTAGAGCGTCCTTTCTGCCATTTTCTATGTTTTGTTTTCTTAGGTGTTAATAACATATTTTTTATTTAGCTCTATTAGATTTATTATCTGACAATCCAAACTTTTCTCCTTTATTTACCCAAACTTTAACCCCTATTGTCCCATATGTTGTGTGAGCTGTTGCTTCTCCGTAATCTATATCTGCTCTTATTGTGTGTAATGGAATACTCCCATCTGATAAATGCTCTGCTCTTGCTATGTCTGCACCATTTAATCTTCCTGATAATCTAACTTTTATTCCCTTCACCTCTCTAGATTGACTCACTCTTTGCATATGTTTTTTCATAACCCTTCTGTAAGGCATTCTTTTTTCTAGATCCCATGCTATTTGCTGAGCTATTACATTAGAAGAAACCTCATATCTTTTAACTTCTTCTATATTTAAATTAATAACAGCATTTTCATCATCTTTTTTTTGTTTTCTTAACTTATTTAATTTAGATGTTATAAGCTTTGTTAGGTCTTCTATGCCTTTTCCTCCTCTTCCAATAACAAGTCCAGGCCTTAAAACGCGAGCTGTTATTTTGTATGAATTTCCAGTTTTTTCAATAATTATAGAATCTATACCAGCTTTTGATATATTTTCTTTTACTAATTTTCTTATCAAATAATCCTCTTCTAGTTTTTTAGCAAACTTAAAACCCTTCCCAAGCCACTTGGATTTCCATTCTTTATTTATTCCTAATCTTAATGAAATTGGATTTATTTTTTGTCCCATATTTTAGTTTTTATACTGATTTCCTTCTAAAAAATTTTTTAACAGGATTTTTTGAATTTGCCTTACTTGTATTCTCTGTCTTTTTAGGCTCGTTTTTACTTTTTATATTACTTGTGTCTTCTTTTATTTCTTCTTCAGCAATGTCTTTCGTTGAGGATTTCTTTATTTCCGAATCTGATTTCTTTGATTTATTTCTCTTTTCTAATTCTGTAACAAACCTAGTTGATTTTACACTTTTTTCACCTTCTTTCAATACCAAAGTTATGTGACTGGTCCTTTTATTTATAGGAGTTGCTCTACCCATAGCTCTAGCTATCCATCTTTTCAACGTTGGTCCTTGGTTAACATAAACTTCATCTATAACTAAATTTTTTTCATCCATTCCTTTTTCTTTGGCATTTGCTATTCCAGACTTTAATAATTTTAAAATTGGAACTGCTGATCGCTTGCTACTCATCATAAGTTGAGCTTCTGCTTCGTTAGCATTCATATTTCTTATTAGTCCTGCCATTAAGCCAACCTTCCTAGGTGCTATCTTTAAATGTCTTAGATTAGCTACCGCAATCTTTTCCTCAACTTTATTTATTGTTTTAGTTTTGGTTGCTTCCATAATTTATTTATTTACCTTGTTGTTTCTTTTCTAATTCTCTCTGCATCTTACCTCCATGTTTAACAAATTTTCTGGTTAATGCAAATTCTCCCAGTTTATGCCCTACCATATCTTCGTTTATTCTTACATCTATAAAATCTTTCCCATTATGAACTGCTATTGTATACCCAACCATTTCTGGCGATATATCACTCCTTCTAGCCCAAGTTTTAATAGGACCATCTTCTGGTTTTCTTGATGTAACCTTTTTTAATAACTTCTCATCTATATATGGACCTTTTTTTGAACTTCTTGTCATATTTTTTAAATTAGGATTGCCTTCTCTTGGTTTTTCTCCTACTTACTAATAATTTACTTGACCATTTCTTTTTGTTTCTAGTTTTTCTTCCTCCGGTAACATTACCCCAAATATCTTTAGGTCTTTTTGTTCCTCTTTGTGTTTTTCCTTCACCTCCTCCATATTTGTGATCAACTGGGTTCATGGCAGACCCTCTCACAGTAGGCCTTATCCCAAGCCACCTTGATCTCCCTGCCTTACCTATTGTAATTAAGCTATGTTCTGGATTTGAAACTTTTCCTAAAGTTGCAAGTGAGTCCCAAGAAACTTTCCTAACTTCTGTTGAAGGCATCTTTAATGTTGTATATCCATTATCATGCGCTAAAACTTGTGCAGATGAGCCTGCTGATTTAACTATTTGTCCACCTTTACCTGGGCTTAACTCTATATTATAAACCTCATACCCAACTAAAATATTTTTTAGTTTCATTCTATTTCCTTCTTTTAAAGGCGCTTTTTCAGAAGATATAATAATATCACCTTCTTTCATTGATGAAGATGCTAAAATATAACTTCTTTTTCCATTTTTATAAACAATTTTAGCTATAAAAGCTGTTCTAAAAGGGTCGTATTCTATAGTTTCCACTTTAGCCGGGATATCCATTATATTCCTTTTAAAATCAACATCTCTATAAAGCCTTTTATTTCCTCCTCCCTTGTGCCTAGTTGTTATTCTTCCAGCATTATTTCTTCCTGAATTGTTTTTCATCCCTTTAGTTAATTTTTTGTGAGGCTTTTTTACATCGGAAAGAACGCCGTAATCAACGTTTGTCATGTGCCTTCTAGAAGCTGTTGTTGGTGAATACTTTTTCATATTTTATATATTTCCTGATATATCTATTTTCTGACCTTTTTGTATTGTAACAAAAGCCTTTTTCACTATAGGAGCTTTAGTTGTTATCCCTCTAAATCTACGATTTTCTCCTCCTTGTACAGATGTCCTTACTTTTTCTACTTTAACATTATAAGTTTTTTCTATTTGTTTTTTTATTTCTGGCTTTGTTGCTCTTTTATCTACGGCAAATATGTAGTGATTATTATCAGAAATTAAATTCAATGATTTTTCAGACATAATAGGCCATTTTATAAATGAATTGGATTTTGCAGAGCTTCTGTAGTTGCTTTTTGTAGAATCCTTAATATTCAAATCTTTAATAACACTATCTGCTTTTTTAGATACTGTGGCTTTCTTAATCTTATCACTATCTTTTTTACTTGGTTTTTTTCTATTAAATATTCCCATGGAATTAAACTATATTATAATGTTTTACTATTTCTAATAATGCATCCTTTTCTATTATTATTTTTTTAGGCCTTAACACGTCTTTAGCATTTATAGATTCTGGTGATATATACAAAACATTCTTTATATTTCTTAAAAATTTGTGATTCTCTTTATTTTTCTTTGATAATATTATCATTAAAGACTTCTTTCCTTCTTCTGTGAATGTTTTTAAATCATTAAATAAACTCTTTGTTTTTATATTTTCCGCTTCTCCTTTATATAAATTATCTATAACAAATATGTCGCCATCCGTATATTTTTTAGATAATACAGATAGAGTTGCATTAGACTTCATTTTCTTGTTTATTTTTTTGGAAAAATCTTTTTCATTTCTTGGACCAAAAGTAACACCTCCACCTATCCAGATAGGAGACCTGTTTGATCCATGCCTTGCTCTTCCTGTCCCTTTTTGTTTCCATGGCTTTCTTCCTCCTCCTCTAACATCTGATCTATCTTTTGTGTGTGCCCATGGGTTTCTTGCATTGGCATCTTGGGCAACAATTACTTGATGAACTAATTCTGGTTTCCAGTCATAACTAAAAACAACATCTGGAACCTCCATTGTCCCTACTTTTTCCTGTTGTATGTTTTTTATATCTACTTGCATATTTATTTAGCTGTCTCTATAAATATAATACCGTTTCTATTCCCGGGGATTCCTCCTTTAATATCTATGGTGTTATTTTCTTTATCTATTCCAACAACCATTAAATTTTTGATTGTAACAGTCTTATCTCCCATGTGTCCTGCCATTTTTTTACCTTTTATAACTCTTTGCGGGCCAGTGCTTCCTATTGAGCCAGGAGTTCTTTGTTGGTCTTTATTTCCATGAGTTTTTGGCCCTCCAGAAAAACCGTGACGCTTAACAACTCCTTGAAATCCTCTACCTTTGTCTTTGCCAGTTACTTTTACTTTATTTCCTTTTTCAAAAACAGAAACATCTATAACATCTCCCACTTTATAAGACTCTTCATCATTTGTTTTTCTGAATTCATGCATATACCTAAATTTCCCCAAATCTTTTAAATGTCCTAACACTGGCTTGGATAAATTTTTTGCTGAGTTATCAAATCCAACACAAAAAGCCTCGTAACCATCTTTTTCATTCGTCCTAACTTGAGTTACTACAACAGGCCCAGCTTGCACTTTTGTGACTGGTATTACTTTTCCGTCTTCATCCCATGTGCTATCCATTTTTATTTTTTTACCTATTATAAAGGCCATATATTCATATTGATTTAGGGCAACATAGCACAAGGCCATCAGGCCTTGTTCGCGCGGCATCGCCTTCCATCCATATATTTAATTTTAAATTATGTGAGTTAAATCCTATCAAAATATAACTTTTATGTCAATTCTTTTATTAACAAAAAACCCCTCTTTGTATTACGGGGTTTTTTGTTTTCAATTAAGCTGATTTTATTTCTATATCTATTCCTGATGGAAGATTTAGATTTGAAAGAGATTCTACAATTTTATGTTCTGGATTTAATATTTCTATCAATCTTTTATGAACTCTCATTTCAAATTGCTCTCTTGAGTCTTTATGCACAAATGTAGATTTATTAACAGTGTATTTTCTAATCTCTGTTGGTAATGGAATTGGTCCTACGACTTTTGCTCCATTTCTTTCTGCTGCTTCTATAATTTGTTTAGAATACAAATCTATAAGACTATGATCGTAAGCAAGCATTTTTATTCTCAACTTACTATTTTTTTGTTCTTTTTTTGGCATAAAGATTCCTTTTCAATCTAACTTATTTTATAACTTTTGTAACAACTCCAGCTCCAACAGTTTTACCTCCCTCCCTAATAGCGAATTTTTGTTTTTCCTCTATAGCTATAGGTGATATTAAGTTAACTGTTATTGTAACTGTGTCTCCAGGCATAACCATCTCTGTGCCATCCGGCAAAATAGCTTCACCTGTTACGTCTGTTGTTCTCATGTAGAATTGTGGCTTATATCCCTTGAAGAATGGAGTGTGTCTTCCTCCTTCTTCTTTATTTAAGATATACACTTCTGCCTCAAATTCTGTGTGTGGAGTAATGCTTCCAGGGATTGCCAATACTTGCCCCCTTTCAACATCTTCTTTCTTTAATCCACGTAACAATATTCCAACGTTGTCTCCTGCTTGCCCTTCGTCAAGCATTTTGTTGAACATTTCTACTCCCGTTACAACAGTTTTTTGAGTGTCTTTTAATCCAACTATTTCTATTTCATCGTTAACGTGAACTATCCCCCTTTCTATTTTTCCTGTTACAACAGTTCCTCTTCCTTCAATAGAGAACACGTCTTCTATTGGCATAAGGAATGGCTTATCAATATCACGAACTGGATCTGGGATATATTCATCAAGAGCATCTATAAGCTCATAAATAGGCTTTATTGCTTCATCATCTGCAGATGTAGCATCAAGAGCTTTCAACGCTGATCCCTTTATAACAGGAACCTCGTCTCCAGGATATTCGTATTTCTTTAACAATTCTCTAACCTCTGACTCAACAAGATCTATAAGATCTGCATCATCAACTTGATCAACTTTGTTCAAGAAAACAACTATTCTTGGAACACCAACCTGGTTTGCCAAAAGAATATGCTCTCTTGTTTGAGGCATTGGCCCATCTGAAGCTGCTACAACTAATACAGCTCCGTCCATCTGAGCAGCCCCCGTTATCATGTTCTTAATATAGTCAGCGTGACCAGGTGCATCGATGTGTGCATAGTGACGCTTCTCTGTTTCGTACTCAGAGTGATGAAGAGCTATTGTTATACCTCTTTGTTTTTCCTCTGGTGCATTGTCTATTTCATCAACCTTTTCAGATTTTTGAATAAGGCCCTTCAATTGCAATGCGTGCATGATTGCAGCTGTAAGAGTTGTCTTACCGTGGTCAACGTGCCCTATTGTTCCTACGTTAACGTGGGTTTTGCTGCGATCAAATTTTTCTTTTTCTGCCATATTATTTATTTAGCATTAATATTAATTATAAAAAACACTTTTTTATTTGTGTCATAGTATATTAAACGGGTATATCGTTAATGTCAACTGTATAACTATCATCTTCTTCTATTATCTCGGAATGAGTTTCCTTTATTGATTTTAACTCACTTAATTCATCAGATATATCTCTCCATTTGTCCCATTTCATCGCCACAAATTTAGGGGTATTGTCTTTTGAAATAACACAAACATCTTCCCTTTCTAATATTTTTTTTATTTTAGAAAAAACAGACATGAGAAAATACACTATTAGATAAATTCTATAACACTCATTTTTGCATCATCTCCTATTCTAGATCTTGATATTTTTGATATCCTTGTATATCCCCCGCTTCTATCTTTATATTTTGGAGCTATGTCGTAAAACAATTTTAAAGCTGTTTTTTTAGACAATCTTGAAATAAGTATTCTTAAAGAAGCCAAGTCTTGTTTCTTGGCTAAAGTTATTTGTTTTTCAACAAAAGGACGAATTTCTTTTGCTCTTGCATCTGTTGTCTTTATAGCTTCTTTTTCTATAAGATTTTTTGCCAAACCTTTAATAAAAGCTTCTCTTTGCCCTTTTATTCTTCCAAATTTTCTTCCTTGCTTTTGGTGCTTCATATTATTAGCTTTTTATTTTTTTGACTTCGCTGATTTTGTTTTTTTCTTCTTAGAATCATCTTCAAATTCATCGTTTATATCAACATTTGAAATTATTTCAAGATGATCTTTTAATATATTACCGGCTTTATGCAAAGCTCTAGATGGACTTATTGTCCCATCTGTTTCTACGAATAATGTCAATTTATTATAGTCAGTTCTATCGCCAACACGCATATTACTTACTTCGAAATTAACATTTATTACAGGTGTGAATATTGCATCAATAGCCATAGTTCCAACAGGAAGCTTCTCGCCTTTTCTTGCTTCTGATGGTGAATACCCTAATCCTTTTTCAACAACTAGCTCCATCTCTATCTCTGTTGATTTATTTGTTATTGTTGCTATGTGTTGTTCTGGATTTGCAACTTCAACTTGTGAATCTGGTTTTATATCACTTGCTAACACAGCCCCTTCTCCCTTCTTTTTTAAAATAAGTGTTTTTGATTCATCTGCATGAAACTTAAATCTAACTTTCTTTAGATTTAATAGTATATCTACAACATCCTCCATCACCCCCTCTATTGTAGAAAATTCATGTTTAACTCCTTTTATTTTTACTTGAGTAATTGCAGCTCCTGGCAATGAAGACAATAAAACTCTTCTTATTGCATTCCCCATTGTTATTCCATATCCAGTATACAATCCGGAAATCTCAAAAGTTCCCTTTTTTATATCTTCCGAATCTTTTTTTAATACTACGTTTTTACTCAAAAATGTATATTCCATATTTAATGAATTAATTTTTTATAATTACTTGTATTATTATCTGGAATAATAGTCTATTACTAAGTTTATATCAAACGGAGATTCTATATCATCTGGCATAGCCCTAACAGTTCCTTCTAATGTATTTGAATCTATTAACAACCAGGATTCGGTATTTTTTGATTTCAAAATATTTGGAAGATCTTTAAATAATGTAGAATTTTTACTAGATTCTTTGATGGTAATTTTATCACCATCTACAACTGCGTAAGAAGGTATGTTTACCCTTCTTCCGTTAACATATATGTGACCGTGATTTATCATTTGTCTTGCCATCCCTCTTGATCCTGCTATTCCCAACCTAAACACAACGTTATCAAGTCTTTTTTCCAAATTTTTCATTATCTCATTAGCTGTTGATGATTTGCTCTTTATGGCTAGTTTAACTATTTTTGCCATTTGCTTTTCACTTAATCCATAAGAAAAACGAATTTTTTGTTTTTCCATTAATTGTGATTTATATTCGGAGCCTCCTCTTTGAAATTTTCCACCATGAACTCCTGGCCTTGTCCCTCTTCTCACTAAAGCTGACTTCGCTGAGTTTGACCTATAGGCCTTAAGCCCTAGATTTACTCCTAACGCTCTTTCTTTTTTTTCTTTTGCTTTTAACAATCTCATAATTAAAATTCTATATAATATTATTTATACCCTTCTTGCTTTTTTAGCTCTAGGCCCATTATGTGGTATAGGGGTAACATCTTTTATTGATAAAATATTAAATCCTTGAGCTGCAAATTCTCTTACAGCTGCATTTCTACCACCTCCTATACCTCTAACAATTACATTTATACTAAATGGTCCAGATCTTTTTATTTTTCCTATAACAGCTGACACAACTTTTGATGCTGCAAAAGGTGTCGCTTTTTTAGGACCTGAGAATCCCAGCGAGCCAGCGCTTGACCATGCTATTGCATTACCATTCATATCTGTAGCAGTTATCATTGTATTGTTGTATGTTGCGTTTATATATACAAATCCTTCATCTATTTTTCTTTTTGATGAAGCTGAAGATCTAGATACTTGTTCTTTTATCTTGTCTCCTACATTAACATTTCCAGATTTTTGAATGACTCTTTTTTTACCCATAAATATAAATTATTTATTATTATTTTAATTCTGTTTTCCTTCTACCACTTCCTGTTGTTTTCCTTGTGTTTCCGTGAGCTGTTCTTGAATTGGTTTTTGTTCTTTGCCCTCTAACGGGAAGGTTTCTCATATGTCTTTCTCCTCTATATGCGCTTATGTCCCTAAGACGCGCTATATCGTGTTTAACTTTTTGTCTTAATTCACCCTCAATTTTATACTTGCTTGTTATAAGGTTTTTTATTTTATTCGCATCTTCTGTTGATATATCCTTGGTTCTTTTTTCTGGATCTACTTTTACTTCTTCTAAAATTTTTTTAGCAGAAGACTCCCCTATTCCATATATATACATTAGGGATATTTTTATCTTTTTTTCATCTGGTATTGTAACTCCTAGTAATCTCATAATTATTAAAATTTATTAACCTTGTCTTTGTTTGTGTCTTGGGTTTTTACATATAACATAAAGGCGTCCATTCCTGCGAACAACCTTACAATCTTTACAAATTTTTTTTACTGATGAACGAACTTTCATGTTTTATATTTTTATAATC
>CAYQSO010000017.1:0-5071 GCA_964420205.1 uncultured Candidatus Saccharibacteria bacterium
ATTGAATTAGCTTATACCCTGGCAGACGGCATGGAATATTTGAGAGCAGGAATAAAAGCCGGGCTTGATATTGATTCTTTTGCTCCCCGTTTGTCTTTTTTCTGGGCTGTGGGAATGAATCATTTTATGGAAATTGCTAAAATGCGAGCTGCACGTATGTTGTGGGCGAAAATTGTCAAGCAATTCAATCCGAAAAATCCTAAATCACTGGCGTTACGAACACACTCACAAACTTCAGGATGGAGTTTAACAGAGCAAGATCCATACAATAATGTTGCAAGAACTTGTATTGAAGCGATGGCTGCTGCCTTAGGACACACACAATCTCTACACACTAACGCTTTGGATGAAGCAATTGCATTACCAACTGACTTTTCAGCACGTATTGCCAGAAATACACAAATCTATATTCAGCAAGAAACAGATATTTGTAAAGCTATCGACCCTTGGGCCGGTTCTTATTATGTGGAAAGTTTAACCCACGAAATTGCACACAAAGCTTGGGAACATATTCAAGAAATTGAAGGACTGGGAGGCATGGCAAAAGCTATTGAGACGGGAATCCCAAAAATGAGAATTGAAGAAGCTGCTGCAAGAAAGCAAGCTAAAATTGATTCTGGAAAAGATA
Organism: uncultured Candidatus Saccharibacteria bacterium; assembly: GCA_964420205.1. Classification (GTDB taxonomy): domain Bacteria; phylum Patescibacteriota; class Minisyncoccia; order UBA6257; family JAGOQP01; genus CAYQSO01. The sequence goes on from CAYQSO010000017.1 coordinate 629, forward strand.
TCATTGTGGGCGTGAATAAATATCGATTGGAAAAGGAAGATCCTTTGGAAATTCTGGATGTGGATAATTCTGCGGTTAGGGAATCGCAAATAAGAAGATTAAAAGAACTCCGCGATAATCGGAATGAAGAAGAAGTCCAAAAGGCATTGCAAGCGATTACAAATGCCGCAGAAAGTGGAGAGGGCAATCTTTTAGCTCTTGCAGTTGATGCAGCTCAAAAAAGAGCCAGCTTAGGTGAAATTTCTGATGCTTGTGAAAAAATCGCTGGAAGATATAAAGCGGTTATCCGTTCTATTTCGGGAGTCTATTCTTCAGAATCTAAAAACGATACTATGTATAATAAAGCAACAGACTTAGCGGATAAATTTGCTGAAATAGAAGGCAGAAGACCGCGGATAATGATTGCGAAAATGGGACAAGATGGTCACGATAGAGGTGCAAAAGTGGTCGCAACAGGATACGCAGATATAGGTTTTGATGTAGATATCGGACCTTTATTCCAAACGCCCGCTGAGGCAGCAAAACAAGCCGTTGAAAATGACGTGCATATTTTAGGTGTTTCCAGCTTAGCAGCAGGACACAAAACATTGGTTCCTCAAGTTGTTGCTGAACTCAAAAAACTAGGCAGAGAGGATATTTTAGTCATTGTAGGGGGTGTTATCCCTCATCAAGATTATCAATTCCTATATGACGCAGGTGCTGCCGCAATTTTTGGTCCCGGAACAGTAGTTTCTGAAGCTGCTGTTAAAATATTGGAAATCCTGATTAAGATTAAAGAATAGAAAAGCTTAAACCTTATTATTCCTTTATGAATTCTGCTTAAAATAGAAGCGGATAAGGCTTTTGTTTAAAAAGCTTGGGATGAAAGCTTTCATCAATAAAATGGCAATACAATAACTACTTATAGCTTAAAAAGAAACAAAAGAGATTGCAGAGCAGATGTTTACCAGCTCTTAAAATTTTAATGGAGAAAGAATTTATAAACGAATATGCCTAAATTGCGTTACCAAATTATAATCAATTTTAATATGGTAAACAGCAGGTTCCCAATCTTTAATATTAACAGTGTATGGGTTTTCTTTTAAATCCCTAATATTAAGTTTGATATCCTCGTAGGTTTTGTAAATAAGCAAGTCGTACTCTTCCATTGCTTTATCATCGATAAAGATTTTGAGGTAATCACCTTTTACTTCAATCAAAACCTCATCATTTATTTCAGCATCAAAAGGAGTTTGAGCCTGAAGACTAAAAGCAATCCCAAAAAACAAGAGAGATAAGAAGATAATTTTTTTCATTTCTATATAAATTAATGTATAAACACGTATTTTAAGCCAAATCAACGACAAAGATACGAAATATTGAATTAAATAAAAAGAAATTTGAGATAAAAAAACCGACTTTATTTTTTCATTCATTAAAGTCGGTTAATTCGCTTAGAAAAAAATTAAGGTTGTAGTGTGAATTTAACGGGAAGTGTAAATTTCACGCGCACTTTTTTATCTCTTTGTTCTCCGGGAATCCATTTAGGCATATCGTTTACCACTCGTAATGCTTCTTGACCACAACCGGCTCCAATATCTCTTAATATTTGAGTATTGCTTATACTTCCGTCTTTTTCCACAACAAAGCCAATATACACTATTCCTTGAATGCCAACTGCTTTTGCAGCTTCGGGATACTTCATTTTTTTAGCAAGATATTCATACATTTCCTTTTCTCCTCCATTAAATTCAGGCATTTTTTGAACCACTTCGAAAATTTCTTCTTCTTTAGGTGTTTCTTTAACCTTTTCAATAATAATAAATTCTTTTACCTTAGTTAAGAGATCATCTTCTACGTTTATTTTTATGTCTTCTGCTTTTTCGTCGTCTTCAACCTCCTCAATATCTGTTGTTTGTGGCTTTGGCCTGGGAGGTTCTTTCTCAGGAGTGGTAATTTGAATAAGTTCTTCAGGAATATCAATAGCGGCAATTTGATCCCATTCGTTTTGATTTTTGTCGCTTTGCTTCCATTCAAAAGCTAAAAAAACCAGACTTAATGAAATAATTAAGCCCAATTGAAAAAAGAGCGTTTTCTTTTTTTCTAAATTTGCTTTTGCAGTTTTCTTTGTTTTCATAATTTTCGTTTTTTAAAAGGTTTATAGGAAGAAGATAAGCCTAAGCCTTCCACTTTTCAACATCATTTCTGTAAACGGTAATAAATAATAAGTTTTTGGCTACATTTAATCAGTAAAAGGAGATGGCTGAAGGAAGAAATGAAATTTCGAAGCCACAAATGATGATTTGCACAAAACCAAAGAAAACCACTGAAAGACTTCATAAACAACCCAAATCGTAATTTTGTAGACCATGTACTCGAAAATAAAAGTGAATATATTTGGATTTGTAATTAAATTGTTGTATTTTTGTAGCTGCATTACTTAGAAATAAAATATTTGAAAGCAGTATTAAAACATATCACAAGTATTCAGACTGGAGTTTTTGCAAAACCCATTCAAAAAGGTGAAGTAGTCTATTTGCAGGCTAAGCACTTTGATGAAAGCGGTGAGCTTGCTGAAACTCTATATCCTGATTTGGATTTAGATTCGAAGATTGAAAAGCATTTGCTTAAAAAAGGAGATGTATTATTTGCTGCTAAAGGTTCAAAGAATTTTGCAGCTTGGTATGAAAATGATGAACTGCCAGCGGTAGCTTCAACATCCTTTTTTGTTATACGACTCCTTGATAAAAATGTACTACCCGGATATTTGACCTGGTTTCTTAATCATCCAGATACGCAGACTTTATTAAAAGGACAAGCAAGAGGTTCTTCAATTGCTTCAATTTCAAAAGCTGTCTTGTCGGAATTGGAAATGCCGATTCCTAGCATACAAAAACAAGAATTGATATTACGGATTTTCAAACTACGTAACAGAGAACGAAACCTGAAACAACAAATTGAAAATCTCAGAGAAATAGAAATACAGAATTTATTAATCAATGCAATTAAATGAAAAGAGAAAAATGAATAATGAAAAATTAAAAAATCCACTGAAAAGTAAAAGCTATGCCTTTGCAATAAAGATTGTTAAATTGTGCCAGAGTTTGGTCAAAGAGCAAAAAGAATTTGTATTAAGTAAGCAGATATTACGTTCCGCCACATCTGTCGGGGCTTTGATTCGTGAATCTGAATTTGCTGCAAGCAGGAAAGATTTTATCAACAAACTTACTGTTTCTCTTAAAGAAGCCAATGAAACAGAATACTGGTTAATGCTTTTGCACGATACAGATTATTTGGACAAGGAAAAGTTTGAAATTCTACAAACAGAATGCAAGGAGTTGATCGCGATGCTTGTAAAATCAGTCAAAACCTCAAAAGGAATATAATTTATCATTTTTCACTTTTTAATTTTTATCTTATGAATATAACACAAGAAGATATAAATAATGCAGTATGGAAAGCTTGCGATACTTTCCGTGGAAGTATTGACCCAAGCGTGTATAAGGATTATGTGCTGACAATGCTTTTTATTAAATATTTAAGCGATGTGCATGATGATAAGTTCGAAGCTTATTTGAAGAAATACAATGGAGAACAAGAAAGAGCAAAAAGAGCCATGCAACATGAAAGGTTTGTTGTTCCTGAACATAGCCATTTCAAATTTTTATTCAATAGCCGAAACGAAGCCAACATCGGAGAGTTGATAAATATTGCATTGACCGATTTGGAAGAAGCCAACCGTGAGAAATTATACAGCGAAGATGGAGCAGGAATTTTCCAAAACATTGACTTTAATAGTAGTAAACTTGGTGAGCCGAAAGACAAAAATACTCGCTTAAAAAATTTATTACTTGATTTCAATAACGACAAGTTGGATTTACGACCTTCACATCTCGATGGTAATGATATTATCGGTGGTGCTTATATGTTCTTGATTGAACGTTTTGCCAGCGATGCAGGAAAAAAAGCAGGAGAATTTTTCACACCTAAGGAGGTGTCTACTTTAATTGCAAAACTGACAAAATCAAAACCCGGTTCACGAATTTGCGACCCAACCTGCGGAAGTGCGTCATTATTGATAAAAGCAGGTGAAGAAGTTGGTTCAGATAACTTTTCGCTTTATGGGCAGGAGGCAAACGGAAGTACATGGGCGTTGGCGGTGATGAATATGTTTTTGCACGGTTTTGATGATGCAACAATACGTTGGGGTAATACTATTCGCAACCCAAAACTTAAAGAGGGTGATGCTTTAATGAAGTTTGATACGGTTGTTGCAAACCCTCCATTTTCTCTTGACAAATGGGGCAAGGTGGAGGATAAGGACGGTGACAAAACAACTGTTTCATACGACCCTGAAACAGACCAATACAGCCGTTTTTGGCGAGGCATACCACCAAAAAGCAAAGGAGATTGGGCTTTTATTACACACATGATTGAAACCACCTACGAAGGAACTGGTAAAGT
>CAYQSO010000017.1:5081-13950 GCA_964420205.1 uncultured Candidatus Saccharibacteria bacterium
GCTAGCGAAGGAAAAATTCGTAAAAAAGTTATTGAAGAAAATTTATTGGAAGCGGTAATTGGCTTACCTGCAAATCTGTTCTTTGGAACTGGTATTCCTGCAGCTATTTTGATTTTTAACCGGGGAAAAGTCTTGACTTCGAGCGAAGCCGAGAAGCCTAATACCAATGTATTATTTATTGATTCTAGCAAACATTATGATTCTGCTAAAAACCAAAATAAACTGAATGATAAACATATCAACCACATAGTAGACACGTACCTGAAATTTAGTGAAGGGAAACTAGAAACAGGGATTGTAGAGGAGAAATACAGTGATGTAGCAAGCGTTGATGAAAGAGAGGAAAACGATTTCAACCTGAACATACCTCGCTATGTTGATACATTTGAAGAAGAAGCTGAAGTAGATATTGCTGCTGTGCAAAAAGAAATAGAAACATTAGAAGAGGAGCTAAAAGAGGTGCAGGGTGAAATGGATAAATATTTAAAAGAACTAAACCAAGATTAATATGCTAACACCAGAACAGAAAAAACAGTTTAGTGATATTCTTGAAGAGTTAGGTAAATCTCTGGATATATCAGAAACGCAATTTAACATTGCCGTACAAAGTTATAACGCAGTTGCTGAGCAGCTTTCCAAAGATGGCTCGTTATTAGCTCCATATAAACCTGAAATTAGACCACAGGGTTCTTTTCTTTTGGGCACAATGATAAAGCCAATTAATGAAGAAGATGATTTGGATATTGACCTAATATGTGAATTACATGGTAAAAATGATTATTGGTCACAAAAGCATCTGAAAGATAATGTTGGTGACCAATTGAAAGCTAATGACCGATATAAGTATCAAATAAAACTTAAAAATGGTAGAAGGTGCTGGACTTTGTATTACAGAGAAAGCTCCGATGACCCGAATGATAGATATCACTTAGATGTTTTGCCAAGTATTGTAGACTCGAACTATGTTAGGCTGTTTTCTGAATCATACTCCAATATCAGCGAAGAAATTGGCAATCTGGCAATACGTATTACAGATAAAGAACGAGATGATTACACAACAGAGACAGACCATTTAGTTTGGTTAAAAAGCAACCCTATCGGTTATGGTAAATGGTTCTTTCACCGAGCAGAAGTTACAACAAGAAAAACAGTATTGTTTTCAGAAGCTGTTCAACCTGTACCAAAATTTCAAAAAGAAAAGTTGCCTTTACAACGTGTTGTTCAAATCCTGAAAAGACATCGGGATATGATGTTTAATGGAGATGAGCATAAACCGATTTCTATAATCATTACAACACTTGCTTCCAGAGCTTACAATAAAGAAACCGATATTATTGAAACCTTAACTAATGTGGTTAGCTCAATGGAAGACCAAATAAAAGAGAAGTACAGTCCTGAGCATGGTAAGTATATAAAGTGGATTGCTAACCCTGTTAATGATGAAGAAAACTTTGCTGATAAGTGGCCTGAAAACCCAATAAAAGAGCGAAATTTTTATGATTGGTTAAAACAAGTAAAACTTGATATCCAAAACATCACTGAGAAGCGAGGGATACATTTGATTCAAGAATCAATGGTAAAGCCGTTTGGTGATAAGTTGGTAGCAAAAACCTTTAGTAGCTATGGCGACAACCTTAGAAAGCAGAGAGAAAGTGGGAATATGAAAATGGCTGCTGCAACAGGTACGCTTGGAAGTACTGGTGGTACAACTGTTAAAAATCACAACTTTCATGGTAAATAAAAGGACACATACATTAAATATGGCTGTTCAGGCAGGTAAGATTAGAAGCTTGTTTCCTGATGCTTCATTGTCTTTTACTCAAAATAAACTAACATGGAAATCAGAAATAACACCTTCTCCATTAAGTGCGTCATACCAAGTGAAATTGGTATACGAAAAAGGTGAACATCCTAATGTATTTGTTACAAACCCCAAATTGTCTTTGCATCCTGATAAATTCTCGTTACCACATATTTATAATACCGAAAAACAGAAACTATGCTTATATTACAGAAAAGGAAGAGAATGGAAAAGCGATATGCTTATTGCAAATACTGTAATCCCTTGGACTTGTGAATGGTTAATACATTACGAATGTTGGGTAGCAACTGGCACTTGGCATGGTGGCGGTATTCACAATGAAAGTGAAGCTGAAAAAGAATTGAATAGACTAAAGAAAGAAATGAATGAGAAGTAATACACACAATATAAATGGGTGGAAAAAAATACGCCTTTCTAATTATGGTGAAACTTATTCAGGGTTATCTGGAAAAACAAAAGATGATTTTGGTTCCGGAAAACCTTATATAAGCTATTTGAATATTTTTGAGAATACCAAAGTAAATGACAGCAATCTATCTTATGTCAGAATAGGAGAAGATGAAAAACAGACTAATGTAAAAAAGGGAGATATGTTTTTTACAACATCATCAGAAAGTCCTGATGAAGTTGGAATGACTTCTGTTTACATAGGCAATGAGGAGGAAATATACTTAAATAGTGTCTGCTTTGGTTATAGATTGAAAGATGAATCTTTAATATCAACAAACTACTTAACACAATATTTTAGAAGTGATTTTGGTCGTAAAATTATGTACAAATTAGCTCAAGGAGCTACACGATATAATTTATCTAAATCAAATTTATTAAAAGAACCGTTGCTTATACCTCAATACAGTGAACAGGTTAACATCTCAAATATTTTAGAAAAATGGGATAAAGGAATTGAAATAATTAAAAAACTAATACCACAGTTAGAAGAACGCAATAAATGGTTAGCTAATAAGTTGTTAACAGGAAAGAGAAGATTCCCAGAATTCAACTTAAATAAAGAAACACACAAAACAAAAGTTGGTGAATTACCGAAAGACTGGGAGGTAAAATATATTTCAAAGGTAATAAAACGGGTACGAAATTCTTTTACTCCAGAGTTAGATGAATCTTATCAAGAAATAGGTATTCGCTCACATACAAAAGGAATTTTTTACAAAGAACCTGTAACTGGAAAAAGCCTAGGGAATAAGTCTGTTTTTTGGATAGAACCTAATTGTTTTATAGTAAATATAGTATTTGCATGGGAACATGCAGTCGCAAAAACTACCGAGCAAGAAAACGGAATGATTGCTTCACATCGTTTTCCAATGTATAAACCAAAAGAAAAAATATTAAACCTTGATTATCTACTTTACTTTTTTAAGTCTCAACGAGGTAAACATTTACTTGGCTTAGCATCTCCGGGTGGTGCCGGACGAAATAAAACTTTAGGTCAATCTGAATTTATGAAATTACAAATCCCGATTCCAAGTATTGAAGAACAACAGAAAATAGTTAGTTTTTTAGCCAAGTCAGATAGAGAATTAGACATCTTAAGGCAAAAGCTAGAAAAATTAAAAGAGCTGAAGAAAGGATTAATGCAACAATTACTTACAGGGAAAATAAGATTGAATATTAACAACTAAACAATAGAAAAATGGCTAAATCTGTAAATACAATTATTAAAGAAATACATGACCATTTAGTTAATGGATGTGGTGGTGGAAATTACTCTGACTACTATGTAGGCATTACAAAAGATATTGAGGATAGATTATTTGGAGCACATAAAGTGCCAAAAAAAGGACACTGCTACATTTACAGAGAGGCATTTAATGATACTGATTCCAGAGCGGTTGAAACTCACTACCTATATAAAGGTATGCAAGGTGGCGATGGTGGCGGTGATGATGAAAGTGTATATGTCTATGTTTATAAAATAGGTAGAAATATTATTGAACAAACCTCATAATTATGACCGAAAAACCTTTCAAAATATTATCCATTGATGGCGGTGGCATTCGTGGCGTTTTTCCTGCTATGTTTTTAGCTAATTATGAAGCTGAATTAAAAGCAAAAGGTGTTGAGAAGTGGCAGGTGTATCAAAACTTCGATTTAATAACTGGCACCTCTACAGGCGGAATTCTTGCGATTGCTTTAGCTTTAGGTATTCCTGCACAGGAGTTGTACGAACTTTACCTAAAGGAAGCAAAGAATATTTTTGGAGCAAAAAAAGGTCTATTTAAGCAATTCAAATTCGCATCGCACGAAAGGAAAATTTTGGAAAAACTAATTCGAGACAAGTTTAAGGAGTCAAATGCAGAAATGATAGACCCGATTTTAAAAGATTGTAAAACAAATGTCTGTATTCCAATTTTCGACCTATTGCATGGGAAGCCATCTGTGTTAAAAAACGATTACCACCCAAGGTTTACAAGAGATTATCATATCCCAGCGTATCAGGCAGCATTGGCAACTTCTGCTGCACCTACTTATTTTTCACCATTTGAAGCTGAGTATACCGACCTAAATGGAATAAATAAAACTTTTAAAAATAAGGTAGATGGAGGAGTGTTTGCAAATAACCCCACCTTGCTTGGAATAATAGAAGCACAAGAAGCTTTTAAGCAGAACTTATCCAACTTGAAAGTACTTTCACTAGGCACTGGACACCAAAAATTCTCAGATGGAGAGAAAAGAAGAAGATGGGGTTTGCATTACTGGATGTTAAAAGATGGCAAAAGGCGAATTATTGATTTGTTTATGCAAGGTCAATCTCAATTAGCAGAAAATTTAATTAGCCTAATGCAGAATGGAATCGACAGAGAAAGAGAAGAAAATCCAAGTTTCATTTACCATAGGATAACTACAGAATTAGATTCAACATTAAATGTTGCAATGGATGAAACAAATACCGATAAACTTAAAGCATTAGCAGAAAAGGCAAATTTTGAATTTAGCAATAATGCCAACAAAATATTAAAAGATTTTTCAGACTATAAACTAGACAACAATTAACATATGTGGCAATTGATTATTAGAGCGTTAATTGGAGCAGGTGTAATATATGCAGTTAAAGAATTATTTTCTTCTGATGAAGTCAAAATAACTGAGAAATCAGATTGCCATAATAATTTTCTGAATTTCAATAAAACTATTTCAATTAGCTCTGAGAAAATTTCAAATTTAAGAAGTGCTCACAATACAATAAGGGATAAACTCACTAATTACTTTTCCAATTATCCATATATTCCACCTATTCAGTTTTTCATACAAGGAAGTTATAAGATGGACACTATGGTTGAGAATATGAATCAGTTTTGTGATGTGGATTTGGGTGTCTATTTTCAAGAAAAACCTAACATAGAAATAAGTACACTACAGTGGCATATTAAGCAAGCACTATCTGGTCATACTTCAAAAGGAGTTGAAGTGAAAAAGATGTGTGTTCGCTTGAATTACGTAAGAGATTTTCATATTGACCTCCCTATTTATTATAAAAACTACTACGGCAAAATATACTTTGGAACTAAATTAGATGGCTGGAAAAAATCTGACCCAAAAGATTTCATAAAATGGTTTAAGGAAAATACACAGAATAAACCGCAACTAATAAGAATAATCAGATATTTAAAAGCATGGTCTGATTACCGCAAATACGAAACAACTAAAAAATATCCAAGTGGACTTGTTTTAACATTATGGGCAATAGAGTTCTACCAAGCAGACCAAAGAGACGATGTAGCCTTTGTTTATACTTGTGATAAAATTTTGCGATATCTGGATGATAATTATCAATCAGATTGGGAGGCTAAAATGCCTGTAGCACCTTACGATAATACACTTAACAGGTTAACCGAAAATCATAAGAAAAACTTCTATAACGATTTTAAAGAAATAGTAAAAGAGGGCATTGATGCAATAAGTTCATCCAACAAGAAGCCAGCAAAGGATATTTGGAAACAAGTATTCGGATACAGATTTAAATAGAATTATCATGACAATAACAGAATTAAAACAACTCAAAGAAAGCGAAGATAAAGTTGAGTTTAAAGCAGCAGAACACAACTATCCTTTTGCAGGAGGTTCTCATACTTCTCAGGAAGAAAGGCGTAAATGCTTTCTCGGATATATTGTTGCCTTTGCAAATGAAGGTGGCGGCATGTTGGTTCTTGGCATGGCGGATAAAATGCCTCATGATGTTGTTGGTAGTGATTTTGGCGAAGGCAAATTAGGAGCTTTAGAAGATGAAACATACGCTCGTTTAGGCATCCGTGTCAGGATGGAAGAATTATTTGAAGAAAGCAAGCGAGTTTTAGTTGTTCATATCCCTAGCCGTCCTGTAGGTAAACTGTTAAAGTTTGAAGGCGTACCTCTGATGCGCGTTGGTGAAAGCTTGCGTAATATGAGCGATGAAGAAATGTTTTCAATTCTATCGGAACAGGAATCCGATTTCTCAGCAAAAATCTGTGAAGGTTTTGCTATAAATGATATTGATAAGGAAACAATTGAAATCTTAAAAGAAAAGTATACAAAAAAGCAAAATAATCAGGTTTTTAAGATCCAATCAAATGAGCAGGTTTTAACCGACCTTGATCTAATGGTTGACGGTAAGTTGACCAATGCTGCGTTACTTCTTGTGGGCAAAAAAGAAAGGATCCACCATATTTTACCCCAAGCCAAAGTAATTATTGAATATAGAAGAAGTGAAACTGCAATAGAATTTGACAACAGGATAGAAATACAGGAACCGCTTTTTGTTGCTATCGATAAAATATGGAATTACATCAATCAACCAGCAAGTAATCCAAAGTTTAAACTTAAACAAGGCCCATATATTTACGATATCCCTTTCTTTAATGAGGCTGTAATCCGTGAAGCTGTTTTAAATGCAATAGTTCATAGGGATTACACTATCACAAGCGAAATAGTTGTTAAACAATATCCCAATAAAATAGTAATTACAAATCCCGGTGGTTTCCCACGTGGAGTAAATTTAGAAAACTTACTTACTGTAAACAGCACTCCCCGCAGCAGGTTGCTTGCCGATATTTTATTAAAAACCGGATTGGTTGAACGTTCCGGTCAGGGAGTGGACAAGTTATTTTTATACAGCCTGATGGAATCAAAGCCGGTTCCAGATTATTCAGGAACGAGCATGTTACAAGTAGAATTGAAAATATCGGCTGAAATTCAGGATTCCTCTTTTCTGATTTTTGCAAACGAAGAACAAAACCAACGAGACGAGAATAACAAACTGGGTGTTTTTGATTTAATTACAATGGATAAAATTCGCAGGGGTGTATCAAGCGGACTAAATGCAGATGTTGTCCAAAAATTACTCGCTCAAAATATAATAAAAAGGAGTGGCAAAACCACAAGTGAAATCTACACACTTGGAGACAAGTATTTTGAAATAGCTCAAACAGCAGATGAAATTGCTGGTTATCGACCTATTTATATCAGTATGATAGCCGAAGAGTACAAGAAAAAGGATAAGTTGACTATGAGTGGTTTTACACAAATCTTTGAAGGCAAATTGCAACGTCGTCAGGTGAAATATATGATAGAGAAACTTGTTAAAGATAAAGTATTGATTCCTGAAGGAACAGGGAAAGGAACTAAATACAAACTTAATGCAGAGGATATTGAAGGAGATTTATTTGGCATAGTAAAGAAAATGTTAGAGAAATAATGAAAGATAGTTGTCCATATGATGACACGCTTTGTTTAAAAGATGATAGTGCAGTTAAAAATACTGCTGCTAATAAATATGATAGTGAATATGCAAGTATAGTTCTTAGTCAGGATAGTTGTCCAAATAATGAAACATTTTGTCTAAAAAATGATAGTGCAGTTAAAGATACCGCTGCTAATAAATGTGTTAGTGAATATGCAAGTATAACTCTTAGTCAGGATAGTTGTCCATATAATCATACACTTTGTCTAAAAGATGATAGCGCAGTTAAAGATACTGCTGCTAATAAATGTATTAGTGAATATGCAAGTATAATTTTTAGTCAGGATAGTTGGCCATATATTGATACACTTTCCCCAAAAGATAGTAATAGAATTAAAGATACTGCTGATAATATGGCTTTTAATGAGGATATAAATAAAGCTATTTATCAAGATAGTTCCCCATATAATGTGAATTTCCCCAAAAGATAATGCTATGGACACACCAAGTTTTAAAGAAGACCATATAAGCCAAATACCTGCATTACAATTGTTGCAGAATATGGGCTATCAGTACCTTACCCCTGAAGAAGCTTTACAATTGCGTGGCAATAAAATAACCAATGTGCTTTTGGATGATATTTTACGCAAGCAACTAAAAGAGATAAATAGCATCAAGGTAAGTGCATCCAAAACAAGTATTTTCTCCAACGAAAATATTGAACGTGGTATTTTGGCTTTGAAAGATTTGCCAATGAACGAAGGATATATTCATGCCTGTGAATCAGCATACAACTTAATTACACTAGGTAAAGCCTTGGAGCAAAGTATTGATGGAGACAAAAAAAGCTTTACTCTACAATATATTGACTGGAAGAACATTGAAAACAATGTGTTCCATGTAACTGAAGAATACTCCGTAATGCGCAGTACAAGCAAAGAGCATTACCGACCCGATTTGGTTTTGTTTGTCAATGGCATTCCGCTATGCATTATAGAATGCAAACGCCCTGATATGAAAGAACCTCTAAAACAAGCTGTCAGTCAACACTTACGTAATCAGCAAGAGGACGGAATCCGTCAATTGTATGTTTATTCTCAACTTACTTTAAGCCTTGCAACACAGGAAGCTTCTTATGCTACCAATGGAACAAAAGAAAAATTTTGGGCGAAATGGCAAGAGAAATTTGGATTAGAAACAGAAGAAAAGGAATATCAAAAAAAGCTGTTTAAGTTAAAAAACACGCCACTTTCTGCACAACAAAAAGAGAAATTGTTTTCTGACAGATTCAGATATGTAAGACAACATTTTGATGCACTTGACAATATCGTTGCTCACTCCCCACCCTTTAATCACAGCGTGGATGGTGTCTTGGC
>CAYQSO010000018.1:0-13858 GCA_964420205.1 uncultured Candidatus Saccharibacteria bacterium
CTGCCAATAATCGGGAAACGCAGACATGCCAAGGTAAACCTGTTCTGGAGTTTGGTTCTCATTATTATTCCCCTTTCTCCATCATCACTCATTTTGACGGAAACTGTATCTCCTGGGTAAACTCTTATATGGTGTATTCTCATCTTTCCAGATAAATGAGCCATTATAACTTTGCCTTCAATTTCAACGTTAAAATTTGCTGAAGGTAATGCCTCAACAACAGTCCCACTCTTTATATTCTCTTCTTTGTTTGTATTGTTGTTCCCCATTTATTTAATTAGTTGAAAAAAGTCAACAAAAAATAAGAGTTTAATTTCTTTTACTTATAACTTAATTTATAAGCTCCGGTATATAATAGAAAAAGAAATTAAAAAAGTCAATGGACCGATGTTATTTCATGGTGACGTGTCTAGATATATTTGTCATTACTCCGACCAATAAAGCCAGGACAGCAAAAGAAGTCCCCCCATAGCTTATAAATGGAAGGGGTATTCCAGTAAACGGGAGAATGCCAGAATTGGCAGCAATATGTATAAATGCTTGTACAACTATCACTGAAGAGAAGCCAACTAATAATAATTTTGCAAAATTATCATGACTTCTTTTAGCTAATTTCAATGCCTGTATAAATAATACGAAATAAAAGACTATTACCAACACAGACCCAACAAAGCCAGTTTCCTCAGCTATCACAGCAAATATGGAATCGTTCATTGGTTCTGGTAATAAGCTGTATTTACTAGTTGATTTTCCAAAGCCAACTCCCCAAAATCCTCCTGAACCTATTGCTATCTCTGTTTGGTCGGAATGAAAAGTATCCACGTCTTCTATCTTTACAATGTTATTTTCTCCTGAAAAATAATCTACTGCTTTATTCCATATAGGGGCGACTCTGTGAAATCTATAAGGACTCACCATTGCTAAGAAGGATACTACCAATACTCCTATTATTGCCGTAAGAAATATGAATCTATATTTAGCTCCACTAACAAAATAAATTATCGCAGATGAAGTTAGCAAAATAATAGCCATTGTTGTTGCGGGTTGTAAAAATATAAGCAAGGCGGTTATTCCTAGGAAAGATATGAAAAGCCAATAAATTCTCCAATCTTTTTGTTTTATTTTTCGCAAATTAGCACTAGAAAATAATGTTGCAAGATAAAGTATCAATGTAAATTTCAATAATTCTGAGGGTTGAAAGGATATACCAAAGAGACTTATCCATCTCCTAGACCCGTTTATCACTGTCCCAATTGGAGTTAGCACCATTACTAAAAGTATCAAGTTTAAAAAAAATAACACAGGAGAGAACTTTCTCCAATTTCTGTAATAGACTAAATACCCTATCAAAAACATAACCACGCCAGGCACAAAACCAAATACTAACTGATGTTTTAAAAAATAATATGTGTCGTTAAAATCTATCTTCCCTATATCAAAGGAGGCTGATGCTAAAAAAATAAGTCCTAAAACTACCAATATGAAAAAAGATGAAAGTAAAACTATATCTGGCTTATGTCCAAATGATTTTAATCTTCGCCTCATTTTTATTATTTGTTATAAAATCTAATTGATTTTGCAGTATCTTTATTAATATCTTTGAAATTTCCATTCTCTAATACAAACTTACCGTTTATCATCACGCTATTTATATTTAAATCTTTATCTAGCATATTGATATCTGCATACATTCCTCTAGCTATTCTTCCCCTGTCTCTTATTTTGAATATTTTTGCAGGAATGTAGCTTAATTTTTCAATCGCTGATTCTATGCTCATTCCTTTTTTATCTGCAACATCAAAGAATGTTTTTATTGTTTTTATTGCCCTATCTGGAATTTTACTTAAATTATTTTCAATATTGTCAAAACTTGGACCATTTGTTGATATTAAAGCTCTTTCGTTTAACGCTACTTTCTGAGATAAATCGCTATTTAAATTATTGTATAAAATAGTCGCCCTCAATTTACTTGTTTTCATCAAATTCACTATCGCATTACTTGTTGTCATATTTCTATTATTTGCAAATTCTGAAATACTTTTTCCATTTAAAAATTGCATTTCTGGCGAATTTAATATGAAAGATTTTTTTGCATCTATTTTAGGTATCTCCTTGGATAGTTTATTAACAAAATTTTTATCTTCTAATTTTTCTAAAAACAATCTTTTATTTACTTCTTTAAATTTATTAGGTATTAATTCGGATATTGATTCAGCACTGGAATTAAAAGGGTTTATATTGAAATAAATTTCTGAATGACTTGTAGAATTAGTTATCTTTTTAAGTGCTTCCTCATAATCAGCTTCAAACCCCAGAAAAGGCCTCAGATGCGTTATTACTGTTGGTACGGACATTTCTTTAGCAATTTTAATAACTTCTTCAACCGATGCCAACAGATGTTCTTTCTCATTTCTTAAATGTGTTGTGTATATGCCACCATACTTCTTTACCACATCTAACAACGCTCTTATCTCATGGTATGGAGTTTCTTCATATCTTGAATGCCCTAACCCAGACGAAAGTCCAAATGCTCCGTTTTTAATAGCTCTTTCTAATATTAACCTAAATACCCTTAATTCATTTGCAGAGAGTTTTCTAAATTTAGAATCTTTTTCTTTTATTATATTATCTCTTATTGCTCCGTGCCCAACGAATGTGCCTAGGTTTATTCCAACCTTCATAGATGATAACGAATTTAGAAATTCTTCTGTATTTTTCCAATTCATATTCACTTTGTTTGTATATGCCCAACCAGATAAATGGGACAACTCTCCATAAAAATTCGGAGCTAGAGAAAATCCACATTGTCCTATAATTCCGCTTGTTATCCCTTGTTGTATAAAATTTTTATGAATGGGATTTGTAAATAGAGTAAGGTATCTATCCGAAGTTATGTCAGGATCTATAAATCCCGGCGTTAAATAAGACTCATTCCCGTTTATAACTTTATCAGCTTTATGTGTTGGGAAACTGCCAACTGCCACTATCTTTTCCTTCTTAATAAGAACATCGGCTTTAGCGGGTTTTATTCCGGAGCCCTCTATTAAATAAACGTTTTTTATTAATGTCGTCATTGATAGAATTATAACACATACAAATAAACGGGTCATTTAAATGACCCGTTTATTTCTCTACATCATCCTTGATAAGAAGAATAGGACAAGACCTAAGCCATTTCCCACTGCTGATATAATCCAGAACCTCATAGTTACCCTACTCTCATGCCAATTTAATGCTTCAAAATGGTGATGTATGGGAGTTGATTTAAATATTTTTTTCTTAAATAGCTTCTTAGATGTTAATTGAACTATTACAGATAAAGATTCTAAAACTAATATAGGAGCGAAGAAAGGAAGAAATAACGCTGTGTTTGTTAACATTGCTATGGTTCCTATTGTTATACCTAGTGCCATTGAACCGGTATCTCCCATAAAGAATTTTGCTGGGTATATATTGAACCACAAAAATGCCAGTAAAGCTCCAACTACCACAGATGAAAATACTGCTAAATCAAATCTTCCCATTGAAAAAGCTATTATTGCAAAAGAACCGAATGTGAACAGAACAGATCCTCCAAGCAATCCATCCAATCCATCTGTTTCGTTTGCAGAAAACGCTGAAGCAACAAGTATAAATATGAAGAATGGAATATACCACCAATTAATTTCAATATTTCCGATGAATGGGACGTAAAGAAATGTCCATCCTAATTTAAAGTAAAACCAATACGCACCGATCAAACCTATTAATGTATAAATAATTAATTTATATCTAACGGACAAGCCTCCTCCCTTAGGACCTATTTTCCACATTCCCAATAAGTCATCTACCAACCCCAGAGTTGCCGCTATAAACATAGCTGCTATAGGTAAATAAGTTTGAGCTCTGCTTACAAAATTAAAGTATCCAAATATTCCATCGAAAAAATGATTTAGTATGAAAAATATCCCCGCTGTACATAAAACACTTAACCATATTATTACTCCGCCCATTGTTGGAGTCCCCTCTTTTGATTTGTGGAGATTGTAATAAACAGGTGCCGTATTTTCAGACCTTATTTGCTTACCAGCTTTATATTTTAAAAGTATTTTATTTACAACTGGAGTTATTAATAAAGCAAAAAAGAAAGAAACGCCTGTAGCTATTAATATTCTTATTATTTGTATGGTCAACATATTTATTATCTATTCTACACAATTATAAATTTTCTCCACATCTCCAAATCTGTCTTCACTACCTAAAACCATTATTGAAATTATATTCCCATTTTTTTCAAATAAAGTTAGCAGATTTTGTCCAGATTCATCTATGTATCCTGTTTTCCCTCCATAAAAATTATTTAAACCAGCAAATGCATCGGTGTTATTTAGTTTATGACGAATTCCTTTAACAATATCTGTCACATAAACATTTTCCTTTCTAGTTGTTGCTAATAGATTTGGATAATTATTATATATGTATTTTATTAGTTTAAAAAGATCATTAGCAGTTGATTGATTTAAGTAAGACAGCCCAGATGGTTCCCAAAATATAGTATCGGTCATCCCAAGCTCTTTAGCCCTTTTATTCATTTCATCAATAAATTCTTTTTCTCCTATTATGTTGGCTAAGGTATAAGCTGCATCATTGCTAGATGCAACTACAGCTGCTCTAACTAAGTCATTTATTGAATACTTTTCCCCAGCGTCAAATACATTATAGGGACTCACTTTATCTATAATCTCTTGTTTGATTTCCGCTGATTCTGAAAAATCGTATTTATCCATAACAATAACAGCTGTCATTAATTTTGTTATTGAGGCTATTGGCCACCTATATGAAATATTTTTTTGGAAAAATATTTCACCTGTTCTCAAATCTTCTGCTAAAAATATATTAGCAGTTGGCATATTATTTTCTATGCTACACGATCCAAACACCTCATTATTCATAATAGGAATATTTTTTTCTATTATATTTAAATCTTTGGGTTCTTTACTTGCATTGTTTTCAACTTTATTCTCATCCTGTATTGGATAAGGTGAGCCTAAATCATTATCAATTGAATTATTTGAAGGTTCAAAATCAACATTATTTAAAAAATTTGACATACTGGCATCTGTATAATTTCTAGCTGAAGTCTCTGTTGCCTTTATGGTTATATTTTTCTCATTATCCGGATTAAAGAAACTGAATTGATTTGTTATAAAAACAGAAACCAATATTATTGCTGTTAATATTCCTGCTTGTAATCTCATGTTATTGATTTAAATTGCTATCTACTTCTAATTTTTCTTCGGAATTTTCTTCTACATTCATCCATTCTTTAAAGAAATTTTCTGATAAATTTTTTCTTTTTTCAAAATCTGGTAATTCTTCTATTTTTGATATCCCTAGATATTTTAGTAAATCTAAACTAGGAGTATAAACATACTCACCCCTTATAAAGCTTCTCTCTATTAAACCTCTTATTAAAAGGGATCTTAAAATATAAGTTGAATTCACTCCTCTAATGTAATCTATTTTAGCTCTTGATATTGGACTGAAGTAAGCAATTATTGAAAGTGTTTCTAGCGATGCTTTTGTTAAATCTTGTTTTGATTCAGTTTTTATAAATTTATCAATAACACTTGAAAATTCTTCTTTATTCGCTATAGAAACAGAGTTGTCATTTCTTATTACCATTATCCCACTCCATTCTTTTCCCAAACTTTCTTCTAAATTATCTATTAAACTATTTATTTGGTCTGGTTTCTTGCCCATAATCTTAGCTATTCTACTTATTTTTAAAGGCTCACCATAAGTAAATAAGACTGCGAATAAGGACGCTATCTCTTTATCTTTTATATTATTATCTGAAGACATTTTGTATTTAAGTTAGTTTGATTTCCTTATATTTATCTCTCCAAACATATCATTTTGATCAACAACTAATAGATTATCTCGCAACAAATGTAATAATGCAAGAAACTTAGCCACAACCTCTTCTTTAGAGTTATTCTCTATAACTCTAGAAAACTCCATACCCCTTTCTGATATTATTTCCAATATATTATTTATTGTATCTTGTAGTGATATTTTTTTTCTTTTTATCTCTTTGTGCTCTTTTGTAAAAGGCATTGCCATCTTCAATGCAGATGAAATTGATAAACTTAATGAAGTTAATGAAATGTTACTTGAAGGATTAAAAAATATTCTATCTTCAATAGAAATCCTCCTAAAGAAAACTTCTTTTTTTTCTTTCCATAAATTATCAAAATCTAAAAATATTGGCTTTAGATTTCTATAGATATTTAATCTGTATTCTAAGTCTTCTATTTTTTCTTCATCTTCATCTAATAAGTTTAGATTTGGAATTAATGCCTTTGACTTCAATAGAATTAAAGTTGCAGCTACAACTAAAAAATCAGAGAGGATTGAAATTTTTTCTTTTTCTGCGTTCCAATTACTTTCTTTTTTTATATCTTGTTCTAATTCTTTAACAAAAGACAAAAAATCAGTAGTAACCTCTGATAAACTTATTTGGGTAATGTCTAATTTATTTTTTTCTATTAACTCAAGGAGTTTTTCTATTGGTCCAGAAAAATTATCTGTCTGTATTTGATACATAATCAGTTTTTATTATTGTATCATTATAAAGATATTTTTTTAAGTTATAATCAGTATTTTATTTGAATTAATTATAGTTTATAATACCAGTAATAGTGTTATGTCAGTAGCAAGGTATAGAAAATATAGGCCAAAAACTCTTGATGATATAGTTGGACAAGATACAACTGTAAAGATATTAAAACAAGAGGCTTTAGAAGATAGGTTTGCTCATGCTTATATATTTTATGGACCAAGGGGAACAGGAAAAACATCAACTGCTAGAATTTTGGCCAAGCTTGCAAATTGTGAGACAAGAAAAAAAGATTCTAAATTTGCTAAAAAAGGCACTCCTTGTAATAAGTGTGACAACTGCTTATCAATAGATAATGGAACGTCAATGGATGTAATAGAAATTGACGCTGCATCAAATAGAGGCATAGACGAAATAAGAAGTATTCAAGAAAATATAAATACACTTCCATCAAAAAGTCCTTACAAAGTTATTATAATGGATGAAGCTCACATGCTTACACAGCAAGCTTCTAATGCTATATTAAAAACTCTAGAGGAGCCCCCTGCGCATGTAATTTTTATACTTGCCACCACTGAATATGAGAAAATGCTTTCTACTATAATCTCTAGAACTCAAAAATTTCATTTTAGGAAGGTTCAATTAAATGAAATTATGAACAAATTAGAGAGCATAGTTAAAAATGAAAAAATAAGTTCCACAAAAGAAGGATTGGAAATGATAGCTAGGCTCGCTGATGGTAGTGTTAGAGATGCAGAGTCTGTATTAGACCAAATAGCTTCAATGAGAGGCAACGTAACAGATAAAGAAATAGAAGACATTATTGGAAAAACTAGTTTTTCTAGGATAAGTAAGCTTATAACTAGTATTGTTGAGAAGGATTTAAAAGAATCTTTAAATATTTTGTATGAAATACAGTCTGATGGATATAATTTAATACAATTTAATAAAGACTTAATTGAGTATTTTAGAAGAATTTTATCTATATCACTAAACCCT
This sequence comes from uncultured Candidatus Saccharibacteria bacterium, assembly GCA_964420205.1. Classification (GTDB taxonomy): domain Bacteria; phylum Patescibacteriota; class Minisyncoccia; order UBA6257; family JAGOQP01; genus CAYQSO01. The sequence continues at coordinate 7,601 of CAYQSO010000018.1, forward strand.
GAATTGGAAAAGTTATTTGCTAAAAATCTAACAGAATCAGAGATAAACAATATGAAAAAATATTCAAAGGACTTAGATAAAGATTTTTTAATAACTTTACTGAAAGAACTTCTATCAGCTCAATCTAAAATGAAATACAATCCCCTCCCCATTGTCCCCCTAGAAATAGCAATAATATCCTCAATAAGAAGACATAAATAAAAAACCCCCAGAAGGGGTTTTTTATTTATTTTACATTTATATTAACTGCATTTTTACCTTTGTCACTTTCTTCTAGATCAAAGGTTACTTCTGTGCCTTCTTTTAATTCATCAAAAGATGTATTTTGAAGATCGTTTGAATGAAAGAATAAATCTTTTTCAGATTCTTCTTTTCCTTCTGGTTCTATAAAACCATATCCTTTATCAGTTAACTTAACTATTTTTCCGTTCATCTTTAAAAGTTCTACTTAATAAGTGGTTAGAAATTTTATAACAATAAAATTTACGACTCTATTTTTTATTGGATATTGCTAACCAATGAGAAAACTATCACATAGAAACAAAAATATCAACTTATTTATTGAATATATGCAAATATTTTGATATTGTTTCTTAGGTATTAGGTTTTTGATAATTGAATATACAGTACCGGGTCGTCTAATGGTAGGACGCTGGGTTTTGGTCCCAGTAATCGGGGTTCGAGTCCCTGCCCGGTAGCATAAATAAAAGGGACGAGAAGCAAGGTCTGCCGTAGGCAGAAGTCCCTGCCCGGTAGCCACGAAAAATAAAAAAACCGCATATAGCGGTTTTTTTATCTCAAAGCACATGCAAAATTTAAATTGCAGAAGACAACTGATAAACGGGAATTATTACAGACAAAGCTATTATACCTATAACAAGACCTATAAAAAGAAGCATTATTGGCTCTATAAACGAAACGGCCGATTTTAAGGAAGATTCAATTTCACCACTATAAAAACTACTCAATGTGTCTAATATCTCTTCCAGGCTTCCAGATTTTTCAGAAACAGCCACAAGATTTGAAACAACCCTAGGAAATACAGTTTCTTTTTTAAATGCCTCTCCAACAGTTATTCCTTGTTTAATATCTTCATTTGATATTCTAAGCAACGCATCTCTTAACTCAGGCATCCCAACAGATTCAGCAGTTATTTCAATTGCTTCTGTTATAGACATTCCAGATCTTAATAATGAAGATAGAGTAGAAGAAAATGTTTGCAGGGACACTTTCTCTATAATATTTTTAATAACTGGTATTCTGAGACCTATATCGTATATCATTCTTTTCCCAGACATTGTTTTTGAAAAAAACAAATAGGGGCCTAGAGTAAATAGCAAAAATCCTCCGAAAACAATGAGTAGGTGATCCCCCGCCCACAAGCCCACAGTGAAAACAAATTTAGAAAATCCTGGAGGATTTATACCTCCTGACATAAATACTTTTGCGACTTTTGGTAATGAATAACTCACTATTAACATAAGGACTAAAATAGAGCCCACCATCAAAATTACAGGATAAGTTAAAGCTGACTTTATTTTTTGTCTTAATTCATGCTGTTGTTGCATTGAATCACTAAGTTGCTCAAAAACCTTCTGAAGGTTTCCTGAAACTTCACCTGATTTTATTAGATTTATAAAAACCGGAGAAAATGATTTAGGCCTACTCTTGAATGCCTCGTAAAAAGGCTTTCCTTCTTCAAGATTTTTTCTAACATCTAAAAGGAATGATTTAACCGCTGGTTTGTCAAAATCTTCTATTAATATATCAATAGCATTAAATAGGTCTGTCCCAACCTTAAGCATTAAAGCTAAATACTTTGTCAAAAAAACAATGTCTTCCAACTCAATCTTTTTACTAGACAAATTTATATTAAATACCCCCTTCTTTTTTACTTCTTTTAAGTGTATTGGTTTTAATTTTTTTGAAGACAAGTAAGAAAGAGCCATTTTTTGATTCGGTGCAATTAATTTATCTTCCACTATCTCCCCTTTTTCAGTAGCTGCTTTGTATTTAAATTCCATATATAATTAATCTCTTATTACTCTTAGAACCTCCTCTATTGTTGTGACGCCTAAAGATGCTTTCCTTATTCCGTCCTCTAACATTGTTGTCATTCCTGTTTCATGTGCTTTATTAACCAACTTACTTAAAGTCAACTCGTCACTATTCACTATATTCCTTATCTCGTCTGTTACTTCCATAATTTCAAATATACCGACTCTTCCTTTAAAGCCTGTGCCTCCACATGTTTTACATCCTTTGCCCTCAAAAAGTGTTTTTGGGATTTCTATTTTTAAGTCATCTTCAGCCTCGCTTTGTAATTGTTTTTTTAATGATTCTCTTGTTTCGTCTGGCACTTCATATGATTTGATACAGTCAACGCATATTTTTCTAACAAGTCTTTGAGCTATTGAAAAATTAAGGACAGCTGACACAAGATAAGGCTCCACATCCATATCCATCAATCTAGGAACGGATGTTGGAGCATCGTTTGTATGAAGTGTGGATAGAACTATATGACCAGTTAATGCAGCATGGACGGATATATTTGCAGTCTCTGAGTCTCTAATTTCACCCACCATGATGATGTTGGGGTCTTGCCTTAAAATAGATCTTAGCCCAGATGCGAAAGTTATTCCCGCGGAAGGATTTATCTGTATCTGATTTATATATTTAATATTATATTCAATAGGATCTTCAATCGTAACTATATTAACCTCTGACCTATTTAACATATTCAATATCGAATAAAGTGTTGTAGTTTTACCAGAGCCAGTAGGTCCAGTAACAAGAGCTAACCCGTATGTTTTTTTTATATTTCTTTCAACTATTTTTATTTGGTCATCCATCATACCCAATTCAGATAATGAAAGAGGTCTTTGAGATGAAGACAAAATTCTCAAAACAATTTTTTCTCCATGCATTGTTGGTATTACAGAAACACGAATATCAACCAAAGAATCCCCTGTATTAAATCTGAATCTACCATCTTGTGGTTTTTTATGTTCATCGATTTTTAATGCTGATAGAAGCTTAATTCTAGCAATTATAGCAGGGTAAACTTGTTTTGATATTCTTACAATTTCTCTCAATATTCCATCAACCCTAAACCTTATTAAAACCTCATCCTCTAATGCCTCCCAATGGATATCAGAAACGCCCAATGAAGCTGCGTAAGAAAGAAGGTTGCCTACTAAATCAACTATCGGGACTTGAGTTGCCGCCTCTTCTTCAGTTTTAGCACTCGCGCTTGCCTCTAAAGACTTTCTAACTGTTTCCTCTATTGTTTTTTTAAAGTCTTCTGTTATTTCTTTGCCATACATTGAAAACCCCTTGTTCATGTCTGAAGGGGTTGCCAAATAAGGCCTTACTCTTGTGTTAAATTTCTTTTCTAAAAATTCTATTGTTGGCAAATCCGTTGGATCGCTCATAGCTACGTTTATGGTGCCATCTGAATCTTTAGAAAAGAGTATGATTTTTCTGTCTTTAGATAGTTTTTCATCTACAAGATTTAATACATCCCCATCTATGCCCCTGGATTTTAAATCAGCAAGCTCCACGCCTAAATGACTTGCTGCTATTTTATATAAATATTCATAAGTAATAACACCATTTGCAACTAAAACATCACCAACATTTTGACCCATTCTGTTAGCTTGTTTGATTACGTTATCAAACTGCTCATCTGTAATTAAGCCTTGTTTAGATAATATGCTTTTAAGTTCTTGGGGAGGTATTTTTATCATGATTTTTTATAAGCCAAATTCTATATTTTCAATAAAAGCCAGATGGACGTATTATTTAAAAAAATACTTGATAATATTATAACAAATATAGAAATCGGAATCCAAAAGTAATAAGTAGATAATCTAAAGCTTTTTCCTTTTATTATTGTAGCTATTATCGAGGACATAGAGAATATAAGAATAAGTAATATTAAATAAAATACTATTCCTGGCCATCCAACTAAAAATAATGATATTGCACTCAAATAATATTCTTCTTCATAAAATATACTAGACTCTTTTCTTTTGTTGTATCTTTGTAATAAAAAGAAAAATAAAATACCAAACAAAAATGATATTAGATATTTTGCCCATATCCGAGAAAGAATATAAAAAATGAAGTAGCTAAATGTATTGTAAGGTGGCAACAAATATCTGCCCAAATTACTGCCTGATGTCCATAAATTGTATTGAGAAAAAGAAATGTAGCTTAAATATGCTACTAAAAGAGCGATTGAAAAATTAAATATATATTTAATATGTTTAATTTCAAAAGGACGCAGATATATCTGCGTCCCCAAGATTATAAATAGTAATATTACAATTACGTATTCCATTTCTTATAAATCTAATCCCGGATCTGTCCCTATCTCATAGAAACAAGTAGCGTCATTATAACTTGCTCCACATGTATTTTTATCACCCCCATCACTTGTCATGTTTCCTCTATATTTTGTGCTTTCTAGTCTTGTGTTTAATTCAAATGTAAGATTTGTGGCATCTCCATCGTAAGCATAGAAATATGTTCCATTGTTTGTTGGATCTATTGGCAAAACTGACAAAGGAGACCCTCCTGAAGTATTGGATAGGTTTATAGGCACCCAACCATTACTATCTATCGTGGTGCTTGTAGATATTGTTGGAGATGTAAAAGGAACTCCGGTTGTTGATGAAGCAGTTATATACGCTGCAGCAGATACTTCTGGACTTGATGCTGTTGCTATATAAAGAGATATAGCACTTCTCAAGCTATCAAAGTCTGTCATTCTTTGTGAGTCTCTCGCTTGTTTCAACAACTCAGCTGGATTTAACACAACCACAACTGCAGCTGTTAAAACGGCTAATATACCTATAACTATAAGAAGTTCTACTAATGTAAATCCTTTATTTTGCATATTTTTCATAATACTTTTAATTTTATTGCTTAAATAATAATTATTATTCTAATTATAAATTATTATAAATTATATTACAAACAATTTTTTTTAAAATTGTGTAAAACTCAGAAATTAATTTTTTAAGAATCCTAAAATATTGTTTACTAAATCATCTATAGATGTTTTTGCTTTTATGAAGTATTCAACTGCTCCTAAAGTTTTTCCTTTTTGAATATCTTCCGGTTGTCCTAAATTAGATATTATAATTATAGGAGCGTTTTGAACTTGAGGATTTTCTCTTATTTGTTGCATTACCTCAAATCCAGACATTTTTGGCAATATCAAATCTAGAAGAATTAAATCTGGGATGCTTGTTTGTAATGATTTTATAGCGTCTTCTCCATTTTTGGCATGGGTTATTTCCACGCCACTCTTAGACAAACGCGCTTTTATTATTGATGATAAAAATTCATCATCTTCAACTAATAAAACTTTTTTAAATTGAGAATTATCAATATTTTGAGGTGCTGAAGTTTGTTGTGTTGGTGTTTGAGTTTGTGTTGCCATATTATTTGTATTTGAAATTTAATTTATTATATCACAAATAAAAACACTTGTGCAGTGTTTTTATTTTATTTAGTGAAGTATTTTTTGGTTGTCCCAATACGTCAAGACTAGCTTGACGGATCGCAACTTTAGGATCCGCGATCAACTCCTTGCATTAAGCATCGACTCTTTTTTCGATAATTAATTGTTTCACGCACAGCTTCCGCTACACGTGCCTTGTTACGACTTCACCCATGTCACCGGATTTGAGCTCGTCCGCTATAAGCAGATTCTGCTCACCCCCAGCTCCCTTGGTGTGACGGGCGGTGAGTACAAGACTCGAGAACGTATTCACCGCGACATTCTGATTCGCGATTACTAGCGATTCCAACTTCATGGAGTCGAATTGCAGACTCCAATCCGAACTTAGATTAGTTTTTTGGGATTAGCTCCGTTTCACAACTTGGCAACCCTTTGTACTAGCCATTGTAGCACGAGTGTTGCCCAGGGCATCAAAAGGCCACGCTGATTTGACGTCATCCCCTCCTTCCTCCCAAGAAATGGGCAGTCTCCTGTGACACTTGTAACACAGGACAGGGGTTGCGCTCGTTAACCCACTTAAGGGTACAACTCAAGTCACGAGCTGACGACAACCGTGCAGCACCTGTCCTACCGTTCTGATAAAAACCAGAAAAGAATTCCTTTCGGAAAACCGTCGATAGGATGTCAAGCCCTGGTGAGGTTCTTCGCTTAGCGTCGAATTAAACCTCATGCTCCACCGCTTGTGCGAGTCCCCGTCTATTCCTTTGAGTTTTAAGCTTGCGCTC
>CAYQSO010000019.1:0-5182 GCA_964420205.1 uncultured Candidatus Saccharibacteria bacterium
TGCTGTATGCTTCTATTGATTCTTTTAAATCAAAATTAGAATCAGCTGAATTACGTTTGCATTTTTGTGAATTATGGGAAAATATAATTAAAAAAATTGTAGTTTTGTGGTGATGAAAATACTGAAAAAAGCCTACCTAAATAAGAGTAGATTATGTTTTTTTAACAAACAGTTTCTTTGTTTACAAAATGTTTACAACTTTTTCAGACAATTACATAAGTAAAAGAAATACAATAAGATACAAAAGGGTTTCAAAGCCCTCCCTGGGTCACGAAAATAAAGCCACAAATCGGGAACAAAAGTTCCCGATTATAATTTAATCCACTATTTTAGATGAAATTAGTCTAATTTTTAGCCTACAAATTCCCAACTCAAAAATGGGCGTTTCCCGAAGTTTTCCGTCATTTGTTTACAAATGGTTTACAAATTGTTTACAAATTTTGCTTGTTTTTTGGAATTTGTAAACAGGAAAATTAAAAACAAGAGCTTTAAAAGTCTTGTTTTTTTTACTATTAGATTAAAATCCCTAGCCTTTCTACTATTTTAGTGATAAGAATTAATAGTGCTTTGTTTGTCTTTGGGTAAGGGGTTCAGATATGTGTTTGATATTATTGTTATGATGCAATACTTTGTTTATAAAGGTGTTCTTGAAATTCAACAAATAATTTGCTAATGTTTGCAACATCTCCTAAAATTTCTTTTGCATCTTCCAGTGATTGATACTTATTTGTTAGTAAAATTGGAAGTTTTTCTTGGTCGAGTTCATCAACGCCTGTTTCTATGTATTTACTTAAAACAAATTGTATAAATTCCTTTTGTTTGTCATTTAGCAAGGCAAAAATTGTAGCTTCTGCCGCATTAGCTCTAGCTTCTCTTGTCATTGCAATATAATCTCCATTAAAAACATATTCCAAAACATCATACAGGTCGCTTTTCTCCATCTCAACAAGCTTTTGCAAGGTTTTTAAATCTGATTTTGGGAAACCTGCATTATCTAATTTTTCTAATAGTGTTCTTCGGGTAATTGGATTACTCCACAGTTTTCGCAATTCTTCTTCGTCTTTGAATAGCTTGGGTAATTCACCAAATAGATTATTTAAAAACTCTGCTGCTGAAATAGGTTTACCATCAGCACTCCAAAAGGAAGTGGAAACCATATATTTAATTTCTCTTTCCTTTCCATCTCTAAGTTTTACTTTGACTCTTTTCTTCTTGAGTTTTGGCTCACCATTATCTGATACATCTGCTGTGCTAGCATCCTCTGGTGTTGGATAAGGTTTCGGTTCTCTAGGCTCAGCTTCTATCGGTTCTCCGTCCCATTCTGGATCTGAAAAATGCTTGTAGGCATCTACGAAATCATAAATAGTGAAAAATTCTTTACCGTCAAATAATCTTGTGCCACGACCAACAATTTGTTTAAATTCAATCATTGAATTCACAGGGCGAAGCAAAACAATATTGCGAATATTTCGTGCATCAACTCCTGTAGAAAGTTTTTGCGAAGTAGTGAGGATTGTTGGTAATGTTTTTTCGTTGTCTTGAAACTCTCTTAAAAGCCTTTCGCCTTCTTCTCCATCATTGGCAGTAACACGAACGCAATAAAAAGGGTCTTTGCTTTTTGCATTTTGGTTTACCAAATCTCTAAGCAAAGCTGCGTGTCCTTGATTTGCGCCAAAAATTATTGCTTTTTCGTTTTGCTTGGCTTCCTCTAAAAAAATGTTTACTCTTTTCGCTTCACGTTCAACTATTTCAATACTGCGGTTAAAGTCTTTTTCTTCGTATAGCTTGCCTTCTTCAATTTCGCCTTCCACAATGGTATCGTCTGAAGTATAGCGGTAATCATCTAAGGTTGTTTTTATTCTTTTTACTTTGAAAGGTGTTAAGAAACCATCATTAATCCCTTCTTTTAGTGAATAGATGTAAACCGGCTCACCAAAGTATTTGTAAGTGTCCACATTGTCGTTTCGTTTGGGTGTAGCGGTTAAGCCTAATTGCACTGCCGGACTGAAATATTCCATAATGCTTCGCCAGTTGCTTTCATCATTTGCTCCGCCTCGATGACACTCATCAATGATGATAAAATCGAAGTAATCTGTGGGATAATCTCCAAAATACGGAGCAGATTTGCCTTCTTCATCCGTGCCGCTCATGAAAGTTTGAAAAATAGTAAAGAAAATACTACCGTTAGTGGGTACTCTCCCTTTTTTCTTAATTTCGCTAGGTTTTATTCGTACCAAAGCATCATCGGGAAAAGAGGAAAATGCATTAAATGCCTGGTTAGCTAAAATGTTTCTATCAGCTAAAAATAATATTCTTGGTCTGCGCTTGCCGTCTCGTTGCAAGTTCCAACGTGTTTGAAAGAGTTTCCATGCAATTTGAAAAGCGATTGCGGTTTTTCCTGTTCCTGTTGCAAGTGTTAGCAAAATGCGTTCTTTGCCGTTTACAAGTGCTTCCAAGGTATTTTTAATGGCAATTTCCTGATAATATCGTAACTGCCAACTTCCGCTTTTATCTTCAAACGGTACATTGGCAAATTGTTCTCTCCAATGATTTTGCTCAGCAAAAGCATTATTCCAAAGTTGTTCAGGACTTAGAAAGTCTGTAACCAAACTTTCTTCACCCGTTTTCATGCAAATTTGGTAAATTTCTTTACCGTTGGTGCTGTATGTGGTTTCTACTTGTAGTTTTTCAGCATATTTTTTGGCTTGCATTACACCTTCGCCCACTGGCAATTCATTGCTTTTTGCTTCAACAACGGCAAGTTTAATTCCCTTGTAAACAAGTACATAGTCAGCAATTTCTCGTTTTCCCCTGCCACCGCCTGTTTGAATTTTGCCATCAGTAATAGAATACTCACGAAGAATTTTAGAACCTTCTACAACACCCCAACCGCAAGCCTTTAGCTTAGGGTCAATAATTTCTGCTCTAGTTTCTGCTTCATTCATTTGTACTTATATTTTATTATTTCCATAAGGATTCATTTCTCCAATTATCACGAAAGCCCATGTCTTTACAACTTACTAAATCGCAGCTAGTTAACAAGTTTTTTAAGTCAGAAACAAAACTACTATCAGGACTTATAATGCGTGTAATGTAGTTCATACAACAAAGTTGGGCATAAAGTTTATTATCATAAATTTTTGTGTTGGTGATAAATTGATTTGTAGTATTGTATGGTATTTGAGGAACGATTGTAAAACGCCGATTCCATAGTCGGCTATGATGGGCACAAATATTACGTAAATTAACGAAAGCATGAATCCAACTGCTTAGCTGTTCAGATTTTTTCAAGCCAAATTCTTTAGTAAGTTTTGTTTTAAGCTCTCCGCGTTTAAGATTTGAAAAAAGTTTACCTAATAAACCCATTGAAACAACTTCGAGGCTCATCCATGATGGTGGTAGTTTTGGTGTTGTGTAAGATTGTTTATAATGTTTGATAAATGTTTCTGTAGAACGATTAATTTCCTTTTGGAGCGTTTTGTGATTTTCTTGGTAAAATATAGTGTTATGATATAAAGAAGCATCCATAAACCAATGGCTTCCATAAACTAAGGCATATTCGTATATTATTTTTGTACGTAAGGCAACTTCAATTTTTTCAATGGCATTTAAAACCAATAGCCTTAAACGGCGGTCAAATACATAGATGTCAATAATATCCTCAAAACTAACATCTTTAATAAATGGATGGTTCGGTTTAGAGTTATCCTGAAACGGATAAGTATAAGCTCTTAATCTGTAATAACTTATGTTTGATAAATAATGAACAGCTTTTTTCTCATCGATAAATTTTAAACCTCGTTGTTTTAATCTTGTAATTTGATCGCTTAAAGAAAGTGGAACTTTGGAGTATTTCATATAGCATAACCTCCATAAAAATCGAAGACCCGCCTTGGTGCGCTATTCAAATGGGAAGCGTGGCGGGTTCTATTAATTGCAAAGATAATATCATTTTTGATATAATTGCAAACTTTTGTGCATTTTTTTAATACTATTATGCAAAACAGCTTTATTAATAAAGCTTTGATTTGTAAAATATTATCTAAAATGCCTGTCATTTTTCCATGTTTTTTGTTTTATAATATTTGTAATTGTTGAGTTTTTAATTCCCCCGCAAACGCCTTATGCAAAACACTCTTTTTTAATTCCTCCAAATATACAAGTTTTTTTTGATATATACTTTCCAGTTTTTGCGTTTCGGCTCTTAAGGCATTTAGTTGATTAACAAGTCTGTTTTGTTCTTTTTGGGGCGGAAGATGTACCGGAAAGCCTCTAAGTGCTCTTAACCCTACAAATTCTTGTGCTCCACCGTTTGAATTTTCGGCAACATACTTTTGAGCATTTGGTGACTTCAAGTAATAAAGAAGAAAGTGCATGTTGACACTCTCACTATTTTTTATCAGACCGACATTCTTGATACTAAAAGTTCTTTTATCATCTACAATTGCTGCCATTCCCCTGTTTGCCCCAATCATTGAAATGAGAATATCGCCAAAGGTTACATTTGAACGCTTGTAAAATTTCTCGTGGTCAGTTTCCGTAATGAATCTTGTATCTTCTAATGAAAGTCCAGTAAGTTTAATGTTCTTTTGAGTTACAAAGGGAATTCCTTCTTTAATGTATTTCGGGCTATCATGTGTTCCGTCTTTTACTTCTGTTATTTCATTCAACTTCTTAGTTTCCCAATTCCCATTCTCAAACACCCCCTGCAAATAGCTTTCAAAAACTTCTTTGGCGTTTTTGAGGTTTTGTTCGGCATTATTTCGGCTACACTCAATAGCCGAAAAAACCTCGTCTAATATGGAAACGATGCGTTGTTGTTCGGGGAGAGGGGGAAGTGGGATTTCGAGATTTTCAATTTGTGTTTTGTTGATAGAATTAAAAACTGCACCTGCATTTCCTACAATTTCATTTTCGTGCTTTATCAGAAAGTTAAAAAGAAATTCTTTGTCAATGCTATTTCCTGCTCGAATTGCTGCAAGTCCACGACCAATACAAATTTTTTGGGTTGCAAAATTTACAGGACCTACTGGTGCTCTTACCGATATTAAAATATCTCCTGCTTCTGCTTGCTTTGTAATTTTAGTTGTCCAAGTTGTTGGTTCACCAATATATTTTTCTCCGTATTCTTTTTTACCTTGATAAAATGGCATTCCATTTCCTTCAGAATTATAGTATTTCC
>CAYQSO010000019.1:5192-10744 GCA_964420205.1 uncultured Candidatus Saccharibacteria bacterium
ATAGAACGGAGGAAATAGAAGATGAACAAAGGTGAGCAATTCTCCCTTGATCTAATTGCGGCCAATCCTCTTCCTATACAAATCCTTTCAGATGCAATATTGACTGGGCCAACCGGCGCTCGTACTGACATTAATATGTCGTCCTTTTGGGCTTCTTTTGTTATTTTAGTTGTCCATTTTTGGTGTTTTCCAATATACATTTCACCAAATTCTGTTTTCCCTTGATAAAATGGTATTCCATTACCTTCACTATTGTAATATTTCCCTTCTGGTGATTGACCTGCAATAACTTTACAAACTTCCCCCAACTTCTTTATTTTCCAACCATCCTTCATATCAATTCCGAAATTGCATTTATAATATGTTCAAGGGAGTTTTTGTCCATTTTAGAAAAAGCAAACCACTTTTTACCTAAGTCTTTGAATGAAGCCCCCAAATGATAGACTTCTTTGTTGTCAATAATCAAAAAACGGTCGTGGCTTTGGGTAAAAGTTTTGAGTTCAAAATTACCGTATTGCTCATTGGCTTTTTGGACATCTAAGCTTAATTGTTTACTTAGGGTTTTAGTGAGCAAAAGCACTTGTACGCCTTTATCCTTTTTTACTAAATGGATAAGTGTACTTTCGTCTATATAATTGTCGATTAGGACAATGCTTTTCTTTGCCGAACGAATAAGGCGAGAAGCCAATTCGTAGGCATCGAACACCTGACCATCGAAAAATACGCCTTGGGAAGGAATTACATTTTTACTTTCCAATGCCTTAAAAACCTGTTCAAACTTTTGGTCGGTTTCGAGTTGTTTTAGCTCTATTTTTTCTAAACGATACGCTACCAAAAGATTTTCCTTGAGCAGTTTACGCATAGCTACGAATGCCCGCATAATGGCCACATGAACTTTTGCTGCGGTTTCACTTTTCAGCACACCTGATAAACCTGCAACACCTTGTTCGGTAAAAACATAAGGCAAATATTTGCGATGTTTGCCACGATTATCTTTTAAGGTCGCATTTTGCGATGTTAAACTTTGCGTCGCAATTTGCGACTGTAAATCAGCCCATTCTGCAACTGTAACTTGAAACATAAAGTCATCGGGGAATCTGTCTAAATTACGTTTAACTTGTTCGTTAAGCCTGCTTGTAGGTATGTTGTACATTTCTGCTAAATCGCTATCAAGCATCACATGAACATCTCGAAGAGTAAAAATCCTGTTCTCGATTTGTATTTGTGATATGGTCAATTCGTTACTCATATCAGTTGTTTTATGGATTGTAAAATCTCAGCACTTTCTTCATCCAAACTTTTCATTTCTTCCAAAATCTTGTGTGGTGAGCGTAGTCGAACCACTTCTTTTTTGTTGGGATTTTTTACGCTGAGGTCGTAATTATTAGACGCAATAAATTGTGCCTGTATGTCGATGCTCCAAGAGTTTTCGCTATCAGTAAATTTTTTTTGCAATGCAATAAATTCTGCTAAATCATTTTCATTAAGTGGGTTTGTTTTTCCCAAATTGCGACCAGGATTTAATTGATAATACCATATTTTTCTAGTTGGTTTTCCTTTTTCAAAAAACAAAACCACCGTTTTCACTCCTGCACCGCTAAAGATTCCGCTTGGCAAATCTAAAACTGTATGTAAATTGCAGGTTTCAAGCAAAGTTTTACGAATAGCAATAGTAGCATTGTCGGTATTGCTCAAAAAGGTGTTTTTAATAACTACACCTACTTTTCCCCCTGCTTTTAGGATTTTAATAAAATGCTGCAAAAAAAGGGAAGCAGTTTCTCCTGTTTTAACAGGAAAGTTTTGCTGTACTTCGGCTCGTTCTTTTCCTCCAAAAGGTGGATTAGCAAGCACCACATCAAAGCGGTCTTTCTCTTGTATGTCGGCAAGGTTTTCGGCAAGCGTATTGGTGTGTATGATATTGGGAGCTTCCACACCATGCAAAATCATATTCATAATTCCAATAACATATGCTAGGGATTTTTTCTCTTTACCGTAAAAGGATTTTTTTTGTAGTATTTCGGTTTCTTTGGTTGAAAGAGATTTGCTGCTTTTCAAATAATTAAATGCTTCACAAAGAAAACCCGCCGAACCACAAGCACCGTCATAAATTTTGTCGCCAATTGTGGGGGCTACTACTTTTACGATAGATGTAATTAGCGGTCTGGGAGTGTAGTATTCGCCACCATTTCTGCCGGCACTACCCATGTTTTTGATTTTGGATTCGTACAAATGACTCATTTCATGCTTTTCGGCATGGGTGCGGAAACGTAATTCATCAATCAGATTTATCACTTCTCTAAGGTTGTATCCACTTTGAATACGGTTTTTTAGTTCACTGAAAATCTCTCCAATTTTGTATTCAATAGTGTCCGCAGTTTCGGCACTTAGTTTAAACTTCTTGAGGTAAGGGAACAGTTTGTTGTTTACAAATTCAGTGAGATCATCGCCTGTAAGTGCGTTATGGTCAATTTTTAATGCTCCCTTTCCGTTTTTAATTTTTGGTGCAGCCCATTTTGTCCAACGATAATCAGCATCAATAATAGGGGTATATGTTTTCCCTGTTAATTCGGATGCTGTGGCTCTATCTCTTTCTAAATCGTCAAGATATTTGAGGAATAAAATCCAACTGCTTTGCTCAACATAATCAAGTTCGCTGCTACAACCAGCGTCTTTGTGCAAAATATCGTCTATATTCTTAAAGCTTTGTTCAAACATTTGTTTATATCATTAACTACAAATCTAAAATATATTTTCAATTTAATAATCAGAAAAGCAATTTTTTATTTACAAGCCAATAAAAAAACAGGAAAAAATATCAATGAAATTATAGGTTTTTCAATGATTTTTTCTGCTATGTCATTTTCTTACAATTACTTTCAGTGATTTTATGTTTTCATTCGGAAGATTTCAAGCAAACTATACGCTGCTCTTACCTTTCGTAAAAAAGCCGAACCGTTTCGCGGGTATTAAAGCCATACCGCCCTGTGGGTCAAGGAGTTTGAGCGTAAGTCCTTTGTCTATCGCTATGAGCTAGTCCTTAATGCAACGCACAGAGTAGCCGAAAGCCCGGTAGGTGCCAAACACGAAGCCAAATATGCCGTCGAAGTACAGGCGACAGGCGTACGTATCATCCACCGTACTGCCCCAACAGCCGCCAGCTGAACCCACATCGAGGAACGAACCATCGTTAGACGAACGGACGCCTGCCACGGGCAATTTAAGGTGTGAGCCGAAAGCACCAACGGCATTTTGGTAACTCCAGCTTGTAAGCTCGGCTTCCCATTCTGCTTCTGTTGGCAGTCGGAAACCACATGGACAAGGATTGTTGGTGCCGCTTATGCCCTGCCATAAATTTGTATCTTGTGGGTTGCGCCAGTCGTAAGGGCTGCTGCCACTGATTATGAACTTACTATGTCCGGGAATGTCGGTAGTGCTTAAAGTAGTGGTATCGCCAGATGTTCTTATTTGATGACCATCTGAACCACGCCCCCACTGAAATAGATCGCCATAAGCAGCTGTATCTGTTTTGCTAGTTGCTACTTGAGATGCTCCGAGATTGCGGTCTAGCCAACATTCTCCTAGGCTCGATACCGTTCCATAAGTAACGATTTGACCATTATATAAAAATGTAACGTTATCACCACAGACAAAGGCTGAAAAATCAAAATCAATTGTTTTGCTTGAACTCGGTATGTCAAAAATAATATCGTTGGATAAGTTGGAAAAGCCTGTAAAACGAATGATATCTCCATTAGTATATGGCATTATAAAAATGCTTTTTGTACTTTTAAATGTAAAGTTATTTTGGGTTTTATTAAATGTGGTATTTTTTAGCTCAATATGTGGTTTTATTTCTTGATTGTTTAAAGAAATAAAAGAAACGGTTTTTTGCCAATTGTTGCTTGATACGTTTACTATATAAACTCCCGAGGAAAACCCGTTTATCTCAAAAACGCTTATTCCTTGGTCAACTTCTTGAGTCTTTTGAATAATATTTTTACCGGTTACATCAAAAATATCAATTGTTATGAGAGTTGGAACTTCATTATATATTTCAATATTACTTTCATTATTCATTGGATTTGGGTAGATTTTGAAATCCCCACTATTTTGGTTTTGATTACTAATGCTTGTAGTTAAACTAAGTTCTAATGTGTCATTTCCTGCTAATGTAAGCGAAGTGCCTTGGGTTATGTTTTCAACTAATACGCTATCTAATATTGCACTAGAAGTAAAATCTATTAAATAGTTTTGAGCTTGCATATAAACTGATGCTAACAAGCATAAAAAAAAGACAGTAATTTTTTTCATTTTTCTAATATTAATTATGTGTTAATTAAGATACAAACATATAAAAGATTTTTCATAAAATAAAAAGAAAATCAATTTTTATTGTAGTACAAAAAAAGGGATTGCATAAACGCAATCCCTTCGATTGGATTATTTGCTTTTCTTTGCGATAAAGAAAACATAGGAATAGTATTCTTTGTATTTTGCATATAAAGCAGCTTCTCGTTCTTCGTTTTTTACCAAGTCTATAGCTGCTTGATTATTTGGGTGTTTTTCTAGAAAAACCGTAGCCGCTGCTTTTTGAGGAGCATAAAATTCCTCTGTCCAACAGTTTTCCGGCAAAACAAAGCAAGCTGTTGGAATATATCCAGCTGCTTGGATTTGACTTATTTTGTTCGAAATACTGTCGATTTCAGGATAAGCTTCTTTCCAAAAGCGATAGATTTCCTCTGGCTGTGTTTTTGTCAACCAACAAACCTCCGTTACAGCCAAATAGCCACCGCTTTTCAGAAATTTACGCCATTCTATAATGCCGCGCTGAAAACCGATATTGTAAATTGCTCCTTCCGACCAGATTACATCGATTTCGTTTTCCTTAAAAGGAAGTTCTTCCATCGAACCAACAATGCCTTTCAGCTTTTTGTCAAGCCCGTGTTTTTTTGCCTGCTGATTTAAGAGATTGATAAATTTCGGAAAAAGATCAATAGCGGTAATCTTTGCTTGCGTTTCTTGTGCGAGTACTAGACTTTGTGCTCCGCTTCCGCTTCCTAAATCGACAATCTCTGTGTTTTCATCCAATAAATCAATAAATTATAAGGCTTTTTTAGTGGAAGCCGTACTTCCTGGACCTTGTCTTTTTATATGAGAAAAATAATCACAGATTAGCTTTACATCAAATTCGTGTATGTTTTTATTTTCTTCGTTCATGATAGTTTCTTTTTTAATGTTCATGATTGATGCTTGCAATAGAAAGAATTTAGCATTGCAAAGCGTTTTTTATAAAAATAATTATATTGCTTGACAAGAATATGCCAAGATTTACATTAAGGGATAAGATAAGGAAAACTCCTTAACTTATTTACTTCACCGAATCCAATAATAATTTAAACATCCAATAATTTTGATGCCACAAAGATAAAAAAACTTTTTGCATTCATTCTTCAACATCAATTTTTTTATTCCTTTTTTGGAAATGGACGAAAATCTTAAAATCTTTATAGCTTTGCAGCTAGAAATAAAACAATGCAACAAGAAAAAAAAGA
>CAYQSO010000020.1:0-10544 GCA_964420205.1 uncultured Candidatus Saccharibacteria bacterium
TCTTTATATATATATGTAATTCTTTTATCTTTGATTGACTTAATTTCATGCCTTGTCCCGTCTGTAGAGCCATCGTCAACAACAATTATTTCTAAATTTTCATAACTTTGATTTATAACAGAGTCTATAGACTCTTTTATAAATTTTTCTCCGTTATATACAGGTATTATAACTGAAACTAATATATTCTTCATTTTAGAATTGATTTATTTGGAATAAAAAAATAAAATATAATATAATATGAAATTTATTTCTGATATTGCAAAAGTTTCTGCGGTTATGTCTGTAGCTAGCTTATTCTTCAGACAGGGAATTATAAAACCTTATACACTACAGCCCTATGAAATACTAATATTTATATCATTCTCTTTCACTGTATTATATCTACTACTAAATAAAAAAGCCACAAAAACAGACCCCATTGCCAAAAGATTTACAATATTAGCCTTGATTATACTTCTACTCTCTTTTATAGGCACGTTATCAGCAAAGATACAATTTGGGATAGATGATATAGCTATAAAAGCGATGTTAATAAAAACATTTCAATTCTTATCTGTTTTAGTAGGGATGTTTACAATCTCATACTGGGGAAGGGGGGATAGATTTAGATTGGCAATCTACTTATCATTCTTTACAAGTTTAATAGTGTCCCCCTTTTTACTTCCGTTTATGAAAAATCTTGGGGAAAAATTACTAATCACACATTCAACTGGGAAAAATCTAGATGGGTTTCACATGAACCCTTCCGACTTTGCAAATTTCTTAATCCCATCATTATCCATCCTGACCGCATTGTTTTTAAAATCTAAAAAATTGCTTTATAAGTATTTAAGCTGGGCTGTTCTTGTAATTGTCTCTGGATTATTAATATATACAGGAAGCAGGAGCGGATGGCTTTCTTTTGCAATAATATCTGTTTTTATAACTTACATGTATTCTAAAAAATACAATAAAGCTCAAGTATTTTTTTTCATAAAAAAAGGATTTTTGATATTTATTGCAGTAATTTTTGGTTTTTTAATATTACCCCATGATGGAAAAATATTTGCGATAAGTAGATTATTCCCGCAAATTGTAGAAATAGAAGAAGAAATCCCTAAAGAGTATATAGCAGAAAAAAGAAGAGAAATATTTAAAAAAACATCTTTATTTAAGGCAATAGAAAAAATAAAAGAAGAACCTATAATATCAGTGCCAAACCAAGAAAGGCAACTCTTATGGCCACAGGCAATATCTTTAATCTCAAGAGAGCCTTTGGGGCTGGGATTTGGATATGGATACACATCTAAAGCAATAAAATCTAGTAAAATAGGAGATGATTTTGCGACTAGCCACAACACATTTTTACAGGTTGCCCTAGAATCTGGGTGGTTGGGATTTATAATCTTTTTATCAGGACTATATTATCTCTATAAAATATTGAAATATATTAGAAATGATAGCTTTGAATGGATTATATTATCAGGAGCATCAATAGGATTTTTTATAACATTGTGGTTTGACGAAAGATTATATTCTCTTCCTTGGTTATGGATATGGACTGGGTTAATAATATCAAAATACTATATTCATAAAACTAAGAACGCTCAAAAAGAACATGGAAAAAGTAAGGTTGTTTAATTAACTCCCTCCTTTCTTTATGAGATTTCCCCAAATCATCACACTCATCATACCCAAAATATTTCTGTAATTTATTAAATAAATTTTGTATAAATTTAGGCTCAGAAACAATGAGAGAGCTTCTTCCTTTTATAACTTTGGTTATAGTAAAATTGTTTTTTTCAAAAATTTTTACTAGATTCTCTACGCCAACTTCTCCTATGTATAGAGAATGTAATTCAATAAAAACTTTTAATTTTTTACTACTAGATAAAGTTTTCTCCATCCCTTTTATTATCTCTGTCTCATATCCCTCTACGTCCATTCTCACAAAACTTGGACTTGGCTTATCTTTTAAAAATGTATCTAATTTAAAAACCTTTACCGGAACTTTGTCTATAAACTTAACATAACCACCCACATCCTCTCTTAGAGAGCTGGAATTTCTTCTTTCTCCCACATTAATCTCTGAATTTCCATCCTCGTCGCCAATAGCATATCTATAAGTTGTAATATTTTTATATTTATTTAATTCAATATTTTTATTCAAAACTTCAAAGTTATCAGGGACGGGCTCTATCGCAAAAACTTTTCCCTCTTCACCAACCAGTCTAGATTCTAAAAGAGCATAATATCCAATATTTCCCCCTATATCTACAACAATATCTCCTTTTTTTATAATTTTCTTTACTGCCTTGGTAGCAATTGGCTCCCTGACACCATCTAGGAAAAGATCTCTAGACAACCCAACATCTTTAGCATTTAAATACATCTTACTGTCATTAACATTTTTAATTAGAAAATTATTTTCTTTTTTAGAAAATAGCTTTAATACAAAAAATTTTAAATTTCTTTTTATTTCTAGAAACTTTATTAATAAAAATAAGAGAGCTTTTATAAAAAACTTTTTTACTCCATTTGTCTTTAAAAATATATTCACTTTCTTAATAAATTTAAACATAGAAATTACTTTATATTTTTAAACTTAGTCTTAATCTCCTCTGGTGTATAAAATTTTAAATTATCAATTATTATATCGAATATGTCAGTTAATATATTTATTTTTTTATTTTTATTTTCCCTTATTTCTTTAATAATTTTATCTATATTATATCCCATCTTTTTAAGAACAGGGTCCCCTAACCCTCTTAAATAAGATTTCATAAATCTCTTTCTAACTGGTGTGTTTATTACTTTTTTCCATTTTTTAGAATAATCAAGGATTGGCTTACCATAATATTGACTCTTATTTACGTCTCCGGGGATATAAGAAGTCTCAACAGAATTCATAATCTTACCTATATCAACTTTTAAATCTAGATAATCAAAAATTTTCTTTATTTCTTCGCCAGGATTAGAAATTAAATCTTCATATTTAACAGAAATGCTTTTATCTTTTATTTTCTCATGTCCCTCTACTAAAAATTTGGGCCCTCTTTTTATATCCATTCTATAATTCCCAAATCTTAACTTATTATTCAACCATCTATCAATTATTGACGAGGCAATTGAAACAGGGTTTCTAAATAAAAATATAAATTTAGCATCTGGAAAAATCTTAGCTATTTCTGGAATTATTAAATAATATCTAGGAGTCTTATCAAGAAAATATTTACCATCAGAGTTCCTGCAAGCTTTTTCATATAAAGAAGTTACCATCTTATTTATTTCTTTTCTGTAATCTTTGTACTTATTCGGTAGATTATTTTCTATAAAATATTTAACAAAATTACTTTTAGATTCTATAGAGGGATCTAGGAATGTTGGCCTATCTTTATATGAATAGACCATCGGCAAAAGAATCCAAGGCTCCACTACAGAACAAATTTCTTTACTCTGTATTAATATTCTTTGCAATAAAGTAGAGCCAGATCTTGGCAAAGAAAATATAAATATTGGAGTTTTTTTACTTTCCATTATAATTAATTCCTAATACTTCAAAAATTTCTTTTATTCTATGCGAGTGTGTATTTCTTTCTCTTATAATTTCTGATGCTTTAATGCCTTTTTTACTTCCTTCTTCTACATTTTTCAAATAGTAATTTATTTTATCAATCAAATCACTTTCGTTTTTAAAAAGAATGACACCAGAATTATTGAACATTTGTTCTGTGTCTTCTTTATAGTCTGTGATTTGTAGAGCGCCAGAAGAGGCTGCATTCATAACTCTGTCAGCAGGCCCATATTTAAACATGGGATTATTTATATTAAAAACAATTTTAGATCTATTGTATAAGCTATTTAATTCTTCATGCCCAACAGATCTATCTTCAATACTTACGTTATCAAAATTATTTAATAAGCTTCCATAACCAACATTAGATGCACCAGGTCCATAAATATTGATTTTATATCCTTTTTCAGCTATTTCTTTAAGAAAATAAGCCCTTAAAACCGTATTAGCATTCCTTGAAAAGAATGCACCAACAAACAAAATATCTATATCTTTTTTATTTATGTCTTCTATTGGATAGTATAAACTTGGATCGGTGGCAGACATCAAATAATAACTATTGTTATTAAAAATACCAACGACAGGAATCCACGACTTATCAGCACAAAACACTGCAGAATATTCCGATAATGACATAAGAGCCCCAGCGTCACTAACGGTAACAGGGTCATCTATCAACCAAGTAACTGCATCTATACCTAATTCTCTTCTAATCTTTTTTATAGAGACTTCTATTATTTGACTTCCTTGAATTACAAATAACAAATCGGTGTTAAATTCTATAACCTCATTTACAAAATTTTCATTTATTGTCTTTATGTGAGAATCTGCCAAATTTTTACCAATCTCCTTAAAAACCCTGAGAGGAGAAATCTTTTCTAATCTATATCCCCATTTTTGTGATTTAGAATAGTCATTTAATTTGAAAGTTTTAACTTCAAATCCTTTAGTTCTTAAAATATTCTCCCAAGACTCTAAAATACCGCAAGGGCCACTAACATCTCCTGCTAAAAAAACTTTTTTTTGATTATCTTTAAAATTATTCATATTTATGTATAATGGAATACAATTATAATAACACATAAAAAAATGTCTAAAAAACCCGGAAAAGATACTTGTATAATATTGCCATGTGCTGGAAAAGGGACTCGTCTTGGGCTAGCTGCATCTAAGGAAATATATCAAGTAGAGCCAAATAAAAAGTTAATAGACTACTCCTTAAATCATATAAAAAAATCCAATTATGTTTCTAAAATTGTGATAGTAATACATCCCTCTAAAATAGATCTTATAAATTACATTCACTCAATAAAAGAAACCCTCCCCCCAATATCATTCGTTTTTCAAAAAGAAAATTACTTTGACTGGCCTGGGGGGATTTGGTCAGCTGAAGATTTATTAGATGAGAATAATATAGCACTACTACCAGACAGTGTTCTTATCCCGAAAAACAAATCTACAAGCATAATAGACCAAATGAGAGAAAAAATGTTGGGTGGGGATCATATAACATTCTCCTATAAAAAAGAAGATGATAAAAATCGAATAAAAAGCCTTGGAGCTTTATATGTGGATGAAACAACAAATGAAATAAAACACTACAAAGAAAAACCACAAAAAAATACTGATGATTTTAATGCTTTTTGGTGTTCTTTTGGATTTAAAAAAGAATCAAGTAATGATTTATTTCGTTTGATGGAATCTTTGACCAAAAAAGATGGAGAAAGAGAATTTAAAGAAATAAAAGATAAATATAAAATAGCTGGGATTGAAATAGAAGAATACCACGACCTAGGCACTTGGGATAACTTGCAAAAATATATATCAGAAGGGGGTATTAAATAATTTATTTATAATAAATAAATTCTTTTGCAATATGGGAATAAGTTCCCTTATTTCTTATAAAGTCTAAGCCCTTGTTTCTAAGCTTCATTCTTTCTTTTTTATTATTACAAAAAAAATCAAACTTTTTCTTACAATCATTCTCGTCTTTTATGTATACAGCGCACCCATTCGTAGCATCAATTGCTGCATGATTATCAGTTAAGCATATTGCCCCACACGCTAAAGACTCAAAAACTCTTTCAACAACTACTTTATTGTCTATATTTTGCTTAGAATGAAGGCCTAAAATTATTTTTGAATTTTTATATATATCTATTCTTTGTTTTTCAGATATAAATGGAGGGGTTGGGATTATGCAACTATTATAGTCTTTAAATTGATTGTAATAATTTTTCTTGTATTCTTTATTACCGACAAATCCAATATCATACTTGGTATTAATACAACCTTCGCCCACTTTGTCAGGATTAACATCAGCAGAAAATTTTATAGGTATTGCATTTTTATTTGAAAGATAAAAATTTCTCCATTTTTTATGACTATCAACAGAAGGAGTTCCATAAAAATATTCCCCCGTAAATATTACATTGGAATTTATTTTTTTAAAAAAGTCAGCGTGCTGACTCCAAAACCAAGCAATAATAGTAACATCTTTATTTTTTATCCTTTTTGATATTGATCTTATAGTGCTTTTCTTTAAAAAAAGGGATATTTTTTTTAATATTTTTGTGGGGTCATAATTATGTATTTTGGAAATAACCTGATTTAAAAAACTTTTTTTAAGTCCCCTACTCCCAAAACTATAATACCAATCATGTGTAGAAATCATAACAAATCCACTCTCTTTTATATCAGAAATCTTTTTTGCGATTTTTACTTTATATCCATAATACTTAAAACCGTTTGCAAATTTTTCAACAAAAAATCTTGTATTATAGGGAGTTGGCAATAAAAAACTATCAAAAATGTAAAAAGTTTTTTTAGAATCCATAAAAATTTAAATTATCTCAAGCCATTTTTCTAATGGCATATTTAATATTCCAGAAAAATTATTTTTCTCTATCTCTTTGAGATTGCCTCTTACCCATTTTTCTATTGACTTAACACTATCTTCAAAAGAAATTTTCGCCTCCCAGCCAAATTCATTTTCAAATCTAGAGCTATCTATTCCTAAATTCCTAGTATCACCAACATTTTCATCAGCAATTATTTCACCCCCAACAACATCTATTATAACATTCGCATATTCATCTTTTGGCCAACTATAATGCCCTATATTATATATTAAATTATCCCACTCATCTTTATTTATGGCAGAAAGATAACCGTTTATAAGATCTTCTATATCTATTACAGCTCTCCCAGATTTAGGTTGAGCAATCCTTATAACTCCTTTTGACACTGCGCAGTATGTAAAATGATTAGGTAATAAATCTATTCTCATTCTAGGAGATGGACCACAAACAGTAGCAGGCCTAAAAACAATAGCACGCCAAACCCCATTAGACTCATCTACTTTAGCTTTAATATACTCCTCCATCTTCATTTTATATTTACAATACAAATCTGTAGGCTCTGGAATTGGATGATTCTCCGGTAATTCAGAGTTGTCTTTTTGAGAACCATATACACTAGAAGAAGAATTATACAAAAATGGGATATTATTCTCATAAGCAACATCCGCGGCATTTTTAGAACCTTCATAATTTATGCTTTCTGTTTTCTTTGGATCTGCATTACAAGCAAAAACCCCAACCAATTCACCAAAATGCACAAAAAAATCTGGTTTATTTCTCTCTACAGACTCTCTAATTTCATCTATATTTCTAGTATCACCTCCTTCAAAAATTATTTTATCTTTCCACTTTTCACCGCCCAATTCTTCCAAAATTTTATCTCTATCTTGAAAATAAGAAATATTATCAAATAAAATCACATCCCAGCCAGAATTTATTAACCTCTTAGAAAGAGAAGTCCCCAAATAACCCAATCCACCCGTTATAAAAACTTTTTTATTCATAATTAATCTTTTTCTACATCCTCTAAATCGGCTTTTATCATCTCTTTAACTAATTCAGCAAATTTTATCTTTGGCTCCCATTTTAATTCTTTTTTAGCCTTAGAAATATCTCCCAAAAGAGACTCAACTTCTGTAGGCCTAAAATATTTAGGATCAACCTCAATAATAACCTTGCCTGTTTTTCTATTTATTCCGACTTCATCAGCTCCTTCACCTTCCCACTCAATATCAATCCCAACTTCTTTGAAAGCTTCTTCGCAAAACTCCCTAACAGAGTGTTGTTCGCCTGTAGCTATAACAAAATCATCTGGTTTTTCTTGTTGCAACATTAACCACATAGCCTCAACATAATCCTTTGCATGCCCCCAGTCCCTCTTTGCAGATAAATTACCAAGATATAATATGTCCTGCTTGCCTTTACTAATTCTAGCAACAGCTTGTGTTATTTTTCTAGTAACAAAAGTTTTTCCTCTTCTTGGGCTTTCATGATTAAATAAAATTCCATTCACAGCAAACATATTATATGCCTCTCTATAATTTCTAACTATCCAAAATGCATACAACTTAGCTGCACCATAAGGGCTTCTTGGGTGAAAAGGTGTATTTTCATCTTGTGGCGGTGGTGATGATCCAAATAATTCAGATGTGGAAGCCTGATAAAACTTGGTTTTACTCTCAAGTCCCGCCAGCCTTATAGCTTCTAATAATCTCAACACGCCAACAGCATCAGATTGAGCAGTATATTCTGGCAATTCAAAAGAGACTTTAACGTGGCTCTGGGCGGCAAGATTATAAATTTCATCTGGCTGAATTTCTTTTACTATCTTTATTAGATTTGTAGCATCTGTCATATCTCCATAATGAAGAATGAAATTTTTATTTTCTTCATTTGGTTCTTTATATAAATGCTCTATCCTCCCCGTATTAAAACTAGAAGATCTTCTTATAATTCCATGGACTTCATATCCCTTATCCAATAAAAACTCGGCTAGATAACTACCATCTTGCCCAGTTATACCTGTAATTAATGCTTTTTTCATACTTTAATAATAACATAAATTATAAAATGAAACCGCATTTAAGCGGTTTATTTAATGTTGTTACGATACCATTCAATTGTTTTCCTTAATCCTTCTTCAAAATCAGTTTTAGCAATAAAACCAGTTTTATCTTTTATCCTAGACACATCTAAAGCTCTTCTAGGTTGCCCATCTGGCTTAGAATCATCCCAGACTATTTCTCCTTTAAAATTCATCAAATTAACAATTGTATTAATAGCTTCTTTTATAGAAATTTCTTTCCCAGATCCCAGGTTAATTGGATGATGTTCGTTGTAATTTTCAACTGCCATAATTATTCCTTCTGCAGCATCCTCTATATATAAAAATTCTCTAGTAGCCTTTCCCGTGCCCCAAACAATTATTTTTTCATCTCCAGATTCTTGAGCTTCATGCACCCTTCTAATTAGTGCCGGAATTACATGAGAACTTTCAGGATTAAAATTATCTCTCGGTCCATACAAATTCACAGGAAATAAAGTTACAGCATTAAAGCCATGTTGTTGACGATATGCCTGAGCTTGAACTAAAAGCATTTTTTTAGCCAATCCATAAGGAGCATTTGTTTCTTCAGGATAACCATCCCACAAGTCATCTTCTTTAAACGGAACTGGTGTAAATTTAGGATAAGCACAGATTGTAGATATCCCAACAAATTTTCCTACACCGGCCTTTCTAGCTTCTTCCATAAGATGTGTGCTCATCATTATATTGTCATAAAACAAATCAGCTGGATGTTCTTTGTTATATCCAATACCACCGACGTTTGCGGCTAAATGAATAACAATATCAATATCTTTTACAACTTCAGCACATGCTTTTTTTTCTCTCAAGTCATAATCCTTAGACCTTGGGATAAAGATGTCTTTTTGCAAAACTCCTTTTTTAATAAGATTTTCTACTACATGAGAGCCCAAAAAACCAGCCCCACCAGTAACTAAAATTTTCTTTCCTTTAATACTCATTTTTTCTTTGCATTAAATTATATACGAGTAATAAAAGTATTATAAAAATAAAGTAAATAATCAAGTTTTTTGAGTATTTTTTAGCTACACCAGTAACTTCTTCAGGAGTTTTATGTATTTTTATATATTCTTCTATACCCTTTATTCTATGTTCGGAATCACTTATCTTCTTGTAATCACCGATATTTTTAAAATACTCAATAAGTCTATTATATGCATTTATTGTGGATTGATTGTTTATTTTTCCTTCGTGAACAAAGTCTGAATTGAAAGATTTTTCTAATAAATTATAAGCTTCATTATAACTGTCAACACCTAGAAAAGACTTCGCCATCCCCCAATAATAATACGTATCTCCATTTTCAATATCTAAATCTCTAGCTTTTGTAAAAACGTTCTCCATTTTATCTATATCTCCAATTTTTGCATAATCATAGCCAAGCATATACAAAATTTCTGGCCTTTTAGAAATTAGATTAAAGCCTTCATTTAGATAGCTAATGGATTTTTTATAAAAACTAAAAGCAGATTCTTTATCTCCTGAAACAATGGCGTCCCCCAAAGAACTATAATACTGAGCTGCCTCCAAATAAAATCTTGGTTCATATTTTTGTTTCTCCACTAACTCGTCCACCAAATCAGAAGTTTTATTAACCAATCCATTTAATTCGGCAGAGGGATTACTGAATATCTGACTTTCGGTAACATTCATTAAATGCATTCTTATGTTTTCCTGCGCTACAGTGAAAGTTTTTGTAGAATTATCAACAACATCTAAAAATTCTTGCACAGAGTGTGCCTCCCCCTTCGTTAGTTTCATATAATCTTTCATCTGCTTATAAGGAAGCGCGGTAAACCAAACAAAGCTTATTATTGACCAAATCGCCATAAATAAAACTCCAATCTCCCATCCTAATTTTATTTTATACTCACAATCCTCATTGTCCTCTTTACTAGATATGCTTCTATGCCCCACAAGAGCCACAAAAGCAAAAAAGAAAATATAAGTGGCAACAGAATCAAAAACAAAAAGATTCTGAACAAACTAAGCTACGGAAAAGAATATAAGAGCCATAGACTCATATATATCACCTCTTTTC
>CAYQSO010000021.1:0-10004 GCA_964420205.1 uncultured Candidatus Saccharibacteria bacterium
TCATTACGTATCTTCTTTAAGATACGTAATAAGGAGTTTATAAAAATATCGTATCTTAAGTGTGTGTCTACTGATTTAGATAACGGTGAATTATTGTTAGAAGGTAAAATAGGTTGTAACTACGATGTTAATGTTAAAGGGGAGATAGATCTTAGAAATGGTAGTTTAGTCTTACAATTTCAGAATGAGAATGAGGTAAAAGATATAGGTGAGATTGAAATTATTTACTCTACTTTTAAGATACAGATGGAACTTAGTTAAATTTTAATTTATTACTTTGAGTTTATACAGGTGTTTTATAAAATGGAAATTAAAAGTATTTATACAGGGGACCATGTAATAATGCAGATTATTACAAAAAATGTAGAACCCCTCACTAAGATAGAAGTAACTGATAAGTATTTAAGAGATGTTTCTAAAGTTGCTGAAATGACCTTGTTAGAATCTCCAAGAGTGTTTTCTGTGCCGTTTGTCAATGAGCTAGAAACGTATACTAAGAAACTAGAAAAAGAATTATCTGAATTAGGAATAGAATCTAAAGTAGTAGATGAAATGCGCCTCCGTATTGATGAAAGAAATAATGGTGAAAGCGGTGTAACAGGAACGGTTACGTGGGCTGAAAGTCATGCTGCAAGTCATACGTGGCCTCAAATGGAGTTCATAACAATAGATCTTTATTCGTGTAAAAGTTTTGATATAGAAAAAGTTGTAGAGTATACTAAGAAGTATTGGGATGCAGATTTTATAGTTTATAGAGTAATAAATAGGTACACAGATAAAAATGTAGTAAGTAGTGATATTACCATGTATAAAAATGTTTGCTATGATAAGGATTGTTTAATAGGTTGAAGTTCTAATTAAAGTACGTTATACTATTAAATAATATATTGAAGTAAGAAAAGTGAGCTAATGATTATATTTAGATACGAATTATGAAATAGTGGTTTAAATAGAGGAGAATATGTATATTGTTAAAAGATTTAGATAAAATACGGTATATTAAGAAGAATTCTTTCTTAATTGCTCATGAGTGGGAAGATATTTCTAGTAATAAGATTCAAGTAGTAGATAAGAGCTATAAAACTAGATGCAATTTTATTACACGTATTTTAAAATTAGATTATGATAAAGAAGTATATAAGTACCATAATCTTAAAGAAGGAGATAAAGTATTTTTGTCACGTTATATGGTATCTGCGAAAAGATTTGAGTTAGGTAGAAAGAAAATAGAGTATTCAACTCTTCCTATGCTTCAGGTACTAGGTGTTTTTAGAAATGAAGAAGAAACTTTAGATTCTTTAGATATATTAGATGGAAATATACTAATAGAACCTATTAATGTAACACAAGAGAATGAAGTTATATTACCACAGCAGAATTCTTCTGAATGTAATATAGGAAGAGTTGTAAAATGTGGTAAGGGTGGGTTTGTTAACATAGAAGAAAATATAAGAAAAGAAATGCTTTTGAAAGAAGGGGATATAGTACTTTTTTGGCAGAATGTTTCAGCACCTCTTTTTATAGAGGGTAAAAATTATACTTGTATAGGTGATTATAGTGTAGTTGCTACATTCCCGTCTGAATATCAAATAAACTTTGCTAATATGAAAATGTTTAATAGTAGAGTACTATTAAAAGAAGTTGATGAAGTTAAAATTAACGGAGTGATTATTCCGAAACTTGATTTAGAAGAGATAGAATTTTCTTCTAGGCCATTAGATAGATTTAAAGTTGTCTTAGTTAATAAAAATGAGTATAATCTTAAAAAAGGGGACACCATAGTAATAGAACCCCACAGACTTAAAAATGTTTATTTCAAAGGTGCACAGTTATTTACAGTAGAAGATATAGACGATATAGAAGCAATTATTTACGAATAAAAAATAAGAAAGAGGATTTTAATGGTAAAAGAAATTATTACAGATGCACAATTATTAAAAAATAGTATTAATTATTTACTTCCAGCGAGTGAAATAGTCTGTAGAGAGGTACAGGAAGCTTATAGGATTGCAGAGAAGTATTTAGCGGGTATAAAAAGAAAATTTCACATAGATGATAATACTTATTTACATTCACTCAGAGTTGCTTTAAGAGTGGCGCAGTGGTGTAAAGAAAATTGTGATAGCGATTCGTTCTTCCCTTATAGACCTATCATAGTAGCGTTACTTCATGATGTAATTGAAGATGCCGATTCACCCGAACTTAGAAAAGATTTGGAAGTATTTAAATCAATAGATAATTATATTATTAATAATATTCTTACTCTTACGAACAGTGAAGGGGATATAGTTAAGTATGGTAAAAGTAAGTACATGGTTATGAAGTTCTCTACTCTTATGAGAACGAGTAATGAACTCTTTATGATTAAACTTGCAGATAGATTAGATAATTTAAAAAGTCTTTCGACAATAGAAGATACAAAAGAATATGTAATAAATAAAAAGGAAGCAAAACTTTGGAAAAAGAAATATTTACTGGAGACATATGCAGTTTATTTAAATACTATTAATTCTTCACAAGTAATTAATCAGACTGTATTTCCAGTATTTAATGAGTTAGCTATTTTACTTAATGAACAGAAATTTTAACTAACCTAAAAACTAAACAATTTGTTCTAACATAATATAAAACTTACCCTCCTTCTTTCTCTTAAGACAGTTTTAGTTTAGTTCTGTCTTTTTCTTTTTCTTTTTTAGTTAAATTTTATATTTAAGTAGTTGACAAACTGATAAAAATAAAATAAACTTATTTTGTAGTCAATTAGTTAACCGAGTAAAGGGTTGTTTAAAATGGAAATTACTAAGAAAGACAGAGAGTTTTTTGAGTATGCAGTAGATTTTGTTGGAGAGGAGCAGGACAGTAGATTTTCTAAGATTTTGGGAAGCGAAGCGCATAGGTTATTTTTAGATACCTATGTAGAAAAAGTTTTAAATAGGATAGATAGCTATTTTGAAGGTGGATTATCCAAGTTTCCTGTATTTGAAAGATTTATTGAATTAGAATTAAAGGAAGCTCTTAGAGTAGGTTACTGTGTAAAAGAAGCTTATAATAGATTTAATTTGGAACAAATATGTAAAGAAGAGTTATAAGAAAGAAGAGAATATGCGAATAGATAAAATAAATTTTCAATTTCAACCAAATGTTCATTTGAAACAGAGAGAATTAAAGCCGTTAGATAAAAAATCTAACATTTATCCGAAACCGATGAATGTTTCTACTCCTATAAGAGGGAGTGAACTAGATATTAAAGCTTAAGACAATGAAAACTAATACACCTGTAATAGAAAAATCTATATTTAATTTCATAAGAGAAAGTCTTGCTATGGAATATTATAAGTACGATATGATTCAAGTAGAAGAAGTCTCTAAAGACTCTACAGGAGATTTAAGGGAGACTCATTTAGGTACTTTTATTTCAGAAGAGACTAGCGAAGATAAGCATGTTTTTACTCATTATGGTAAAAATATGAATATTGTAGGGGAATTAAATATGTATTGTATGTTAACTATGTTAAATACTCTTATTGAAGGTAAGAAAGTTTTTCGGCTAAAAACAGAGTCAAATTTTTATGAGGACTTACCTCCGCAGAAATATTTAACAATAGTAGTAAAAAGGTAGTTTTATGTTTAGAGGTTATATGAAAAAAGATATCTTTTAGTTAATTAGTTAACTAGGAGATAAAAATGTCAAGAAGTAGAAGACAACCAATTATAACTGACGGATATAAAGGGAGTTTTAAAAAAAGACACGCTAAAAGACAAGCAAATAAAAAAGTCCGTAAATCTGTTGAAGTTTTAAATGGTACAATGTACAAAAAGCTTTATTGTAGTTGGAATATATGTGATTATAAAATATTTTTAATTGATCCGGCCAAAAAAGTATATGAATGGGATGGTCATGAAGAGTGGTATGTAGATTGGTACAATAAAGCACAAAGAAAATAAAAAAGAAAGGTATTGTATTATGGGAATTTTTAATTTTATTGCGAAAATTTTTAAGAAAACCGTACAAGTTGCTGATACTGTAAAAGAATTTACAGAAGATATTATTGCAGATGCTTTTGTTAGTGTACAAGGTAATGAGGAGATTGATAACGCTGAGATAATTTTAGTTAGGTCTCTTTTTACTATTTTAGCAGCGAAGACTGGTGTAGATGTTCCAGAGTGTGTTCAAAAAGAAATAGAGAATGGAGTTGTATCTGGGCTAGATAAAGCTAATGTAGCGTTTGTTACAGAGCTTAGAAGAAAATAAATTAATTAGATATAATTAAATATTATCAGATAAAAAATCTCTTATTTCTTAATAAGAGATTTTTAGTTCAGCATATAAAGTTATGGTTAGAAATAAAATTAATGTAATTTCCCTTTCCCTATACGCCTTCTCTACATACTTTATGAATATCCTTCGAAGCTGTTACTTCTCCTATTCCCACACATTCGGAATGCTGTGGGTCTAGTATAGTATATGTGATATGTCTAAGTGGTTTAATGCGTTCGTTATAAATTTCTTCTAGTATTACATATGTATAGTAATCTGAATAGTCGGAATAGCGATTTTTAATTTGCTCGTGTCTTATTACATTAGAAGAATATTGCATTAAAGTTCTTGATAATCTCTTTGTTTTTAATTTTACTATTTTATCCATATCTTCCTCCATTTTCTATTTCTTATTTTTTTATTATACATTTCTTTAAAGTAAAATACAAGTACTAAATAAAAATTCTCTATTATCAAGTAATAGAGAAATAGAAAGGTAAGTATATAATTTTAATTATTATTTATTTTTTGAAATAAAATCAGTAGTTTTTAAATATTTATTAAGAAATTCAATATCTGTTATTATCTTTTAACTAGTTATTATTACTAAGTCTTAACCAACTATCCATTATAGCTTTTCTCAAATCAATATCTTCATCAGTAAAATACTCATTCAAGTAATAATTTGCTGTATCTTCTATGTCTTCTGTAGTAAGTTTTTTACTTTCTACAAAATCTAAGAATCTTTTACTATAAAACCATTCCGGTTTCTTATCGTTATTGTCCATTATCATAATTCCTGTGTTATTTCTATAAATTTATTTAACTGTTTATTAAATACTTTTTTATTATTTTCATGTTCATTTTCTATCTGTTTTATAAGTCCTATATTATCTTCTATAATATATACTTCACATCCACAATATAAGGCCTCGTCTATTAACATAGTAAAATTATCATATGTAATAAAAGTATGTGTTTCATTTAATAGTTTAGCCAATTCTTTCCTATTGCTAGGATAAGTATTTGTTATTTGAATCCAATCTTTATGATTATTAACCTGCCCATTATACTTTCCTATATAATAACATACTTTGTTTCTTTTTGCATTATAGTTTTTAAAATAATCTTCTATACACGGAACAAATAGAATATTTTCCGAGTACTTTTTTAGACGGGGATGATAGACAAATTTAACTTCATTCTCAGTAAAAAAAGCATTCTTATTTATAAGTTGCGGTTCGTTTAATATATATCGTACAATTTTCTTACCTTCAAGAGGGTTCTTATCTACTATTTCAGGGTAAATTACAATGTCATTTTCACCTGCTTTAAAATTAGAACCTATCATTATTATAATAGATTCATAACCCCATAATATTAACTGCTTGTTGAGCTCATAAAGAACTCTTATTCCAGCAGAATTACTTCTATATTGTGGGGCATTTATTATGTATCTTTTCTTTTCTTTAAGCATTAATTAAAATACCACCATCACATACTATGTTCTGTCCAGTTATATAGGTGTTATTTTCACTACATAAAAAATAAGCTACCTTAGCTATTTCTTCAGGTGTTCCTAGTCTTTGCAGTGGTATTTTATTTGCAGTCTTTTTTATACTTTCTTCAGTATTATTCTTTCTAGTCATCTGAGTATCAATAAACCCTGGACTAAGAGAATTTGCAATTATACCATTTCTACCTTCTTCTACTGCTAAAGTCTTAATAAAGCCATTTAATGCATGCTTACGTGCAGTGTAGGCTGATCTACCTTCTTTAGTAATAATACTAAATAGAGAAGATATACTTAATATTTTCCCACTTTTATTTTTCTTCATATTAGGTATAAGATTTTGAACAAGTTCTACGAATGAGAAATAATTAACTTGCATTGTTAGCTTCTCGTCAGTTTTATCAATACAACCGGCATAAATGGGCTTAGGGTTGTTGTACCCCGCACAATATACTAATATGTTAATATCTTTTAAAATATGTTTATTACAAGATGTATACTCAGAAATAGAAAGACGATTTTGAAGATTTAATTCATCTCTTCCAGGAGATAATACAACATAATTGTTTTGCTCAAATTCTCTTTTAATTGCAGACCCAATATCGCCAGAACCACCTGTTAAAAATACTTTTTTCATCTTATTTCCTTACTTAACTTCATAAGCCCATATAATGTTTCTTCTCCCTTAAGGAAGACCTCTGTTTCTAATCCAAGCTCCTGTTCAAAGTATTTTCCAAGTATCTTAAGTTTTCTTGGAATCCCGCCGCTCAAAATGACTTTATTTACACATTTATGGAATTGCTTTTCCTTAATAATAGAAACATATTGATCTGCATATGACCTTATTAAAGAAGAAAGGTAATTATTTAAAGTAAAATTACCTTCTCTTATATTAGAGATTCCCGAAAATTTATTAAAATTTATTGCCTTCTCAAAAATAGCTAAATCAAATTTTAGTGTTGAGTTGTTAAGATCTTCTAAAGTTAGTTTAGACAATTTTTCCCAAATATCTATTTCGTACGTAATAGTTTCTACAAATCCTATATACTCATTTAACGCTCTACCAGAAGGGATATGAGTGATGCATTCTAAATGTTTACCGTTGAAGAAAGGTCTTACAGATAGTTTAGTACTTGTACTAGAAGATATTAAACTTATTTGAGAACCTGTTCCCATGTTAATTGATAAAGTATTCTCATTATTTCCTACACCTAATATAGCACATTGATGATCTCCAATTCCAATATAAATCGGAATCTTTAAATCATTTTTTATAACATATCCGCCAACTTCAATATCGTCTGTTATCTTACTTACTAATGGAATCGACTTAAATTTTAATCCATTGTACATACTCCGATGAATTTTTTTGTAGTACCTACCATATGTTCTACAAATAATTTCAGAAAAAGATAATTGTTTTAGATTAGGGTTAAAATAATTTTCATCTCTATTATCTTTCCATGAAATATAGCTAGTTTTATATCTACCCTTTTCATCTACAAGAGCAAACCCACCCATTTCACAGGATAATAAAATACCTTTGAATTGATCTACGTTAAAATAGTTAGATATTAATATATCTAAGTACTTATCTACTATTTTTTTAAACTTATTCTCTATAGTTTTAATAGAAATCTCATAAACCCCTCCCCCTGTATCGGAGGGTTCAAAAGGATAAAACTCTTTATCCCAATATAAGCTTTTACCGTTATCGGTAAGGGCAGTTTTTATTCTACTAACACCGAAATCTATTAGGAGGAACATTAAAACTCCTCCTTTATAATATCCTCTATCTCTTTTATTAAAGACTCACTCGCATTAACTTTTTGAAATACTGTATTTCCCATCCCTTTTATAAGTACAAAATCTATTAAATCACCTTGTACTTTTTTGTCTTCTAACAAAAGTTTTTTTAATTCATTTGTGTCTAAATTCTTTACAATATTAGAGTCATGCCCTAGTAAATCTAAACAAAGTTTTTTAATTTTATAATAGTCTTCTTTATTAAGGAAACCTTTGTTTAAAGATAGCTTATTTGCAATAATTATTCCTGCTGATACAGCATGCCCATGTGGTATTTTATAGTTAGAGAGGATTTCTATAACGTGCCCCACAGTATGTCCATAATTCATGCTTTTTCTAAAACTAAATTCAAACTCATCTTCTTCTACGACAGCTTTCTTTACAGCAAGAGACTGTAAAATTAAATTTTTATAATATTTAAACTTTGTGGTTTTACCGTTTCTTACTATAGCATTATACCGATTAAGAAGCTGAAAACCCCCAGTAGTACATAATTTTAACACTTCTCCCATCCCAGAAGCAGTATCGAATTCTGAAAGAGTTCTTAAAAAATTTACATTTATATTAACTTTATTCGGAGAAGAAAATAGTGCTACTTGATTTTTAGCGCCCCCAAAATTAAGCCCCGTTTTTCCGCCAATACAAGAATCAGACATAGAAAGAAGTGTTGTGGGATAGTATACCCACTTAATCCCCCTCTTATAACAAGCACCTACAAATGCCCCCACATCCTGAGTTAATCCACCACCAATTACGATAAGAGTATTACCTTTAGTAAAATTTTTCTTTTGTAAAAACTGAATTATACTTTGTACTGTATCTAAATTTTTATTTTCTTCCTTAGCATCTAATAAATAAATCTTATCTTCAGGAATAAAATTAGTACTATTAAAATATAAATTATAAACATTAGAATCAATCAAGAATAAACAATTTTCATCAAAATCTATATCTATACTGTCTTGTACAGTTACATTATAATTTTTTGGCATAGATTTAACAGTAAAATTTACAGTTTCATCCGAGCTTAAAATATTATTTAAATAAAAATCAGTTTCTTGTATAATAAATCTCATAATCCTCTCCCCATAATTAATTGAATATCTAAATCATTATCTGCTGTAAAAACTATAGGGAGAGCAGAATGTTTTTTTAAATCCCACGTTATTTTAAAGGGTTTTGTAAATTCTTTCACAGATATTTGACCTTTTTGTAATGGTATTGCAAAGTAAACATCATCTCTCGTTACTACATCACCTGTTTTTACGTCTTTGTTAAGAAAAACTCCTCGTTTCAACGCATCTAGATACTGTACTTCTTTTTCAGAAATATCTCTTCTTTTATTAGGTGAACCCCCACAAAATCTAACTGCTTTTTTATATGCTTTAATCCATTTATCAATATCGTCTGGGGTAGAACAGTATGGAGATACTACGATATCATCTTCTTCAATATCAATATGTCTTTCAAACATTCTAGCGCCCTTAGCATAGGCCATTGCTATAGAATATGTTGCCATTTCATTATCATATTCGTGTGTAGAGAAACCAATTGGAACATCTGCGTATTTATTTTTTAAATACTCTATCTGATTTAATTCGAGATTGTCCCATTCTGTAGGATACAAACTTATACAATGATTAATAGCAAACTCACACTTATTAATGATTAAAAAAGCTACTACATCGTCAATATCTTTTTCACTGGCTCCACCAGTAGACAAAACAACGGGTTTGTCTAATTTAACTATCTCCTTAAGTAAATCCCAATCGTTGATATCGGAAGAAGCTACTTTAATAATATCAATTCCTATTTCCCCACAAAACCTAACAGAATCCTCATCAAATGGAGTTGCTGCTGTCAATAGTCCATTACTTTTTATCTCGTCTACTAAAATTTTATAATTCTCTTTAGACATTTTTCTCTCTAAGATACTTTTAATATACCTAATATCTGTCCTATGTAAAAAGTCTTTGTGTATGAAATTGTCTGAATCTCTAAACTGTAATTTAATAGCAGCTTTAATATTATTGTCTTTTACTACCTTAGAAAACTCTCTTATTATATATTTCCCTCTTTCCAAACTGCCTCTATGCATAGTTGAAAGTTCTAACACAAATAAATCACTAAATATTCCGCTCACTTTTATCTCCTTTATAATAATTATACATCTCTTTAATATTGTCTTCTATTTTAGAAAATTTTAAATCTTTTATCTCGCTCTTTAATCTTTTATTAGACCCTATATAAGATGTTCCACTATCTAATAAACGTATAGAAGAATTACTGTTTGTAATTTCTTTTATTATAAGGGCTAACTCACAATTTGTAAAGTTTTTATCCGGTGTTACATTATAAGTTTTATATTTTGTGTCATTCTCTATAAAATAGTCTAAAATTTTAATAAAATCATCAATATATAAATAG
>CAYQSO010000022.1:0-7259 GCA_964420205.1 uncultured Candidatus Saccharibacteria bacterium
AATAGATAAATATTTAGATACTAGAAATGTAAAAATACATAAAAATTCTAAATGGTTGTCTAAAATAGATTTGAAAAAAATAATATCAGACCTATCTAAAATGAGTTTGTCTGAAATACTTCAAAGAAACGACTTTAGAGAAAGAATAGAAAAAGGGAGCCCATTAGCAGCATCGGAAATATTATACAGTTACGCACAAGGAATGGATTCTGTAGAACTCAAGCCGGATATAGAAGTGGGTGGAAGAGACCAGCTTCTTAATTTTTCACACGCAAGAAAGTTAATGCAATCTTATAATATAAAACCCGAAATAGCACTAGTAACGCCAGTATTAGAAGGAATATCAGGAGATGGAAGAAAAATGAGTAAAAGTTATGATAATTACATATCAGTAAATGCTGATTTAGAAGATAAATTTGGAAAAATAATGTCAATCCCAGATAATTTAATGTTGGACTACTACAAAGCTTTTACAGATATAAAAGAAAAAGAAATAGACACAATAAAAGAATTGATAGAAAAAAACCCAATGGAAACAAAGAAGCAATTAGCAGAATTTATTGTTTCAATAGAATCAAAAAATTTGGATATAGGGGCAGAAGAAAGAGAGAAATTTGAAGGAAAATTTTCTTCCGATAAAAACTTTGATGATATAGAAATAATAACAGGGGACACCAATGAAAACTTTTTTGATTTAATAGAAAGAAATAAAATTTTATCCAGCAAATCAGAGCTAAGAAGATTGTTTGAACAAGGCGGAGTTAAAATGATTGAGCCAGAAGAAAAAAGAGTAAAAGAAGAAGATAAAATATACGAAGGAATATTGAGAATTGGAAAAAAGAATTTCTTTGAAATAAAAATAAAATAAAAATCTTATGGCAAAAAACAGAAAAATAAGAATAGGTTTAACAGGAGGAGGTAGTGGGGGCCATATGTATCCGCTATTAGCTGTGGCAGAAAGCATTAAAAAGATTTCTTCAAACTCTGGGATTGATATAGATATACAGATGCATTATTTTGGAAATCCGGGAATATATGCTCAAGAATTAGTTCAAGATAATGTAAAAATATCTCGTATATGGTCTGTAAAATTCAGAAGATACTTTTCATTTAAAAACATTGTGGACATAATGAAATTTCCTTTTGTTTTAATTCAATCCTTATTAAAAGTATTGATTGTAATGCCAGACATTATGTTTTCAAAAGGGGGGACAGCATCATTCCCAGTAGTTTTGTCAGCATGGTTTTTTAGAATACCCATATTCATACATGAGTCTGACACTGTGCCTGGGATGTCCAATAAAATTGCTTATAAATTTGCCAAAAGAGTTGGAGTTTCATTTGAATATACAAAAGAAAATTTCTGGAACGAGATAAAAACAGCCATAATAGGAAATCCTGTAAGGCCTTACTTCATTGAGGACACAGGAGAAGATAAACAAAAATCAAAAAAAATACTCGGATTTGATCCATCTTTGCCATTAATTTTAATTATAGGAGGCTCTCTAGGATCACAAAGAATAAATGAATTCTTGTTAGACAACATAGAGGAACTTATTACAAAATATCAAATACTTCACATAACAGGAAATAATAACTTTAAATCTTTTCAAGCAGAATTAGCTGTGGCCACAAAAAACCTCATAAAAGAACAGAAGGAGAGATATAAAATAGTTGGATATCTGGGGAAAGACATGAAAAATGCTCTAATAGCATCTGATTTAGTAATATCAAGATCTGGTAGTGGAGCTATATTTGAAATAGCAACATTTGGTAAGCCATCTATATTAATTCCATTGAAAGAATCTGCTGGTAATCATCAGCTATATAATGCTTATGAATATGCTAAAAATGGTGCGAGCTCAATAATAGAAGAAGACAACTTAACTGATGGTATCTTTTTTTCACAAATAGAAGAAATACTATCAAATAAAGAAAAGTTTGCTTCAATGTCTAATGCATCAAAACAATTTTCAAAGCCAGATGCATCAAATATAATAGCCAAAGAGATTTTAAATATGGTTTTGTAATGAAATAGTGGATAAAACCGCCGTTTGAATGATATAATGAAGATTGGCTTATGCAGAATAAGGAAAAAGATATAAGAGTTAGAATAGCCCCATCTCCAACGGGGTATTTGCATTTGGGGACTGTTAGAACAGCCTTATTTAATTGGATATTTGCCAAAAAAATGAACGGTAAATTTATAGTTAGAATAGAGGACACAGATAAATCCAGATCTCTACCTATGTATGAATCGGATATATTAGAGGGATTAGAAAAGTTAGGATTAAATTGGGATGAGGGCCCAGATATAGGTGGAGAATACGGCCCATACAAGCAAAGTGAAAGGGGAGATATATATAAAAAATACCTACAAAAATTACTAGATGAGAAAAAAGCATTCTGGTGTTTTTGCACAAAGGAAGAAATTGAAGAGGAGAAAAAAGCAATGCTATCAATGGGGATAACTCCAAAATATGGAGGGACTTGCAGAAGTTTAACCGAAGAGCAAAGAAAGGAAAAAATAAAAGAAGGGAAAACCGGAGTAATAAGATTGCTTGCACCTAAAAACATAGACATAAAATTTAAAGATATGATAAGAGGAGACATATCAATAAATTCCGATACAATAGGAGATTTTATAATAGCAAAGAATTTAGATACTCCTCTTTATAATTTTGCTGTTGTTGTAGATGATAATTTAATGAAAATTTCTCACGTTATAAGAGGCGAAGATCACATTTCAAACACACCAAAACAAATTTTAATACAAAATGCATTGCAATTTGATAATCCAAAGTATGCTCATTTGCCATTGGTGCTAGCCCCTGACAGATCTAAGCTCTCAAAGCGTGACTTAGAAACATCTTTTGATGAATATTTGAAAGAGGGTTATCTTTCAGAAGCCCTTTTAAATTTTCTGGCATTAATAGGATGGAATCCTGGAGGAGATGAGGAAATATTATCCTTAAAAGAAATGACGGAAAAATTCAATATAAAAGACATACAAAAAGGAGGGGGAGCATTTAATACTGATAAATTAGACTGGTTTAATACAAATTACATAAAGAAACTATCAGACGAAGAACTTGCCGATAAATTAATAAAATTTGTACCAGATGAATGGACTAAAAAAGAAAAATTTAAAAGAGTGGTATCAGTAGAAAAAGAAAGAATTAAAAAATTATCAGATTTCAAAGAAAATGCTAGTTTCTTTTTTGAGGAAAATGAATATGAGATAGATTTGCTAATATGGAAAGAAAATTCATTAGAAGAAACAAAAGAGAATTTAGTTAAAGCACTAAATGAAATAAAGACGATACCAGAAGAGGATTTTCAAGAAAAGAATATTGAAGAAAAACTAATGCCTATAGCAAATGAAGTTGGGAGAGGGGACATGCTTTGGCCGTTAAGAGTTTCTTTGTCTGGATTAAAATCATCACCAGGTCCTTTTGAAATAATGCATGTATTAGGCAGGGAAGAGAGTATAAATAGAATAGAGAAAGCAATTAATTACTTGAAATAAAGAATAAAATGGATAACTACTATTTTAAAAAAAATAGGGGATTGACACAGCTTTTAATATATTGTCTAACTTTTATTTTAATCTTTTTACCCGCAATTAATGTTATAGCAGAAAATGAAGGCGGGGGACTAGAAGAGCAAATAAAAGAAAAGAATGCTGAATTGAATTATATAAAAAACCAAATAAAGGAAACTCAGGGCAAGCTAGAAGAAACTCAAAGTGAAAAAAGAACTCTAACATCTCAATTAAAATCAATAAATTCACAAATAAGACAGATTGAGCTAGGCATACAATCAAGCTCAGTGACAATAGAAACGTTATCTCTTGAAATAGATTCTTTAAGAGACGATATATTAATAGCAGAAGACTCCATAGATGAAAAACAAATTACATTAGGTGAGGTTTTAAGAAAAATACAAGAAAAAGACAACGAAACTATTCTTTATATAATGATAAAGAATAAAGCTTTATCAGATAGCATATTTGAAATACAAACATTAAGAGATTTGTATAATGACTTAACAATCAAAATAAACGATCTAAACGATGCAAAAAATCGACTTAATCAAGTATTAGGCAAGAAAGAAAGCTTGAAAAATTCTAAAGTTGTAGAAGTTTCAAATCTATCTAATAAAAAAATAATAGCTAGAAATGCATCTGAAGAAAAAGAAAAGTTTTTAGAAGTAACTGAAAACGAAGAAAAAAAATATCAAGAATACATAGAGGAACTTAAAGAAAGACAAGCGCAAGCATTGCAAGAAATATTTGATATAGAATCTAAACTTACATCTGGAATTAATTACAAAAACCTACCAAAAGAGCTACCAGGGTTATTGCAGACCCCTATAGAAGAAGGCGATTATATTGTGACGCAGAATTATG
Source organism: uncultured Candidatus Saccharibacteria bacterium (assembly GCA_964420205.1). Classification (GTDB taxonomy): domain Bacteria; phylum Patescibacteriota; class Minisyncoccia; order UBA6257; family JAGOQP01; genus CAYQSO01. Next base: position 4,412 of record CAYQSO010000022.1, read on the forward strand.
GTGTAACTCCTTATTCAAAAAGGTTTTATGCTAGCGGATTTCATAATGGAGTTGACTTAGGAGCGCCTATTGGAACACCGCTGTTAGCGTCTCAAGACGGATTGGTTGTAGCAGTAGGTAATCAAGATAACTATTGTTGGAAAGGGGCATACGGTAAATTTGTTGTAATAAGGCATTATTTAGGACTAACAACTCTATATGCTCATTTATCTTTATACAATGTTAAAGAAGGAGACGCCGTTAAAAAAGGGCAAGTTATAGGATATGTAGGCTCAACAGGATTAGCAACAGGCCCACATTTACACTATACGGTGTATGACACAACAACATTTAGAATGGGAGATAGTAATTCATGCGGACCAATGCCTTATGGAGGACATGTAAATCCTTATAATTATGTTATATTTTAAGTATGTTTAATGATATTTTATTAAAATTATTTGGCCCTGTAATAGATTTCTTAAAACAAGAAGGTGTTTGGGATTATATTGTTAAAGGGTATGACTTATCAATAAAAATATTTACAAAGTTGTTTGGGTTAATACCCGAAAGCATAAGCCAACATATTACATGGGAAAATATAATACATTGGGCAATAAAATTATTTAAATTGATTGTTGATTTGTTTATAGCTTTATATCACGTTTTATTAGATATATTTAATTGGGCACAGAGCGCAATAAAGTAATAAAACGTTATATATTGTAATACATAGATATATTATGTCGTAAAACATACCTTGTGCGACACATTAAACATCTCTCTCCCACTAAGGAAGTGGTGCATTTTTAGAAAGATAAAAATAAAAATTTATTTTAATTTATTTTTATTTCTGACGATTGTCAGATTTAAAAACATAAAGAATAAAACCTCTTTAATATTGCTAACTACAAATTACAAACTACTCATTACACACAACACAATCCAAAAAACTAATTGTGTTGTATATTCTCCCCTACTTGCCACGCCATAGCTTTAGCGAAGGAGGGTTTACTTGCTACGTCGTAGTTTAAACGTAGACGAGCCACGCCGTAGCCTTGGCGAAGGAGGGCTTGCCTATCACCCATTACATTTGATAACCTTGTATAACATATATGGATTTCAGAGACTTAGAACATTTTAAAAGCGCCACAGGATATGACATAGAAGAATTAGGATGGGTGCCAAGAGTTACATCAATAGTCGGCATAAAAGCAAAGCCGGCTCTTTATCGTTTCTACGCAAGTCTCCCCGACTTCCAAGCAGGAGAAAAAATAAAAGAGATATCAGCTGAAGAAGGAAATTTGGTTCATGAAACTGTCCAAGACATATTGACAGGCAAACAAAGAGACATTGCCGATTCTGTTAGACCTTCTGTTGAAGCTGCTTTGAGGTTAGTGGAAGATAGAAAAATAAAAATACTACCTGAATTCGTTGAAAAAAGAGTTATTCATAAAGATGAACTATATGCCGGCACAACAGACGCCTTAGCAATAATAGACGGGAAGTTAGGAGTTTTAGATATAAAAACATCTCAATCTATTTATAGAGACTACGACTTACAAACATCTGCATATATAGGAGCATTAATAGAAGAAATGCCAGAACTAGAAACCCGTTGGATTTTAAGAATAGATCAACATAGAGCATGCCCTAAGTGTGGAGCATTAAAAAGAAATAAAGGAGGAAGAGAAAAAATTATACTCCCCTGGGATAGCAACGATAGAAGCGTAAGAGCTAATGCATACAAATGTTATCATGAATGGTCCCCTGTTATAGGAGATGTTGAATTAAAAGAATCTGAAAATTGGGAAAGTGATTATAAAGCATTCTTATCTGCTAAAAAACTTTGGGAATGGGAAAACGAACACTGGCTCAAAAAAGCTGGCTACTTAAAATAAGAAACTATATTCCCTAACGCGGGTTATCTATCACACTCTATAATTATAGGAGTTTTTTCTGAGTAATCTTTTGCAGTTATATATCCCAACATAAAACTCATAGATATTATCAGAAAAGAAATTATAACGAGAATAATATCTTTCTTATTTTTGATAACCCACTCCCCTGCTTTTTCTATATTCCTCTTAAAATACATATAAATACTATAATATTATATAATTTTATACCCTAAAAACGCTAATAATAGCCCTTATTCCGCGTTTTAAGCCACTTTTCCAGCGATTATACGTAATTGTGCCATTTTAACAATTTATCTCATAAGTAAAGAGTTTTAATAGAGGCATGCTTGCCACGCCATAGCCTTGGCGAAGGCGGGTTATGTTGACATCCAAAGGTTTAATATACTATAATTTCTCTGTTAAAACTGAATTATATTTACACTAAGATATGGCACATACAAAGCAATTAGGCTCATCTAAAAACTTAAGAGACTCAAATCCTCAATATCTAGGAGTTAAAAGACAACACGACCAGAAAGTAAATGCTGGCGAGGTTTTGATTAGACAAAGAGGAACTCGTTATCTTCCGGGAAAAAATGTAAAAAGAGGAAGTGATGATACTTTATATGCAAACGCAGAAGGAACTGTTAAATTCAAAAGAGTTAAAAAGAAATTATTTACTGGAAGTTTCAGATACGCAACTAAAATAAGCGTAGAATAAAAAACCGCCATTTGGCGGTTTTTTTATTATTTCTTAGGAGATATTTTTAACTTCAATTTTATATCTTTTTTGTCATCTCCTTTCCCCATATAAGCTACAACTTCAACATCTCCAATCTCCTTTATAGTTTTCCACCGCCGAAGCTAGGAAGGTATGAAGGATCTTCTTCATCTCTGGCGAATTACTGTTGATGACCACGGCCTTCACCACCGTGCTCCACCAAATGGTGATGGCCTCCTTGGCCATG
>CAYQSO010000022.1:7269-9618 GCA_964420205.1 uncultured Candidatus Saccharibacteria bacterium
ATTTTTCTCTATTAAGCCATCTTTATCTAAATCACTTACCAATTTAAATAATTCTTCAATTACACCTTTGTCATGAACCCCCTCAAAAACTTCATTCTCTTTACCAACTTTAACCTCAAAATTTAATTCTTTCTCATTTAATTGCTTTGCTAGTTCTGATATTAAATCCTTCTTTTTATTCTTAACTTCTTCCTCTTTGTTTTTGTTGTCTTTAAATTTATTTATTTCTGTCTCTGTAGCAGGAACACCTATTTTATTTGGCAGAACATAATTCCTAGCATACCCAGGAGAAATTTCTACTACACTCCCCTTTTTACCTAAATTTTTATCGTCTTTTATTATTAAGATTTTCATGTTGTGTATTTTTAATTATTATTTTTCAGAATTTCTAATGCTTTTAATATAACTTTATCCCCTTCTATGTTTTCATTACCAAGGCCATAAACATCTTCACCATTTTGCTCAACTTCTATATCTGGCTCTATTCCATTCCCCTCTATAGATTGCCCATCTGGAGTTAGCCAGTGTGCAATTGTTATCTTTACCATTGAGCCGTCTGATAAATTTTCAACCTCTTGAACTGTCCCCTTCCCGAAGCTAGTCTCTCCAATTATAGTCGCATTATTTTCTTGTTTTAATGCACCAGCAGTTATTTCAGACGCAGAAGCAGATCCTTTATTTATCAAAACAACAACAGGAATATCTTTCAACAATCCTGGCCCCTGGGATTTAAATACTTTGTTGTTTTCTTCATTCTGAAATTTCTCCGTAACTATTGTCTTATCTTTTTCCACAAACCATCCTGAAATTGAAATAGCTGCATCTAAATATCCGCCGGGATTGTCTCTCAAATCCAATATTATACCCCCCGGAGAAGAATTTACTAAACTTAATGCTGTTCTATAAAAAAGCAATGGAGATTTCTGATAAAAATTATATAACTTTATATAAGCTATGTTTGGAGTATCGGTAGTCCCATCAACATCAAAATCTATCATTTTATAATCTAGTGTTGGGATTTCAATAGTCCCCCTCTCTATTTCAATGTCTTTTGCATCATCCCAATCATCTCTAAACATGGTTAACACTACGATTGTCCCTTTGGGGCCTCTTATTTTATTTACCGCTTCGTCAACAGTTATGCCCGCAGTGGATTCTCCATCTATTTTCAATATGTAGTCCCCCGCTTTTACTCCTGCATTGTATGCTGGAGTTGATTTAAGAGGGGCTATTATCACAAGATTATTTTCTTTATCTTTTCCTATTTCAGCACCAATCCCCTGAAACTCACCGCTTATATCTTCACCAAATTTATAAGCTTCTGTTGGTGGGAAAAATACTGTATGAGGATCGCCTGTTGAAGCAAACATCCCAGAGATTGCACCATACATTAAATCCTTGTTATTAGAAACCATGCCACTGTCAACAAATTTTGATTTTAAAAGATTCCAAGAATCCCAAAATATAGCAAAATCTGCTGGGACCTCACCCTCTTCAGTAACACCGTGGACAACTACATTTCTTGTTGAACTTAATCCTTTTTCAAACCCTTTTACATAAACTATGCCCAACGCAGACATAGCTACAACTGTAAACAACAAGAAAAATAAGACGTCTTTTGTCTTTTTATTACCAAGAATCTTTTTTACAGTTTCCATAAACATTATAGAAAATATATCACAATAAAAACCCTTTATCAATCAACTAAAATCCTTTATTTTAGGTATTAATTGTTGTAATATGGAATCAAATGCAAGTTCCAGATTATATAAAAAATCTTAAAGATAAGAGCAAAACAGTAAAAGTTCACACAAAGCATCAGCTAACAGGGCTTCAAATATCTGGGATATTGGGAGACGAAAGCCACAAAACATTTTATATAAAACTAGCAAAATATAACAACGCTCAAGATTTGATAAATCTCGCAAGAATATCAACAGAAAAAAAAGAGATAGAGAAACCAGGAGCTTATTTTATAAAAATAGCAAAAGAGCGTGGTTATATAGATAAAATTCCTAAAATAAAAATACCAAAACAACAAAAAATAAAATTCAAAAAAAATGTTAATAAAAAAAGAAAATCAAAAAATTTGGACAGCTAATAATCCGAAAGAAGAGGAATTCTTAACACAACCAACAAAACTTGTGAATTTTGATAATTTCAATAAAAAAGAATTGCAAGAATTAGTGCTTCATATGAGAACAATGATGATTGCATCAAGAGGAGTGGGATTATCAGCCAATCAAATAGGATTAGATATGAAAGTTTTTGTTGCACAAGAAGCAGATGAAGATGGTGGATACAAAGGGAAATTTTATGCGGTATTTAATCCTGAAATTATGTCCTCAT